>JAQUJC010000019.1 GCA_028681135.1 Kiritimatiellia bacterium | reverse complement strand
GCAGGTCGGATGTGGTAAGTGTATTCATGAGTTGGCTTTCTTTTGTTTAGACACATCCTATTCTGCAAGAATGGGATAAGAATGCCAACTCTTTTTTTAGCTTAACTTGATGAATTATTCAGGCTAGCACAATCCGACGACATTTCTTCGAACACAAAAGATCATGTATTGTTGTAGAGATGGCACTCCCGGTGGCATCCACACCCAACTTGCCCAAGAATGCCGAAAAACCATCCATAAACATCCCAATCATGCGTTGAGCAGTATTCTCGCCGGTGTTGTCCGGATCGGTCCAGTTTATATTGGAATTATTGTAAACGGCATAAACCGGTATCTTCGGTTGATCCGGTTCCGCCATCGCCTGCTTCAAATTGAAACTAATAATCGGCGCATAATCTCCGGTCTCAATGGCCGTTTGTTTAATGTCCGGAGACACTGTCTTTGTTGTTGCTAAATCCTTTCCATAATACATCGACCATAGATCCGATTCATATTCTTTCCAGGTGTTGTTTAATCCGTTGACGGCCACGATACATGCGTCACTATTCCCATGCACAGGTTCGCCTATTACCCGCCGCATGGACAGAGCCTTGCTGTAACTGTCACCGAGTGGCGTCAAATGGCTAATAAGCGTTCCGGGGAGATTTGCAAAGCCCCAAAAGGCGTTTTGTCCAAATTTCGCAAGCTCTGAAGACAATCCGAGGGAATCCAATCGGTTAACCGGATCGTTTTCCACCATGCCGTATGCGCTGAACCCCCGCTGACTGCCCAACGGGTCCCGACTGATCCAACGACCCAGTCCGGCGTGATAGAATCGCATGCCGTAGTAGACCAAATCGCCGCCTTCTATATGCAGTTTTCCCGAAAATCCCCAACAATCTCTTATCCCATTGGGTGCGGAACCCGATAATATCCTTCCGAATGGACTGTATTGAAACGTCTCAATAATTCGCCCCGCATCATCCGCAATGCCGGATACATTCCCCCGATAGTCATGCACATAATAGCAAACGCTTGTGTTCGCGCTCGCTGATAATTCTGCGGCCAGGAGACTGCCATTGTTTCCTGTCCTTTCCATGCGGCCCGAGCGGTCACATCCCCACGCGTACCGAACCACGGACGTAGCTCCCGGCTCGTTTTGAACCGCATGGATCGGCATCCAATCATCATACGTATACTCCACAGTAAAACGCCATTGCCCGGCCTCGCTCCGAGTGCGGCGCACCATACGCCCAATGGCATCATATTCAAACGACAGCGTTCTTGTCGCATTCGACAGGCCAATCAGACGTGCAGAGTTGCTCCAACGATAGTAGTCTACCCCATCATATACCAATTGCCCATCCGCATCGTAAATGGGCTGGAGACGACCCCCGCCTTCGAAGGTCACTTCGGAAATCTGGTCAAGATTGTTATTGACGATGGAAACGCTCGACCCGTTTGCAACCCGCTGAGTCCAATTCCCCACCCCATCATACCCATACAAATATTGATAGGTATCATCTTCGCTGTTGTCGGACAACAGACGCCTCACCTGCGACAATTGCCCTGTGCCATCGTATGCCAAATGATCGTGCAACCCGTCATCATAAACCAGATTCGTCACCAATCCCATCCGGTCCCGGAATATAGTCACGTCGGAAAACACGTCCATGTCCACATCGACCAAAATGCGCTCCATCAACTGCCCGCCACAATCCAGACGATTGCTGGTCATCATCCCGCATGGATAGACGACCGATTCAAGCCCCCCGTCCGACTCCCGACGCAAATATTCAAACCGGCCCAAAGGCGTGTCCAATTGAATTAACCGCCCCGCCGCATCGCAGCCATAATCAATAACCCAATCGCCATACCGCATTCGGTCAATTCTCTCCCCATCATATTCATACTGGATGTCCATCTCCCCGGATCCCTGCCGCTCACGGATAATCCGGCCCATGCCATCATGTTCATACTCATTTGTGAATCCGCCCGTAGAAATAGATTGAAGATGCCCCAATATGTCATATTCATAATGAATCGCTTCTTCCGGCCCAAATGCCACCATCGACAAATATCGCTGGGCATTATATTCGTAGCGGGTTATTCGCCCCGAGGCCGTGCGATTGCTTACCGTCTTTCCGTCGGCGTCATACCAGAACGCCAGATAGGAACCATCCGGATACTCACGCCGGTGCACCTTGCCCATGAGGGTGTAGGCCCTGACATGGTGCCTCCCCGCCGCATCAATCAAATTGGTCATATTGGATGCCCAATCGTATTCCATCCGGACGGGGTGATGTCCCCAACCCCATCGATTTGTTAGCCGTCCGTATTCGTCGTATTCCAGATTAACGATCCGTGCAGCTGGAAGCTCCATGCACGTCAGCCGGTTCAAAGAATCATAGTGGTAGCTGACCGCCCCTCTGATGTCATTGCTGAATGTAGCTAGCCTCCCAAAAACATCGTGGGAATAGGCATTGGTCAGCCCAGAGGGAGGAATGTGAATGGACAATCGTCCTGCCTCGTCATACTGCATCCGGTGCTCGGAGCCATCCCGTTGCGACGTACGGACAAGAAATGGCCCGTCATATTCGTTTGAAACCATGGTCCCGTCGGACCACATGATCGAAACCGGCCTTTGGATTTCATCGTAGACAAAGGACTGCTTCACCCCGCTCGCGCGGACAATGTTGGTGACCAGTCCAAAATCATCAATGTCAATGCGTCGAACCACCCCCGCCGCATTGGAATAAACCTGTACGCCGCCGAGGGAGTCATATTCGAAGAATTCGATCGCCACATCCGGTTGATTCCGCGCGCTGATCGACACGAGACGATCCGCCGCATCGTAGACATAATAAATGCTGCTGCCCAGGCGATCTTCAAAACGAGTCAAGTTGCCGACCGCGTCATGCTCATATGACTCTTCCGTTTCATCCGGATAAACCGTTCGCACTCGCCTCCCCCTCTCGTCATACACATAGGTAAATACGGAGCCATCGGCATAGCCAACACCCGTCAATTTTCCTCCTGCGTCGTATTCGAATGTCTGCGGAAGAATGCCCGTTCCTTCCCGGGCAATCAACTGGCCGAATTCGTCATATTCGAACTTCTGCAATAATCCATCTTCTCCCTCTACCGCTACAATCTGTCCTGCATCGTTGTATTCATATGAAGTGGTCCGCTCAAAAGGCGTCCCCGCAGCCTCGACCACTTCGGTTATCTGCCCCAAGCCGTCATACTCATACAAGGTCCGCGCCCCATCAGGTCCAATGTTCTCAATCAGTCTTGATGCCTGATCAAAGCGGTTGCTCTGCCCGACCCCCCACACCTGTGCACCGATGATGCGCCCTGCGCTATCGTAAGTTCTTGCACTGGCAATGCCCGCCCGGGTCTCGATTTCTTCGAGCCGCCCGTCACTGTCATACCATATCCGCTTGACCAGCGTGGTCGTTCCATTGCCGACTCCGTATTCCGCCCGTAACCGACCATCATCGTCATATTCAAAAAGACTGACCAAGCCGGCGCGACTTGATGTCCGGCCATCTTCTCTCCGCACGAGATTCCCTTGCGAATATTCGCACAATGTCTCCATGCCGCAGGGGTATTCAATCCGGACAATCTCTCCTTGTTCATTGTATTTGTATACAGTTTCCCTCCCCAGTGCATCGATCTTATTGGTTCTATAACCCAACACGTTATGCCCATAGCTTACAATATTCGACTGTGATGTCGGATCCACAATGCCTGCCAGTTGGCCTTCCCCATTGAGATCGCACTGAATTGCGCGTCCCGCTCCATTCGACACCGTCACTCGAGTCCCATCGATTTCGTTGGTTTGATAGGACATCCCCACACTCATTTCCTGCCCCTCGCCCCCCTGCTGGACGACCGATACGATACGGCCTATTTCATCGTACGTTGTGGCCACCGACATGACACGAGACTCTGGTGGTCCGGCATAAATATCGTACTGGTTGGTGACACCGTGCGGACCATATTCAAAACAGCGCATGATTTCGCTCCCGTCCTCACCGGTCCAGATCATTGACGTAACGTACCCGGCTTCATCAAAGGTTATCTCCTTTCCCATCCCGCCTGGATAGGTGACACCTGTTTCTATCCCGGCCAACTCGTCATAATGGTATTCTGTAACCAGGTCATCGGACTCCCCTCCCTCTGGATCCAATTGCTCCCCCATCTGAACAACATGTTTCCATGTTTTCCCGGAATCCAGAAAATAAAAATACTCGACCTCCTCGCGTACCGGCAAGCCAGTCTTCCCGCTAGCCACAATAGTTGTTGTACGGGTTACCTGCTTTTCCACCAAATAATCGAACAGCACGCGCGTCCCAGCCATCGTTTGCTCGCACACGCGTCCGGCTTCATCATAGCGGTTGCTGCGCACATTGCAGACACACCCCTCGTAAAAAGTTAACATTCGATGTGAATCGTCATATGTATATGGATAGACAACGCCGTCGGCGTCGATATACTCAACTAAATTTCCCGATCCGTTTTCATCGTATCGATAGTTTAGTTGTTGTTCTGCCTTTGCCCCTCCATATGACAGGATGACCTGAACCAGCCTGCCGCCTCCATCATATTCCATAAATACACCACAGCCATTCGTGACGCCGTCATGCGCCTGAACGATTTGATCCAACCGATACATTTCCGCCACCATAACTTGCCCAGTACTCAAAGAGTAATCAGGAAGTCCCAGCACGGGTTGTCGTGTCTCTTGGACATACGAGAACATAAGCTGGTTGCTGTCCGAATCGGAAATAAGAATCAACCGCCCGAGGGAATCAAACACTTTGTCCAACGCAGCAGTCTCGCTGAGAACCCAGTTATCCCCTTGAGGCACTAGGGAAACTCCCCCCGGGGCAGTATAAACATCATCCCCTCTATTCGTAAACACTGTTCGGGTCCAATCGCCATTCCTTAAGACGATATCGGAGCCTTCGCGCATATAAAGCCGCTGGTTGTATGAATGAGTCCATCCGTAACCAAGCGGACCATCGTAGGTAAAGGTAGTGGAATATATTCGGTTCCACAAAATCGGCATCTTTCCTAGAATCATTTCATCATTCAGGTTCAGATAAAACTTTCCACTCCAAAGTAATACCGGATCACCACGCTGACCGCTGGCACAAGACTCTTCGCCCGTATCCAACGGGTTCTCAGAATCATCCTGTACGACTTCCGCATTCCCGGCCTCCCCTTCGCCCAAAGCAACCGCCGATGTAGGCAACACCGGGGTGGATGTTGAATAGTCCCCTGGCCGGACATACTCCCCGGTATACTCACCACCTCCCGCCCCATTCACGCTCACAGGGGATATCCAGTCGTCAACGTCTGAGCCCGGCGTGTTCTGCGCCCGCCCGAACTCGATTTCGTATGACAGAGAAGCGGGCACGGCTATGGTCTGGCCGTTGGTAAAACCACCGATTTTCCATTCATCGCACAACAGGTACCAATGGGTACTCGAAGGTACATCCACACCGCCTTTACCCTCAAGAGTCACTGTTAGCCGCTCGCTTTCCTCGAACGTATACCCCGGTTTGGCAGGCGCATATTCCGTACAAAGCACCTCACTTGTCGAGGTGATGCCATTGGCCGTGCTTCCTGCGAAAGAACATTGATTTCCCCTATTTGTGATCTGGACAACCCCCCACTCGTCTAAATCCACGGCTCCGGCATGGACGGCCGCCCCGGCAAAGACCGTGAAATAACTTTTGTACATGTAGGGCCCCGACCCGACAACGCCGGATGAGTCAAAGCCCTTGACGTAAAACAGGCCAGACTCTGTTTCCTCTGGGCTGGAATCCAAGATGACCGGCAACGACTCGTAGGTGCCCGTGACCTGAAAGTTATTGGTCAGTTGCTTGATATCTCCCCATCCCGAACCATCGGTGTACACCACCATATTTTCCGGCTTGCGATATCCGCCAATGTCCTTGAACTCTATGACATACCAGGAGTCATAAGGCATCCATTCATGGCTGTCGCCACTTGCCCGATCGGTCCAGGGGCTTTGGAGAAGACTGGTCTGCGGTAATGTCAACGGAACACCGCCATTGTACCAGACTCGCCAAAAGTATCCATCCGCCAATTCCGGATTGCCGATGTGGACAGTCAGCGTACAGATCCGAAGCCCCCTAGTGCTGTTGTCAGGTGGCTCCATTGTAAAATCAAGGCCCTGATAATCCTGTCCGCCGGTCACGGATATATTTGGCGGAGAAAAAGTCGCTCCATTCTCCTCCTTTAGCTTCACACTACAGAAGCTCAATCCATCTGGCCAAGCGTTGATCATGCTGTAGTATCCCCCGGCATCCGTGGTCGTAGAGTAACTTTCATACGCAGGCTTGTAGGAGATCGCCTCCACTGTGACATTCGCCACTCCCTGCCCCGATTCATCCGAACGCAGCACTCTCCCGGACATGATCGCCGCTTGCGCTATACCACTGCTCCCCAGCATAATTCCCGCCATCATCGCCATGCCATAAATTATGCTTTTCATTCCTTCTCTCCTTTGTCGCACAATCCAGCGGGTAGGACTGCCCGGTGGCCATTCCACATTCATCAAATAACACAGGCCCACAACTCAAAGATGGCCGCTGTCCCAATGGAAAGTGTTAGCGTCCCCCAAAACCAATCATGAAATTCTGGTACAAGTATCCATTGTATAGCACAGTCGTCATTCCGCTCATACTTGCAATATACTCAACAAAACCGCCACAATTGTTAAAAAAAAATGAGTATGGGGCCTCTCCGGATTCCGGAGAGTGATTGTTCAGTTTTGCAGACTCCATCATGTTTATGAACATTGTCTTCTGTTTTTCGAAACTATAAGGGGCTTGCTCCCTGGCCCGTTGGAGTTTATGCTGAAGACGCGTCCTCCAAACTTCGCGGCCCGTTCCATTGGGTGGGTGGCGTAGCCGCCATTTGTTGTTTTTCCAGAACTCTTTATCTATTTCCTGTAGGGACGCAGCACTTCCCAGCCTAAATCGCTTATAGTCGCCTTTTCCCAACATATCGCCCGGAGCATTGAAATCGACAATAGATGTTTTCGTAATCACAACAGACACGAGATTCCCTGACGTATCTCCAGAAACAACAGAGTCAGGATGGAAAGACGCTGTAAGCCTCCCGTGTTTAAAAGCCTGATCGATATAATACTGCAATCCTTTTTCTTCCTCCTCAGATAAGGGTTTCATCCCGTCCCGACGGACTTTATTTGGAAGCTCCCGATTACGATGTCGGTACCGCATTTCTTTTTCAATATCACCTCGGTATTTATTGACCAAGGTAATCCATTCCTCTCTTTGGTCAGGACCCATGCCTTCGGTGTCGAATTCCAGGTATATATGACCGGCCAGCGGATGAAGATAACGGAGTATTCGAACATCCAGTGCTCGATTGGCTATCCAGGTTTCCAACCCATACGCATCATGACTTGTCACCGGATTGTTATCGGTAAAGGCATATAGATTCAGCCCCCCGTTTTCCCGCAAAGGGTCGGGACGCAGCCACCGGCCCAGTTCGGCATGCTGGTAACGATACCCATAGTCTGCAAGCGGCGTTTCAAGGATGCGCGGTTTGCCGCGCCATTGCATCGGCTGCCCGGCCAGGGATCCACTCGCAGCCAGAACACCCCCGAACGGCGCATAGTCATATTGAGCACACAGGCTGTCATCCGGGGAAAGCAGGGCCGTCACATTGTCTTGAAAATCTTCAAGATAGTAGGCACCGGATTCACTCATTTCCGGATCGCGCAAGGCCAGCAGCCCCCCGGTCCCGCCGCCTCCGTCCCAAGAGCCCGAAATATCCAATCCTCGTTCAAACACCCATTCGATCTCGTTGTTCTGGTCCGCAATGGCCACGGGGAGCATGCCATCATAAATCCAACGGCGAACAACGCTTCCCTCTTCCCCGGCGTCCCGAGCGACCATCTCATTCAGCAATCCCAGAGGATTGTAGTTACATTCAAGGGATCCGAATCCTCCGGTGACGCCTGCCATCCGTCCGTCCGCCTGCCACGTGTAGCTCCGCATGCCATCATCGGTCATTTGCCCCCGGGGGGTGTAGGTGGGCTCGACCCAAGTGCCGCCATCATCAATTTCCACATACCGATTCCCCTCATCCACCTGATACGACTTGATTGTTCCATTGTGAACGGTCTGGGTGAAATTGCCCATTCCATCGTAGTCATAGGCGTACTGCCAGGCAGGATCCAGTTCCCCGCCCGGCTCCATTCTCTGAGCCGCAGTCAACTGGGAACGGGAATCATAGGTATAGTTTACTTCTGTTCCACCCGCCAGCACAACATTGGTGATGCGATCCATATGATCATAGGCGCTATTCCATTCCATGATGAGGACTCCAGTACTGTCATAATGTCCCCGATAAGTCAGCCGGTCCAGGCCGTCATAGCGATTGGTGCTGTAGGCCCCGGAGGGATAGATGAGCGAGGCCACTGCATCACGGTTTGTGCACCACGAATACCGAAAAGCCCCAATCGCATTGCTCACCGCAACCAATTGCCCCTGCTCATACTCATAGACGGCAAACAACTGGCCGTTTAAACTCATCTTTGTCCGTCGCCCCTGCTCATCATACTCATAGGCCACAACCGCCCCCGCCCGCTCCTGACGGCTGGTAACCATCAAACCGGCGACGTTATAGGCCCAGGCATTTGTATCACCCTCCGCCATGCATGCCGTCATGCGACCCAGTTCATCCCGTTCATAATCCACCCGGGTCCCATCCGAATACCAGGATGCAATGAGTCCACGGGCAGCATCGTAGGCATTGCTGCGCCATGTGTCGCCCGGGTAGTGCGCCCCAACCAGATTTCCGACCGCGTCATATTCAAAATCTTCTGTTTGGCCATCAGCGAGGTGCTTTGCCATTAAGCGTCCGCACACATCACGCTCCCATACCGTCGGATTCCCCAAAGAATCAATCAGATTAGTCATGCGACCGGCGGCATCGTAGCCGAAGGAGGCGGAAAGGACTCCGGGCCCGGAAACGTTGGTGACATGTCCGAGAAGGTCATAGGCATAAAACGCCATGGGCTCGCCGTTCACCCGGGTTGCCACCTTCCGACCCATGCGGTCGTACTCCGTTGCCGCCACCTGCCCCATGTTGTTACTGACTTCCACGAGCCTTCTCAAGGCGTCATACCGGTAGGTAGTCATCCATTGCCCATTCACGACGGTCTGCGTGGTCTGGCCGGCCACATCCAGGGCAAATGTCTCGATTTCGCCCGTCCGGCGGTTGACCTGCACTAAATCCGGCCCGGCGTATATATTGCGAAGGCAAGTCCCATCGGGCCATGCCACGGTTGTCACCCGACCCAATTCATCATGTTCGTAAACCACGGGTGAACGGCCGGGAAGCTCCATGGAAGACATCTGCCCGAAGTCATCGTATTGCATCACCATGGGGTCCGTCCATTGGTTCCATTGTTGTGTGATGGAACCCCAGGCATCGTACGCGACTTGCTGCGCCCAGAGATTGGACTGATTGGGAACGGATACGGCAACAATGCGATCCAATGCGTCATATTCGGAATTCACGATATTTCCATTGGCATCCGTTTTCGAAACCGGATTTCCATTGGCATCAAAGGCCCACGCATCGTAAGTCCCATCTGGATACGTGCGGCGCACTTGGTTACCATAACGATCATAGAGGTTGCTGTATACCAAGCCGCATCCATCCCCCATAGTAAGGACCCGATCCAGCGCGTCATAGGCCATGAACTGCGCCGTTACATGCGCACCTGTCACCGAAATCAGTCGCCCAAATTCATCGTACTCGAAATATGCCCGCGACTCATCTGGCCAAATGATCTGCGTGCGCTTGCCAGGCAGACCATAAACATAGGTGGTTGCTTGTTCCAGTTCCGTTCCGACGGCTTTCCGCATGCAAATGGGGAATCCCAGGGGATCATAGTCCCATGCTGTTTCAATGTCATCCGGACCAATCAAGGAAGTAATGGAACCCGACTTGTCATACGAGTAGCGCGTAAGCCCCCCGCGTCGGTCTTGAAAACATACCAACCGTCCGGCTGCGTCATATGTGCTGTGCTCCACTTGCCCCATGGCATCGGTCGACCGGATCACTTGTCCTGCACTGTCATAGGCATAGGCTTCCTGCAAATGATTGCTGCCTCCGCCTTCCTGTTCTATGCGAACCACACGGCCATCCGTCCCATAGCCCCAAAACAATACGCGACCTGCGGAGTTGGCCGTCCGGCCATATTCGCTCCGCCGAAGCAGATTGTCTTCATAGGTGTAGAGCGTTTCATGCCCCAGGGGATCAACCAGCCGAATCAATCGTTGCGCATCGTCGTATTCGTACTGATATTCAGCCCCCATCGGACCCCGGCTCCCCGTCAGCAGGGAACTCGAATCGTAATACAGAGTCAGCCGCCTATCGGGTTGTCCTTCCGGCTGTTCCCAGAACAGTTTTCCGGCAGGTGTATATTCACATACCGTTCGATTTCCCAATGCATCGGTGATTGTCCGCCGCTCCCCGCCTGATTCCAAATCCTCAAAGATACTTGTCGTCATCAAAATAGTGCCATTTGTTCCAATGCGACATTGTTCAACCGGACGCCCCCGATCATCATATCGCGCGGTCACATGCTCAAACCGAATCCCCGGATGCAGAGAACTGGTCATAAAGCGATTGGTCAGTAAGCCCGATTCATTCCCCTGCACAATGACCGTGATGACTTCCCCGGTCAATTCATTGGTGACGATCTCTTGCGTGACATGCCCCTTTTCGTCATACACCCGATGCATGGGGGCACCGCCAGCCTCTTTAACTGCAATCAACTGATCCGTAACTGGGTCATACTCGTATTCAGATATCAAGTCGTCATCTTCGCCCCCCTCCGGATCCAGGGCTTCGCCCATTTGAAGGGTGTATCTGGCCGTGCGCCCGGAGTCGGTATACTGAAAACGTTCCGTGACCACCCTCAGGGTCTCTGCTGTTTCCTGATCCCGAATCGTCGTGGTCGTCTGACTCCAGTTGTTTGTCCCCCCGTATTCCAACTCCAGCGTAGTCTGCCCTACCTGCTGGGTAACCACCCGATTTGCATCATCGTAGGCATTCTGTAATTCGCATGTCTCGCTATCGGTCCAGGTTTTGGTCAGCAACCGGTGCTGATCGTCATAGACGTATTCCACCAAACGCCCCGGTGCATCCAGCACCGAGATCAGGTTTCCCGCCCCATCCGCTGAATAGCCGTATTCAATCGATTGATCCTGTGCCCCTGCTCCCGCATGCAAGATTGCTCGTGATACCCGGCCATTCACATTATATTCCAGACGAACAGAACATCCATTGGTTTGACCTAGATACGCCTCATCGATCCTGACCAATCTTACTCTCTGCGCCACCACTACCGGCTCATCCAGCCAGGATTCTGGTGAAAGCCCCGTCACGGTTGACGTCCCTGCCAAGTCATATGCAAATAACAACTGCTGCCCGCCTGTGTGCTCCAAGCGCGTCAGCAACCCCTCCGCATTGAAAATGTGGCGAACATTGTCAGCATCCACCAGCACATAGCACCCCTCCCCATCAGACATGATGGTCTCCAACACCCCGGGTGGGCCATGATAAACTCCGTCGAAATCATTGGTGAAAACATCCCGGGTCCAATCGCCCCGTCGATAGACCAATGCACCATCATCCCGACCATACAATTGCTCATTGTATTCGGTTGTCCACCCGTATCCATAGGGCCCATTGTAAGGAAAGGTGGTTGAATAAACCCGACGGTATTCAATTCCATCCGTATTCATGGACCGCAAATCCGTCTCCCGCAGATAGAATTTTCCTGTGGCGGTGATTACCGGATCTCCGGCCTCTCCGGGAGTGCATTTATCGCAAGGATCCCGTGGATCATCCTGTACGACTTCCGCATTCCCGGCCTCCCCTTCGCCCAGCAATGGCCGCTCGGGTGGCGGGGGTGTCCACAATTCTACCTGCGTCACGAAAATGGCGCTGCTTCCGCCGGGATATGCCGCGCCTGAAACGTTCCAGGCGCCATTGCTGTAGGCCGTGCTGCCCACCACGACAAAATGGCCCGGGGTCGCTTCCACGACGTGCTGCCCATTGGCTTGGGGATGCACCACGCTTCCACTCACCCAGTTGCCTTCTTCGTCCACCCGGCCCAGAAAGGCTCCTCCCCAATTGGTGGGGCCACCCAACCAGCCCGTATCCACTGTGGTCCCGCTCAGAAGCAACGTGTTGGTTCCGGCCTGCAAAGAGGTCGCCATGTCGTGCATGGTGGCCGTGGGTTGGTCAATCATCCCGTTTTGCCAGAGAAAAAGAACATGGCCGGTTTCGCCGTCCATGACCGCAAACGAAGCACCCGTATCGCGATCCAGCATCACAACCACGTGCCCATTCGTCCATGTGTCCACCTTCTTCGCATCCCCATCGATGTCCTCAAATATCGTCTCCCACTCGTAGTTCACGGGAAAATTCGTGATCTTTGTATAGGTCAAGCCGTCCATGGGGGCCAACCAGCCCACATTTGTCGTTCCCCCCACGGTTTTGCACTCGATTTGCACATCCCCGACGCAAGAGGCCAGTTCGTGATGATTCGTAACCCAGCCCGTGATCAGCAGATTGGTGGAATTATCTGCCACAACCCGCCACTGCGCGACAGAATCCACTTCCTCCGGCTCCAGATTTCCGATCACTGCTTCCCCGCCCTCGATCTGCCAGCCGTCCTGCAATGAACAAGGCTTCCAGTAGTTTTGATTGGTATACCAAGAGGACACATAGCGATCCGGCACTTCATTGGAAGGAAAGAAGGGGTTGTCAATGCACGCAATCATCGGACTCAGCGACACACCATTTTGAGTGCCAGTGCCATCAAATTTAAGGAAATTATCGCCGACAAGATGAAGGTTTACAATGCCACGCTCGCCGTCCCCCAGGATACTCAAATATGTCAGCACCGGCCCCAGATCACCCCCATAGGCATCGTAGCCTGTGTTATGATGGGCTTCTCCGCCGGTACTGCCCGTGGCGAGTACTAACCCCTCGTTCCATCCTGACTGGAAATTAGCAAAAGGCTTGTCACCGTACGCTACCTCCATCTGGTGGAGTTGCCCCCGTGCCACGGTGACGTCCATCGGTGCCGGACGCATCCGGGTGCTTTCCTTGAATTCGATCGTATAGGAGCCCGCGGGCATGACCAACCCCTCTCCCGTACTGAGCCAGTTGGTTCCCCCAGCCACGCGCCAGCCCCCGCCCCCCTGCCACCAGTAGCGGTTCAGCCCGTTCGTCGGCCAATCCAACTGCAGATAGCCCAACCCATTCTGACATTTTCGGACAACGGGCCCCGCAGAGGAGTCCGAGACCACATACTGCCCCCCTCCCCCTGAAGCCATGTCAATCCCCTGATAGCCCAAGTCTGTACTGAAAAACATGTGCTGGCCATCCCCGGACAATTCCATCCACAACGTATTGCCGGGCCGGCTTCCCGATGTATTGGGATGTCCGCCGGCGACTCGCCCCTTCCACCATCCGGTAAAGGTTCCTTCATTTGTTGGAGAGGTCCCCGCCCACCCGGTCGCCCAAATAGTTCCAGCTTCCGAGACCGCGAGTCCGTTCACCTCGGTTGTGCCCAGATAGGTTGACCATTCATGTTCACCGGATGCACTCAGCTTCACGATGAATCCATTATCCGTCGAGCCCGAGCCGGTTTTTTCTTCAATCACTCCGCCGGATACCCAGTTGCTGGAATAGGTGTTTCCAGCCACCACCACACAACCATCTGGTGCCACCGCAAAGGCCACACCCACCTCATGATTGGTCCCCCCAAGATAAGTGGACCAGACCGGCAACCCCTGCGGATCCAATTTAGCCACAAACGCGTCCCGTCCTCCCGCCCGCTCCGTTTGGTACCCTCCACTGATCCATCCGTCAGCATCCGTGGTGCCAACCACATAGATATTCCCCCATGCATCTGCCGCCGCCCCTGCAACATCGTTCGTTCCCGCACCTCCGATATAGGTCGACCACTCTACGGATCGGTCGTATTCAAAATTCAGCCCATCCTGATTCTGTGTGAGCGCCTCAAAGGAATAGTTCAAAGGCTGAAAATCACCTGGATAAATGGGGCTGTCTTCTGATAGGTGGACATCTCCTGACCAGTCGTAAGGAACTTCCAGACTGAAATATCCTCCATTGGTGGTCACCACGACATTGCTTCCCGCTTGGACGGGGATCAAATCCATGCCTTCCCCGGAATCGGCGCGGGTAATCCGTCCAGACAATGCGAGCGGGCATAATTCCACAAAATCCTGATTCAGATAATTCTGCCCGGGAGCCAGACCGGAGATGCGATCAGGCTGGAACACAGCCCCTTCCTTGACAGGGATAATCGAAAAGGTATTAACCCCACCGTATGGATTGAAAGACTCCTCCGCGCTATAATACCCACCAGTGTCTGTTTGCGTGGAAAGGCCTAGCTCAAAAGAAACCAAAGAGTCCAATTTAATCTCAAGGTCTGGCACTCCTTCTCCGGTATCACTTCGTATCACACGCCCGGCAACGGTTCCTGCATGAGTGAGGGGACCCAGCATCATGGCCCATGCCACTGCCAGCGAAAGAGGGATACTTGATTTGATCATTTCAGTTCTCCGTTTTCAAAATTCAAGCCCCGCAATGCTGCATCTGGAATTTCGGACTGCATTCACGCCCCCCCCCCAATCAGAATCCCATCACGTTCAGAAATACGTTTTGCTCAACGTCGAGTTCTTCGCTCGCCGCCGCGATCCTCAAGGTGTAATCGCCTGCCTCGCTGAAAATTGCGGTATTTGACACTTTGCCGTCCCATACAAACGAGTGAGGCCCCGCCTCTAATCCGTCCGCCACCCCCAGCAAGGCGGTTGTGCCTGAAGGGTTCTCCAATTCGACCCAGACATCCGCTTCTGCAGCCAGTGTATAGTGAATTGTGGTCACCTGGTCATAGACCGGGCGAATCGCATAAATTTCGGCCTCAACATCCGTCAGCAACTGGCGGTCCAAAACCAAAGCATTTTCCGGCAGTTCCCGGGCCAGAGCGGTCAGAGCAAAGCCCCCATCCAGCAACTGGCCATCCGTGGAATGCCGTCCCGACCAATCATCGATATGGCTGCCCGCCTCGCGGAACTGCACCCAGGAATCCCACGTTGTATCGCCCTGCTCCACAAACACCGCCATCGCAGCGGGGGACCCCAGTGTATAGCTCATCCGGCAAGGTTCGTTCGCACGAAAACGCGGGGTTGTCGGACTGAGGCCAGACGCTTCGACAGAAACCGTGTTCGTCGTCGAAGCTGGACTATAGGATTGATACGCCTCTCCCACGGCATTGGTCGCGAGAATTCGGAATTGGTACAAACCATTGCTGCATCCTCGTCCACTGTCATTCAATCCATCCCAATGCACCTGGTTCCGTCCTGCCATCAAAGGGGTTTCCAGACGCCGAACCACCTCTCCTGGCACATATTGGATGACACCGATCGGCGTCACCGATACTGCGGTTCGCAGGATTTCCACAGTGCCATAACAGTTTCGACTGGCCTCTACGGCAATGGTGGTTGTGTCGGCATACGTTCGGACAACCGGTGCTTCCACACTTACAGCCTCGATCGCCTGGCCTTCAGGGGGAGATGCTCCGGTCGGCGCAAATTCCGCGGTCAGCACCTGGGCTGCATCGACATCCATGTCCGTGCGGGGATTATCCGTAGAGCCATCGCTCCACTGGACAAATTCATAGCCGTCGTCGGGAACGGCCCATACCATCTGTCCGATTTCACCGGAACCCAGTTCTTGGAAGGTGGCACCGCTGACGGCCCCGTTTGGTCCGGCTACATAGGCGACTTCATGACTTACCTCGTTGGTGGCCAACCGTACGCTCACCCGGAACATCCGATGCCGTTCCGGCAGATTGGTCACAACAATGTCCCGCTGGTTTTCCGGCGGGTCAGCCGCAATCTGCTCCCCGTTGGGGAACAAGTTCCAGGCTGCCTGGGTCAGATTCGTTGAATATTCAATCTGGTACTCTCTCCCGGCAATGCTCGGCCAATATAACCCGATATGGGTCGCAGAAAACGCGAGCCCCTCGAAGCGGAAGAAGGATGCCGGATCATTTGGATCCGTCCCGGCCAACTGTTCTTCCCAGGTCGGGGATCCGTCCCCGTCTGGATCGTCGGCCGCGGCCGCCTCGAAGTCGTTGGTCCAGCCCTGTTGTGCCAGCCACCATTCCGGGGTGCCGTTCGATGTCAGCCGTTCCTTGAATATTGCCTGAATGGAATGTGGGGCATCCATCTCCAATTGAAGGGGATTGTCCATGCGTTGAGCCGCCGCCACCCCCAGCCAGCGGTCAAAGTCATAATAGGCAGACGGCTGAGCGGTCAGGGTGATTATGGAACCCTCCGCTTGCCAGCCGGAGCCCGTATCCACCGTGCCGTGGAAGCTCGCACCAACGGCCAGCCAATGCTCTGTGAGCCATTGCCAGGTCAAACTGGTGTTGTTGGTCAAGCGCACCACTGCGCTGGTTGCGCTGCTGGCCAACACCTCGCCGTTCTGCAGATCAAAACCATTCGCCACATAACGGGTCAGCCCTTCATCTGCGATCCCAGCCTCCAGCACATTTGTGATCAGGGTCCCGTACGCTATTTCATGGCGACCCGTTGTCGGATGAGAAACGCCATGCGCCGAGAAGACATCGAACCAGACCGTATCGGGGACATCCGGGTTCACCGTGACGGCAACGGTCCCGGCCGCCATCGTATAATTGGCGTTATCCGTCGGCCTAAAGGTCACGGCCGCTGAATAGCTGCCAATCTCCGGCACAACGTCCGGCGCGTCATAGGCGTACGTGCCCGGCACCGAGCTTTGCGCATCCGCAACATCCAAACCGGCATCCGCCAGCGTCTGGCCGTAGGTAATGGCGTTTGCTGCCACCGGCCACACGCTCACCGTCGGAGTGGCCAGATTTACTGTCACCATCACCGTGCCAGAAACGGACTCATACAACGTATCCATGGGCGTAAACGTCACAGGGGCCGCAATGCTGCCCGCATTCGGGACAAAACCCGGATTGTCGTAAGCGTATGTCCCCGGCACGGAGCTGAGTGCTTCCGAGTCGTCCAGCCCCGCCTCCACCAGCGTCTGCCCATAGGTGATGGCAGTTGTTGCCACCGGCCATCTCCAGACCTTGGACCCGATTTCCCCGTCCTCCAGCAATATGGATATATCGTTGAGCCAATTGTCATTATCGGTTGTGGTATGAACCCCAAAATCAATTTTGTTCACATTTTGAAGTGAGAACTCCGCTTCCGACGGAATTGGACTGATCACGCTGAAATAGGGGTCTCCATCGATCAGATGGCTCTCGAATAGGATAATGCCATTTTCAATGGTCACTTGGAAATCATACTCGCCAAATTGCAGTGGAATCAGCTCTTCAAAGAAGGTGGCCGCCCCATTCGTGCCGGTGAGTGTCATAGATATGTGGGTTTGATCTCCAAAATTATAATCGGCCGTCATCGCCCGAATTATAACAACAGTTTCGCCATGAGTTAAACGGAGTCCACTGCACATCCCCCACTCGGAATATTCCAGGTTCCCCTTCCACGAGCAGGTCAGTGTGGTTGTGTCGTCAGGCATGACGCCTTCTCTCAGCAAGTACCCATTGGCATTGGTTGGCTTAGCAACCAGTCGTCCATTTTCCAGCTGGACAGAACTTTCATTGACGACCAGTTCCCAATTTGCAGGTACCTGGTTGTTGCTCAGTGAATGATACTCCGTAGTAAAATAATTTACGGCACTTTCGACTGTCACCGTCACCATACCGGCGGCGGGTTCGTAATTCTCAGCATCAGTTGGCGTGAATGTCACGGCCGCTGAATAGCTGCCGACCTCCGGCTCAACGTCGGAATTGTCATAAGAATACGTTCCCGGCACCGAGCTTTGCGCGCCCGACACATCCAACCCGGCATCCGCCAACGTCTGGCCGTAGGTGATGTCGTTTGCAGCCACCGGCCACACGCTCACCGTTGGGATGGCCCGGGCCACAACCAACAATCCCGTGGCCATGCCTGAATACGCTTCATGGTTGATCGTGGCGGTTACGGCATAGGTCCCGGCTGCGACCGGCGCCGTTGCCTGCCCGTCATAGGTAATCTGGACCGGCAATCCTGCGGGATCGCTCGTTGCGGTCACCGTTCGGGCCGTTCCATCATAGACCTGTTCCAGCGCCTGCAATTGAACCATCGCGAGAACCTTTGTCACGGCAAAGGCGTTGGTCACATCCAATGCCGCTTCCCAGTTGGCATTGCCGGACTGACGCGCCACAACGGTCACCGTTCCCGTTCCAGAGAACGACAGCACGCCAGCAGACAGCTCCGCTGGGCCGTCCACCACCTCAAATGCCACGTCCAATCCGCTGGAAGCCGTTGCCGCAAGCGCCACTTGTCCCGTCACCACCTGATCGGCCAGGGCTGGGAAAGTGATTGTTTGCGGGGCCTGGGCCACGACCAGTGTCCCGGTGGCTGAACCCAGCCAGCCCGGATCTGTAACTGTCGCCACCACGGCATAGGACCCCGCATCCGTCGGCGCAGAGGGATTGCCGTCGTAGGTGAAGGATACCGTCCGCCCCTGTGGCTCTGTCGTTGCCGTTGCCACCCGCAGGGTGCCGTCATACACCTGTTCCAAATCCCCCAGACTGACCGACGCCAGCCCGTTGGATATCGCCACGTCCAGCAGCACATTCAAATACTGTGGAGGATTGATCGCATTCGTTGAGTCGATCTCCAACGTGCACAGGTAGTCCCCAATGGGCAGGGTTTGCTCCACCCAGTTCACTGCTACCGTGAGGCTGCCGCCGCCGACCAGCGCCCCTGCAGAGGGCTCAACGGTCAGCCACGCCGCAGTGCCCTGCACGTCGAATTCCAGGGATTCGCTCCCTGTGTTTTCCAGAACAAACATTTGGCTCTCGGGAGTCCAGTCGGTCTCGTCCACCGTCCAATTCAGCCGGGTTGCAGAGAGGTGTAGAGCGCCATTCGCAGCTTTTGAGACGGAATAACTGCCAGGAAAGGTTCCGTAACTCGACGAGGTCATTCCATTTTGTACACTTCCAGTGAATGAAGTTTGCGGACCTAAAACCGTAACCGTCACCACCCCGGTTTCCCCATGAGCCAACACCCCCGCATGCACACATGCGGCCGACAATCCGGAGTCATCTGTGTAAATGCCGGTTCCCCATAAAGAGCCTTGATCATTACCCGTGGCGAGAAACACAAAGGACTCTCCAACCCGATCCCGATAGGCTGTCATGTTGCTGGGAGCTGGATCAGCCGATGAATCCGCGCTGACCGGCACCTGCCAGGGGGTGCTGCGGCCATCGTCCCGGACCCCGTTTTCATCCACCAGCGCAACGGTCAGGTTAGTGGCCGTCTCCGGCACCAGATATACTGCCGTCCACCCATTCGAGGCGTCTCCCTTCATGGCAGGGGTCGGATTTTCCAACGCGCCGTCGGGTTGCCAATCTATCTCCAGATAGGCCGTCCGGGCATCCGCCAGCGGACCCAGTTCCGGCTGGTAGGTGAACACCACGGCCTGGCCCGCTAACGGGCTGAGTGGCTCCCACGTCAGGCGGCCGATACTGTACACCTCGAAGGTCCGCGTTTCCGACACCAGTGTCCAATTGGAATCCGACTGCGACGCCGTCACTGACACCACACCCGTTGAGGTAAAGGTCAGGATATTCCCAACTGACGTGGCGGGTCCACTGACCGTAAACGTCACCGGAAGACCCGACGATGCCGTGGCCTGCAACGTTAGGGTGCTATCAGCCCAATCCTGATCCGGAATCGCCGGGAACGAGAGCGTCTGCACGGCCCGGTGGATGGTCGCTGTGGCCATCTGATCGCCCAAGTCGTACTTGTAGGCATCGGCTCCGATCAACGACCAACCGGATACCGTCACCGGCTTGTCTTCGCCGGCTCCGGCATCCTCGAACAGCGCCTCGACCCGGGACGTGTCCACTGTCACCTCGTCGCCCGGCACGACCTCCTGTGGAGTGCCATAGCTGGCCACTGTTCCCGAGATATAGCCGTCATAGGTCTTGTCGTTCACCTGAAGCCCCGCCATCGAAAGCTCCCGCGGCACGGTTCCCCGCACGCCAAAGGTGAAGTTGCTCCGAACGGTGTTGTTCAGCAACGTCACCTCAGCTTCTTCCCCGGCCGTGGCCTGCGCGGCATACACCAGATAGACTGCCGAGGTTTGTCCGGCGGACATCGTCAGCGGCAGCCCCAGAATCTGGAAGGCATTGCTGTTGGCGCCGGTAATCTCGGCTCCGGTCACGTCCATATCCGACAGCCCCGTGTTTACCACACGCAGCGTCTGGGTCGGCGTGGTTCCAGCCGCAACGCGGCCAAAGTCCGTACCCGTTGCCAGACTAGCCGCCGCACCTTCGGCAATCACGGCGTCGTTAGTGCCCAGCAGAGCCAATTCCGGCTCCATGAAGCGCGCCACCGAGTAGCTGCCTGTCCATGCCCCGTAATCCCGCGAAACCACCCCATTGGCTTCCGATCCGGTAAATGCCTCTTGCGGGCCCTCCATCGTCACCACCACGGTGCCCCGTTCGCCATTCGTCAATGCCCCGGCATGGACGGCCGCCACGGCCAGTGTCGAATCATCTTTGTAGATGCCCGTTCCCCAGATCGTGCCGGGGACCGATCCCGTCACGCTGAAGAGGTAGTCCTGCCCCACATAGTCGCGATACCGGGTCAGCGTTCCGGGATCCGGACGAACCACATTATTGGCACCCGGACGCAATGCAAAGCCCCAGCCCGAAGCGCCGGTGACATCCCAGACCTCGTTCCCGCTGTGGAAAACAAAGTCCACACGCGTGTCGCCCGGCTCAGCCTGGATCTGCCCTGTCCATAGGCCGTTGGTGTCCACTGCCATCGCGACATCCATGCCAGACGTCGGCGCACCGCCATTGACGTTGTACCGCACAAGAACCTGTGTGGCATGTGCCGCGGCCAGCGGCCCGTCGTTGGGCAGATAGCGAATGGCGATGGATTCGTCGTCCGTCGGGCTGATCGGTGTCCATGTCGCCTCAGAGGGCAGTATCTCTTCCACGCCGCAGGGGGACAAGAAGTCCATATCCCAGATTCCGAAGCCCCATTGGCTATAGAACCGTTCGCTCAGATTCAGCCGGGCATAGCGGGCCGTCTGGGGCGGCCAATAGAGTGTTTCCAATCCCCCGACACCATTGGTTTGCGTCGCAACCTCCGACCAGATTTCACCGTCCAGCGATAGGTCCACCGTATACGTCTGTGCATAAGCCGCATCCCACTGAATTGTCAGGCCCATCAGTGTACTGACTCGTCCAAGATCGATGCGCAGCCACTGGTCATTCGCCACCGGGCTGCGCCAGCGGGTCGCCAGGTCGCCGTCGACGGCGTTGCCTGCCGCATAGAGAGCGGCCTCCTCGCCGGAAGCCTCCGCCGTCCGCTTCCAATCCAGCGGCAAGGGCTCACAGCCTGCCACATCATCAAAGACATACTCGACCGATATAGAAGCCGTGGCGCCCTGGGAAATAGTCACCGATTGGTTCGTCGGCGTCAGCCAGCCGGCCACCGGCTGGAACTCCAGCTCGTAATCACCGATAAGCAGGGTCGCGCTCTCACCGAACAACTGCCAATCGCCTTCGTCCACCCGCCAGCCGCCCAGCACTGCGGCCGCCGGGGGCGTAGCCGTCACGGCCAAGGTGCCAGCCGCACTGTAGGTCAGCGTCACGTCTGTGCGCTGCCCATTCGTCACCCACGCCTCCTGGCTCAACGGCGTATGCCAACCCGGCACATCCTTACCGATCACTCCGTAGGGCCGCTGCTGCCGTGCCGTCAAGCTGACCACCGCGCCATTCGTGCGCCATTCCAACCCGGCATTGTTCGTCGTCTCCCACGTCGGCCCATCCAGGCGCCATTGCGCCCCGGCGGTCTGCGCTTCCTCCGGCTCGATCACCACCGTCAGCTCGCCCATCCCCACCTGCACATAGGTACTGGTGATGGCTAAAATATGATCGTAGATTGGAATGGATTGAGGAATGGGTGCTTCCCAGCCATCCGCATCCCGGAACTCCACCCATCTCGGGCCGGCGGCCATCAGGTGGTATTCCCCGCTCGGATACCAGTCCCCGCCATCCACCCGCCATAGCGCTCCTGCCATGATCGCGTTGGTCGGTTCAAGGAAAACCCCGAGCAACACCTGCACATCCACTAAGCCTATATCTCCCACTCGCAGCGATACGCCGCCACCATCCAGCGTATTGGCGATATAAGGGTTGAGCCCCAACTCCTGCTCACGCTCCCAGGTCAAGCCGTCGGCATCGTCATCCGACAACGGGTCGACCTGGAGCGTGGAAGAAAGGGAACCCACCCGCAACGACACCCCGCCTCCGTCCAGTGTATTGGCCACTCCCGGACCGGTCTGGAGTTCCCACTCCCGGCTAAGAATAATTCCATCCTCATCTGCATCCGAGTCCACGGTATTCGTGAGCGATCCCGTATGGTGTTCCAGCCACCAGTCCGGAATACCCGTTTCGGTGCTGTACAGCGTGGTGGCGGTGTAATGCGCAACCGCATCCACATTCTGTGTCATGGTGAGCGTGAGGGGATTGAATCCTGCACCAGCGGCATTGGACTGCCGCTCGCCATTCACCGTCCAGTAGGTAAACGCATACCCCGACCCGGACTCCAGTGCCGTGGCCGTTGTCTGAACCGTCCCGTTCGATAGCATCAACTCCCGGGAGGCGACAAACCCACCCGGTGCGCTCTGTTCCCGATACACCAGCAAATTGCTGTTCACCACCGCCAACTGCAACTCCCCCACCCGCAGCGAGACGCCGCCACCTTCCAGCCTGTTGGGGATGTTGGGATTCAAGCCCAGCGCATACTCTCGCGCCAGGGGGATGCCATCCTCATCGGCATCGGAGTCCACGGCATTCGTTAATGCGCCGGTATGCCGAAACTGCCACCAGTCCGGGAGGCCTTCGCCGTTGGTATCCTGCGCTGTCAGCAAATAGACCGCCACGACATCCATATTCTGGGTCGCCGTCACCGTTATGGCAAAGGGCGAGGTCCCCGCCGCATTCGCCTGCCGTTCACCATTTACCTGCCAATATGCAAAAGAATAGCCCGACCCGGTCTCCGGCGCTGTGGCCGTGGCCTGAACCGTCCCGTTCGATAGCATCAACTCCCGGGAGGCGATTAGCCCGCCCGGTGCACTTTGTTCCCGATAGACCAGCAAATTGCTGTTCACCACCGCCAACTGCAACTCCCCCACCCGTAGCGAGACGCCGCCGCCTTCCAGTGTATTGGGCACCTGGGGATTCAGATCCAGGATATATTCCCGCGCCAGCTCGATTCCGTCTGCATCCGTATCCGAATCCACCGCGTTGGTCAGCGTTCCGTAGTACCGATAGTGCCACCAGTCCGGCACACCCAACCCAGAGGAATCCTGGTTGATGGGAAAATATACAGCCACCGCATCCATCGCCTGCGTGACAACAAAGGTCACCGGATTCAAGGCGCGGCCATAGTCGGTCCCTGCCCGCTCTCCATTCACAGTCCAATGGGCCAAGGCATAGCCCGTGGATTCCGTCGACGCCGTGCGGGTCGTATGCGTCTCCGACGTCAGCCGTGTCGTGCTCGTCTGGGCAAAAATCCCGCCCGGGGTAGAACGTTCCACAACCTCCACCCAGACATCCTGCGCCCCCGCCACCGAGGCGCAGGCCCAGAGAACTCCCCAGATGATTCCCTTGACCCTGCCCGCTCTCTGCCGGTTGTTTTTCATGGCTGCTCCGGCAAGGGTTTATTCTTTCACAAAACTGGGATATGACGATGAAGACGATGACAGATAATTATTCCACTCCCGCCCATCATAGGCCCGTTGCTTTTCTTCTGTAGTCGCCAGGCGATACCCTAAACGCGCTGCCAGGAAATTCCAGCCAGCAGAGGTCACGGAGATGTCGCCATCGTCGGATACATGCGACCAACTGTACCGATCATATGCCAGCGGCTGCCCGGCATAGGCTCCCTCCACGGCATAAATCCCGTTGGTGCGCAATTCCACGCCTTCCGCCGCCCCACGCGCCGCCAGCCAACGCCAAACCGGCATCAAATTTCTGGAAACGTAGCTGCCATTGCCATAATAATTCCGGCTGATTGTCAATTCCGGCAATTCGCCTTCTGCCGGCAGCGTAATGAACTCCACGTCCCACAGCCCCCGATCGGTGGAATGAGCCATGACGGCAGGACGCAGATTGACATATTCATAGTCCACGTCCGCGGTAATATCCCACACCACGTGATTGGTTACGTTCGGCACCACGGCATCACCCACATTGCCTGCCGTCCCTTCCAGGAAGGTTTTAGCCGGGATATACGCATCAAGCCGGTTGCGCCCGTCCCGCAAAGCCCCCAGTTCCACCATAACCGTCGCACTGTCCGCATCTTTCACGACATAGTCGATATCCATCACATAGTGTCCCGGGCGTTGCTCGAACTTCAGGATCACGGGATTCGGAATCGGCTTGATCCCCGCCTTCCACTCTTCGATCGGATCTTGGGAATAGCGGCGCTGGAGACGGATGATCGTCCCGTCGTAATGGGTGACGCCGTCGCGGACATAAGACCGGCTTCGCGCGCGACTGAAATAGGTATTTGGCTCGGTTCCCACGACCATCGGGGCATCATCACCCCAGCCAACATCCACGTCTGCAATCTGTACCCCGTCGCGCGTCATGATCCGCTCATCGCCAAACAGCAGGCCTTCGGCGAAAATGCTGTTGGGGCCCGTCCAATTCCCGATTCTCCGTACAAAATTCCCGTCCAGGTCGAAAATATCCGTACGGGGCGTAGAATAGTTTTTTGAGCCAATGTAAAGTAACTCTTGGCTATCTATGGCAATGCTCTCAGGATTATAGCGATAAGAAAACTGCCCGTCCAAATCACCCTGACCGCCAAATTTATTGATATATGTCCCATTCTGCTCAAACACCTGAACGCGGTAGTTGTTGTAGTCCACCACATACACGAGCCCGTTGGGTCCAACGGCAATGCCCCTTGGATCATTGAACATTCCATCTTCGGTTCCATACTGCCCCCAGTTCGTGACAAACGTGCCATCGGATTCAAAGACCTGGATACGATCATTGTTGTAGTCCGCTACATAGACCCGCCCCGTGGCATCAAAGGCAAGGGAGGCGGAATTATTGAAGTTGAATTGTCCATCCTCACTTCCTGGACTGCCCCATTTGCGAACAAATGCCCCGTCCTGCTCGAATACCGCCACATAGTTGCTGTTCCCAGCCAGCGCATAAATCCGTTCATCCGGACCAATGGCCATCGCGCAGATATACCGGTCCAAATAATTGGTGGTTTCGCCCTCCACCCAGCTATGCCAGGCATCCACCTCGTACCAGGCATCCTGCGGGCCTTCCAACCCGCCCCAGGCCAACCCGGCCAGCAACACGATTCCCACTCCAATGATCCATCCGCTTCTCTTCATGATCCGGCTCCTTTCATGCGCCGATGATTTCGGCGCACAGTCCTCTGCTTTTTACATGGTCTACGCACGTTGTCCCGCCATATTGCGCGTTCTTAGAATATTTCTCGCCCAGCTCCCCACACATTCCCCACACATTTCCAGCGCCCGGCCCCTTCAATTTTTCGGTAGCACCTTTCCATGGTTTGAGTTTGGCAGATCATCCCAGCGCGCGTCTATCGGGGTTTTTTATAGTCAGAACAGACGCCATATTAGTGGTTAGTCATTCCTCTGCAAATGGATACATCATTTTAAGCGAATCATAACAATATTTTAACATTCATTTGAGGTGTGATAGACTAAATTCATGAATTCGCAGGCCTATCACCTTCATATCAGGTCAATCGTGCTGATAGATCCCCACCCCGTGGTCTGCACCGGGTGGGAGGCTATAATCCGGCGCTGCCGGACTCTAACGGTGTGCGCCAGCGCCTCCACTCGAAAAGATGCCTTCCACCTCACCCGCACGGAATCCCCCGATCTGGTAATCATGGACCCAACACTCGAGGACATGGACGGCCTCGAGTTGATTCATCATTTCACACACCACCTCCCCCATTCCCCCATCCTGGTGGTTTCCGCCATTGAATTGCGCGATTACCTGGCGCGCCTTCGCGTAGCAGGCACACACGGATTTCTCCCAAAAACCTCATCTCCCCGCCAACTGCTGGCCGCCATCCGCTCCATCCTGTCCGGGCGGCGGGCATTTCCCAGGCCATCCCCACCCGCCACCGGCACAAAAGCGACCTGCCCCAGTCTGGAGAACTTGAGCGATCGGGAAATTGAACTATTTCGGTTTATTGGCAAAGGTTATACCACTCAAAAAATAGCGGAGGTGATGCAACTGAGCGAACCGACCCTTCATGTCTACCGGATTCAGATTAAGAAAAAACTCGGTCTGAAAGATCTCGCCCTTCTCACCCAGCAAGCCATCCTGTGGGAGGGCCAGCAGCATTAACCTTCTTCCCCTTAACTGGCGTGACCGATGACCACCATCCAACGAAAATGCATCCTGCTTGTGGACGACCATCCCATCATGATCGAAGGGATGCGCGCCCTCGTATCCAGCACCCCGGATATGAAAATAATCGGGACTTGTTCCTCGCTGGATGCCGTCCTTGAGCACCTACAGGCGTCGTTGCCGGATCTCATCATGATGGATATTTCCATTGAAGGCCCCAATGGGCTGGTGGCCACGCAAACTCTCTCGGCCCGGTATCCCCGTGTGCCCATCCTGGTTTGTACTTGCAACGATGCGACCACCTATACCCCATTGGCTGTGGCGGCGGGTGCCAGGGGACTCGTGACGAAAGATCAGCCAGATCGGGAAATCCTGCTGGCAATCCGAACCGTCCTTCAGGGGCACGTCTATCCATCGCCTCGGCTTCCTCATCCTCGCCATGCTTCCCCTGAGCGGTTGTGTTCCTCGACTCCTTCGCATGCCCTCACTCCTAGAGAATGGGTGGTGGTGGATTACTTGGCCCAGGGCTTCAGCACCCTGCACATGGCCCAGGTCATGAACGTCAGCCAGAAAACAATCGAAACCCACCGCCTGAACATCCGCCGCAAACTGGATATCGGGAGTCAAAGTGATTTGGTTCGCTGGGCCATCTGCCGCCATGCCCACCAACTGACCGCTACACCCCCTCCGGATTCCTCGCCAGCCAACCGCCCGATCAAACCCTAAATTCAACCCGCAGACGGGTCCCCGTGTCCCGTGCCTGTATAGATAAGTGCCCCCCCAGTTTTTTTGCGCGCTGCGTCATATTGGACAAGCCATACGTTCCAGACGGTAGGGCGGCCGGATCGAATCCCCGGCCATTATCTTCGATGCTCACCACGCCCATTTCCGCCTCCACCTTACTCTCTATCGTTACGCGAGATGCACCGGCATGTTTGATGACATTGTTCAGGGCTTCCCGAATGATCCCGTTCAAGTGATATTGCACCGGTGACCGCACCATTTCATCCTCTTTGTCGCAGGATGCTTGAAAAATCAAGTGAATCGACTCCGGCTCAAGGATCTGGCGTGCGGTTTGGTGGCATTGCTTAAGTACATCTGACCAAATGGAAATGTCCGGATCCACAGCCACTATGAAATTCCGTGCCTCCTGCCAGCATGCTTGTGCGGTCGTTCTAATCCGGCAAACCAGGTGCTGGATTTGAGAAGAGGTTGCCGCTAATCCTTCCGCCTGATGGGTCCACCGAATAATTCCGGCCACAGTATTACTGAAATTGTCGTGCATTTCCCGTACCATCTGCAAGCGATCGTGCAGGTCTTGCTGTTCTTTTTCCAAGGATTCCAGAAAAATGCGCTGGTTTTCTACGGCCAGCATGAGCGAGAATCCGAATACAATGCTCAGAACCGCAAAAAAGGGATAATCCAGGGGCTTCTGCCAAAGACCACCTGACAGGACTATATAGAAAACGAAAAACAGCGCCAGCAGCACCGGGATGGCCATGAACAGCCGTAGCTGCTGCTTGTGCAACACATCTTCTTCCGTGCAGCAAGAGTGAAGGGCGGCCGGAATAAAAACCATCGGCCAGACCGCCAGCCCCACCGCCGCAGAGCCGAATCCAACGACTCCGCCAAAATACAGCATCACGGACAATCCATAGTACACATAGGGCAAATAGATCAGCCACGGCCGGGTTTCCAGCACCCGCTTCTTTTTCGGAAACACCACCGCCCACAAGATCAGCAAAATGGAGGCACTTATCGCCACGACGGCCATATGGGTCAGTCCGAGCCGAATCAATGGGTGGAATGCGATCTCCCGCACCATAATAGGGGTTGCCGCCATGTGGTATAGCCCCATCATGCCACACCAAACTTTTGTGATGAGATTGGCAGGATTCCGATCACGAAACGGAATCCTCACCGCCAAACACGCCAAGATGAGACCAGACAGATAGAAAGGAAGACCCGCTCGCAAAAGAGCCGACCAGGACATCTGCTGTGGCGTGACCCAAACCGTTCGCTTTCCTCCTTCGGCCGAGGCCACTTCCACGGCGATTGGCCGTGCATGGCGCAATTGCTGATATATGGATTGCTGCCTTTTCCACCATTGGGCTTCCGCCCGTGCTCCCCAAAAAGCAGGAAATCGCATCAGATCGTCGGCTTCCAAACCCATTCCGCCAATGGCGTGAAGCGTTTCTCCCGGAATGACCTCCCCTGCCACCGGCCCCTCCTCCTGAACGGCCTCCACCCTCAGATGACCGCCGGAGGCGGACAACCTCACCCCGAGAGTCGGGACATCCCGCAACGCCCATGCTCCCGCCAACCCCATCAGGATACAAGCAAGCCCATACACCCATGCTCCCCAGACGACAGGCCGCCGCCAACCCGATGACTCTCCAACAGACTGGGCTAGACATAGGGCATTCATCTCTGGTTCAGCCTAGTCTCATATGCGGCATTTTCAAGGATACAATCTTCTCCATAAGTCCTCCCATCCACCGCCCCAAACCGGACCAGGCAATCCGTGAGATCGGAACGTTGATATCCGGTCCGCTTTTCCAACCGGGCCACCTCCTCCATCACCGTCGCACCATTCCGGGCCCGGGCCTTCACATCCGCCCCATGCTCCAGTAAACACTTGACCAACCGAATATCTCCCCGGCGGACAGCAATCATCAACGGGGTCCGCCCCGCCTGGGTGCGAGCATTTACATCCGATCTCTGCTCCAGAAGATATCGCACCACCTTGATATGGCCATTGTAGAGCGCCACCATCAGCGGGGTCGCACCCGCCGTGTTGGTGGCATGAATAGTCGCGCCTTGATCGATTAGCAGCCGAATCTGTCGCACATCCCCGAGATAGGCCGCCATTAGCAGCGGATTCCACCCCTTCTCCCCGGCTCTGTTCACATCTGCACCCCTTTTGAGATGGCACCGAATATCGGACATATCCCCCTGTTCAACTGCTTCGATCAGCGTGGAGGTCGTTGGCAGGCGTGGTTTACATCCGGCCCCAGCCATCCACACAATCAGACCCCAGGCCCATACGCCTTTGATCGTTCCGCACAATGGCCATTTCATGGCCCCCCCCCACTCCGTGTGGCGCAATGATCTTGCAGCGCGATAACCCCTTCAAATATGTATGAAACAGGAAAATGAGGCCAAGACATCCTCCACGCCCAGCGATATCCCTCCTGAATGACGGTTCGTGACAAGGTTGTAATCACGGTGTTGGCTCGCAACTCGGCTACCGCGATACAGGCAAAGTAGAGTACGGTCGCGACCTGCTTCAAGCGGTCCGACTGCGCCCGGTCCCTCAAACGCTTGGCATAATCCTTTACACCCCGCAAGTGATCTACGGACGGATGGGAAGATAACAGCAACGGCCCCACCCGGATGGGTGAGCAGTCGTCTCCACCTTCTGTTTTCGAGTTGCCAACTGAACCGGCAAGTGGAATTTGCTTGCCGAGATGATACTCCAGCGTGGAAGCAAAATCCCGCTTGTACCAGACGGAATCAAAGGCGATGGCTTCCGTCAACAACGGTTCAAACAAATCAAATTGGGATCGTTTGCCCGGTACGTGTGAAAATGGGTATAGGGTCATAGGACGATTTTATGGAAACAGCAACCTATTGGTAGAACACGCGACTAATGGGTATACGCCAATCAACTCGCGATATTGCATGTCATCTTCACGGCAACGCATTTTTTCCTATGCGGTAGTCTTCAACGCGCCTGGGCGTTTCGCCCCACCCCTATCATTTTCTCCCCTGACTAAAGACCTCTGCTTGGGTGCCCCGGGGGGGCGTCATCGCCGGGGAAGGAGTTGTACATCGTGATCCGTGCCCGTATAATGCTCCACATGCTTCCGGATGCGTATAACGGCAAATTTCCGCCCACCCAGTGGGACCTGGTGGCGGCCGCAGCAGAACCCTCGCAGAGCAACCAGCGGATGTGCCGTATGGACGAACTGCTGAAACTCTATATGACACCCCTGCTGGCCCATCTGGTCCTGGCCAAGGGCATCCAACGCCACCAAGCCGAGGATCTGTTGCAGGGCTTCTTCACTACAAAAATTCTAAAATCAGGCTTTTTGTCCCGGGCGAATAAATCCCGCGGAAAATTCCGGTCGTTCCTGTTGACTTCGCTCAACAACTATGTCGTCAGCGAGTTTCGCAAGAGCCAAACGCGCCGCCGGGCTCCTGGAATTCAGCCTCTTTTGTCGTTGGAAGCACTGGCCGAACAAGTGGAGCAGAAAGCCATCTCAGCGGGCTCGATGGCGTTTGACCTCGCCTGGGTGCGAGAAGTCATTATGGAAGCACTGAAGCGGGTCAAATCGGAATGCCTCGCCAGCAAACGCCGCACATATTGGGTATTGTTCGAAGACCGAGTGGTCAAGCCCACTCTCTACGGGGCCACGCCCAACCCCTATGGCGTCATGGTGGAACGGTTGGGTTTCTCCTCGCCCATCCAAGCCGCCAATGCCGTCTTTACGGTTAAACGCATCTTTCAGCGAAATTTTCGGGCTGTGATCGCGGAATATGCCGGCAACCATAAAAACGTAGAACATGAAATAAACGAGCTGTACGCAATATTAGCCAGTCAAATGACGTAGTAGAGACCAAATGAAGCCCTCCCTATTGCCCATCACCGCCCCCCCATCGCTGGAAACCGAGGGGGGGGCACTCGGACGCCTGCTCCAAGAAACCAGCCATGCGCACTCCATGTGGTCTGGACCGGATTACGGTCCCATTCTTCAACATCAACTGAACGCACCTTTGGGCGCCGACTTGGCTCAACTGCTGGCCCATACCGAAGAAACCCTTTCCGGGCTTTCCATTCACACGTTTGGAGAACTGCTGCTTCATCCCAACCCTTCTGTCCCCGCTCTGCGGCTGGTCAAGGAATTTGCTAAACAACTAAGCGAAAACGCCCGGTTCGCGTATCCTCGCCCCGTGGCCACCATGCTGTATTATGCCAGTATTTGCGCGGCATGGCTTCGAACCCGGACGCGAATCACCACCCTATCCGATTCGGAAATCCGCAAAGGGCTGCAGTGGGCCTTGAAACAGGCCTGGCTCCCCGCGTCCCTTAAACCGCTTTTTGTAGAATGTGCCCATGACCTGAACACTCCCCAGCCCCCGTCCTGACACCGACCTGTCGGATTCTGACGGTGTCACTCATGCGCAGCGGTTTTTATTTGCAATGCACGTACAGCGCCGTTGCGGGTCACTCTCTATTTTCATCCACAAGACGAATCTGGTTGGCACGAGTCAGCACAATCGAGGGGGCCCCTTTATGAATGACTATCATTCCGGTCAACTCCACACGCTTCCCCTGCAAGTGTTCGAGCCCCGGTCCAAATTCAGACTGCAAGGCGGGCAATGCGGTTCGATGGATGGCCCCATAGAATTCTTTGCGCGTCCTGCTGAAATTCAAGAATGACCATTGATTTTTCCCAATGTCCAGCCTGACATGATCAAGGCGTCCAGATACGACCGCCATCTGGCCCGCTTTGCTTAAAATCCCATCGCGATCCCGCGCATCCAGACGGAACGCTTGCCCCATCGCAGAATTCGAGTCATGGATCGAAATGACTGCCCCGTGTTTTTCTGGTTTTTGAATCGAGGCTCGGCGAATAGATCGATCACCTTCCTTTGGCCGCTGCTTTTTGTTCTCGGGTATACGGCCAGCTTGCCTGGCCGACGGGTCCAATTGCTGTCGAATATGACCCAAGGCCTTTTGATAGTTGCTGCGGCTGGGATATTGTTGCACCAACTTCTCCCAAATAGCCAGGGCTTCCCGCCATTTTTGTTGTGCTTCATCGGGTGCCAACACGCGGCCCCAATTTCCCAGGCAATAAGCCATTCCGGCCAATACCGTTGGGTTTTCAGCCCCATCTGCCATCAGCAGGGTATAGTTCTGGTAAGATTGTTCAAAGGCATCTATCGCCGAATCAATGTCGCCCGCATGACGATGGGCACACCCCCATTCTTCGTATGTTCGTGCCAGATCAAGACGGTATTCCAAATTGTCCGGATATTGTTCAACTAAGTCATCCAGCAGTCGTATGGCTTGGCCGATGGATTCAGTGGCCGATGGATCACGGCTTCTACGGCCCAACCCTTTCCCCTGTTCGGTCAACAGGCGCGCCAAGTCTCGCCGCAAATCCGGACGGTGGGCGTGCTGGTTGACCAACCCTCGTGCCGCTTGAATACCGCGTTTAAAAATATCCCGGGCCTCGGCCTGGCGTCGCAATTTAACATAGATTGCGCCCAATGTGCCGCAATTAATGGCATAGTCCCTCCCGTACGTTTCATCGCCGGGATTCCGTTGTGCCAATTTTTGATACAATCGGTTCGATTCGTCCAGAGCCTGGAGGGCACCAGCCGCATCGCCCATCCTCCAGCGTGCTTCACCTGAATTCCCCAGGTATCGGGCATAATCACGCTGGAACTCTTCATCATCGGGAAACGCGTCGGCCAGTCTCCGGTAGTGCGTTCCCGCTTCCTGTTGAAGTACGGCCGCCTGTTCCCGTTGGCCCACTCGAATCAGCACTTTGGCATGATCCTCCAGCACACGCGCCAAATCCCGGCGAAGGACGGGACGGGCCGAGTACGCTTCAATCAGTTGTGCCAACAGGTGTTGGCTGGCCCCAAAAGCTTCGCGGGCGGAGGCGGTTTTCCCTGCTGCACCATAGGCCGTTCCCAACTCGCTCAGACTTCGCGCCTGTTCTCGTTGGTAGTCCGCGTTGTCCGGCTGCACGGCAACCAGTCGGTTCTTGATTCCGGACGCCTGTTCAAATGTTTCAATGGCTTTGGCATAGTCTCCGGCCGCCATCCAACGAGTTCCCTGTTGATCCAGCCCTCGAGCCAAACTGCGCAAGGATTCCTCATGTTCGGGGTCCGCTTCCAAACGGCGGACATGCGTTTCAATTTTTCGCTCCAGCAGGTGTTGGCTTTCGCCGGTATCTCCCATGAGGGCCTCGATCTCCGCCAATCGCACCAAGGCCCAGTCCAGTCCAGCCTGCACTTGTCCATCGCGGTGGTTCTCTTTGGCAAATCGCTCATAAAAGGCAACCGCATCTTCCAACAACTTCCGTCGAATCGGCACCGCCGCCGGGATGTTTTTTAATTGTCCTTGCGCCACCACAGTCATGAAACGGTCCACCGCATCCATCGCCTGCTGCAAATTGGCCTGGGCCCGGATGGATTCCGAAATGGCCTGTTGCTCGGCGCGGCGCGCCTCCATCTCGGCCCGACGGGCCCGCACCAGGCCGATGAAGGCCAGCGCCACACCCAAGGCCAACGCGGCCACAACCAGCCCTCCCATGCCTACCAACAGTTTGTGGCGGCGGACGAACTTCGAGGTCTGATAGGCAAGTGATGGGGCCCGCGCTTCAATGGGCCGGCAATCCAGAAAACGCTGTAAATCCTCAGACAAGGCAGAAGCTGATGGGTAGCGGCGATCCCGATTTTTCTCGATCGCCTTGGCAACGATGGCATCCAGGTCTCCTCGCAGCTCCTTATTCATGCTACCCAACCGCATGGGCTCCTGGGTCTCGATCTGGCGAGCAATTTCATGCCAGACCTGGGATTCAATCCGGTACGGACGCCGTCCGGACAGCAATTCAAATGCAATGACCCCCAGCGAATATACATCGGACCGGACATCCACCTCGTCCAATCGCCCCGCCACTTGTTCCGGGGACATGTAGGGCAACGTCCCCAGCAACCCGCCGCCGTCTTGTGGTGATACGGTGATTTGCACATCCGCCTGCTCGATTCGGGCCACACCAAAGTCCAAAATCTTGGGCTGCCCGTCTGCATCCACCAGGATGTTGGCGGGCTTCATATCCCGATGAATGACCCCTTTTTGATGTGCGACGTGAACACCATCCACCACCCTTTGGAGTAAGCGCACCCGATCCCCCACCGAGAGATGGTTCAGCTCGACGTATTCCGTAATCGAACGCCCCTCAACAAACTCCATGGCAAAAAACGGGACCCGACTGCCGCCCAGTTCCAATGTACCCGCTTCATACAGTCGGGTAATGGCCGGATGCTCGATGCGCCCCAGAATCTCCACCTCCAGTTCAAACCGGCGCAAAAGGGTCGGCGACATCAAGCCGTGGCGCAATAGTTTGATGGCCACCCGGCGATAGGGCTGTACCTGCCAGGCCTCATACACCGCACCCATACCCCCCTCCCCAATTAACCCCGTGATCTTGTAGCCGTCTATGCGCGGCAGTTCCATCGGCTCTGCAGCCGATTGGCCGCCCCCGCCTGAACTGAGGGGCGGGAGGTCAGCCATACAGCTATCCGAATTGTGGTCGTCCTGGTGTGCTCGCATTGAAATATATAGCCTATCCTGAGACGCTTTGCTCAGGAACATCATTGTCTCTATGAATAGTAAGAGTAGGCTAAATCTGCTTGTGGAGCAAGCTTCGGACTGTGACCGACTTACATTCGGAACAGACCATTTATACCTCTGAGCCAGGTTCTCCCCTGCCCTGATTTCAAAAAGGCCTCCCGCACAAGAGCCTCCGAATAGCTAGAACAGGTTTCATGATGCACGAGTTGCAGCGGACGTTGATGCTTCGTGCGTTTCCGCGACCCGCCAAATGATCCCGTAAGCGTTTGCGTAGATTGCGCGCCGCCCCGGTATAGCGTAGGCCATTGCTCCCAAAAAGCACATAAACGCCCGACGTTTCCGGAAGTTTTGACAGTGAATCGGCAAGCCATCTCATAAAAATGGTGGTGGGGGATGGATTCGAACCATCGAACTCGTAGAGGGCAGATTTCCTGCCGGAGGCAGGCTCGCCTATGGCGAGACAGTCTACCGCCTATCGAGCCAGGCTCTCCCCTGCCCTGATTTCAAAAAGGCCTCCCGCACAAGAGCCTCCGAATAGCTAGAACAGGTTTCATGATGCACGAGTTGCAGCGGACGTTGATGCTTCGTGCGTTTCCCGCGACCCGCCAAATGATCCCGTAAGCGTTTGCGTAGATTGCGCGCCGCCCCGGTATAGCGTAGGCCGTTGCTCCCCAAAAGCACATAAACGCCCGGCGTTTCCGGAAGTTTTGACAGTGAATCGGCAAGCCATCTCATAAAAATGGTGGTGGGGGATGGATTCGAACCATCGAACTCGTAGAGGGCAGATTTACAGTCTGCTGCGGTTGGCCACTTCGCTACCCCACCAGGGGATTTTCAGGAATCACACATTATGGTGGAGCGGAAGGGATTCGAACCCTCGACCCCTACGTTGCGAACGTAATGCTCTACCAACTGAGCTACCGCCCCGTGTATGGTTCCTCGGCAATCAACGAGGGCGCAACGTACCAGCAGATTGGCCGATGCGCAAGGATAATTTCATCGGCGTCTGGGCCCGCGACGGGGGCCGCTGCGGCCGCCACCTCGGGGACCACCGCGTCCGCCGGGCCCGCTACTGCGAGGTGGGCGGCGTTTACGGGGCAACATGTCTTTGGGAAGCGGAGTCAGCCATTTTTCGGGCGGGGGCACGCATTTGAGCGGCTGCTTCATGTACTCCTCGACGGCCGGGATATAATAGCTATCGATTTCGTCGGCAAACGTGATCGAGATGCCTTTTTCCCCGACCCGGCCGGTTCGGCCGATGCGGTGGACATAATCTTCGGCCTGCTCGGGAATATTGAAATTGATGATCAGGTCGATGCCATCCACGTGCAGGCCGCGTCCGGCCACATCCGTCGCCACCAGAATGGGGACCTTGCCGCTACGGAAATTGTCCAGCACCTTGATGCGCTTGCGTTGTTCCACCGCGCCGGAGAGCAATGCCACATCTAGCCCCTGATGGCGTAGGTTGTCACAGAGTCGTTCTGTGGCATCGCGGCGGTTACCGAAAATAATGACCCGCTCGGGCTTCATCTCACGCAACAGGTTGTAGACAATCGTGAATTTCTGGTCTTCGGTTACGATGTATACGCGCTGGTCGATGGTCTCGGCCGCGACGTGCTCGGGTTCGATATCCACTGTGACAGGATCGCGCATCCATTGCGCAGCCAACCGGGTCACCTCCCGCGTGAGCGTGGCGCTAAAGAGCATGGTCTGCCGCTTGTGTTTCGGCGGGCAGCCATAGACAATCCGGCGCATATCAGGAATGAAGCCCATGTCCAGCATCCGGTCGGCTTCGTCAATCACCAGAATTTCAACCTTGGAAAATTCGATATCCTGGCGCTGCCTAAAATCCAGCAGCCGCCCGGGGGTGGCCACCACCACATCGACATGTTTTTCGCGCAACACGGCGCGTTGCTCCTGCAAATCCATGCCGCCATAAACCGCCAGGGTGCGCAGCCCAGCATATTTGCCCAGATCCTCGGCATCGCGCGCAATTTGCATGCACAGCTCACGCGTGGGCGCCATGATCAGCGACCGCGGATAGCCCTTGCGTCGATCCGGGGCGGCGGGGTGTTCCAGCAGGTGCTTGAAGATGGCCAAGAGAAAGGCGGCGGTCTTACCCGTTCCGGTTTGGGCGCGGCCGCAGACATCACGTCCGTCCAGGGCCAGCGGCAGCGATTTGGTTTGAATGGGCGTGCCATAGCGGAAATCGAGGTCACAGAGGGCGCGCAGGAGCACGTCGGGCAAATCGAGGTCCAGAAACCGGGTTTTGCCGTCAGCCGGTGCCACTTGATACTCCGACGGATCCCACGGCACCGCAGAGAGGGGTTCTTTGCTGGGTGCGCCGCGATGTCGCTTGGCCGGGGGTGCCGACGCGTGGGGCTTCCGCTTTTTGCGCGGCCCGCCACGCACGACTTGGGGGTCGTTCGCCCGCAGATTCTTTTTGGGGGACCGCTTTCCACCTCGCGACGATTCATCAGAATGGGAGGGTTTTGCCTTGGGCACGGCGGCCGGAACGGCGGGTGTGTGGGGGGCTTTCTTGCCGTTGAACGCAGCTTTGACTCGTTGTATAAAACTCATGGCCAAGACCCTATCACTCCTGCCCCCAAGCGGCGATGTAAAAAAAATCCCCACCGTACCGGTGAGGCGAATCTCCTGACCTTATGGGAATAAGGTGGGAACCTGTCACCTGCTTTCCGGAACTTCCGGCAGAACGGACATGCCGTCCACAGGCGAACACCAGCTCCCGTTTTGCATGGTGTTGGGTAGGAGAACTAAGCCCCTGTCGTGTACGGCAGGGAAAAAAGTCTGATGCTTATGCTTCAAAGAACCTCATACATTCGTGTTGATTCTGACTATAGCCCCCCCTGCCTCTTTTGGCAACACCAAAATGGGCTGGAAAAGACGCGGATGGGAAAAGACACGTAAACAGTGCATCTCGCCAGCCGCAGGTTTTGGCCCGGTGCGGTTGTTCTACGTAGCCAGGTCGGCAGCAGAATGCACGGAAGGGAGTTTATCCATCGGCCCGGCGATGTTCCTTCCAGGCCATTCCCGCCATATCTGCCAGCACGACAAGGGCTAGCAGAAGCAGCAGCGCGCCTAGACCTCCCAGCAAAAAGCTCCCATCATGCCGGAAATTGCGCCAGATGATCTGTATCAGGGCCAGTAGCGTGGTGACAAACATAAAGATCATGGGCCAGAAGACAAATCCAGCCCGTTTGCCCTGTCGCCGCAACCAGCCATGCACCATGAGCAAGGCCATGGCCCCCATGAGCTGGTTCGTCGCGCCAAACGACGGCCAAATTGCTTTCCAGGCCGCTATGGGACTGCCACCGGGGCCGATGATATCTTGAAAGGCCACAAATGCGGGCAATGCCAAAACCAGCGCCGTCACCAGCACTCGCTGCCCTGCCGTACGCGGTGTGAAGCCCGTGATTTCCTGAGCCAGCAAGCGGCTCAAGCGTGTGCAGGTATCGAGGGTCGTCAATAGGAAGGTGCTCACCGCGAGCATAACAAAGGACGCCACCCAGCCTTTGCTCACACCCAACGGCAGGAAAAACCGTTCCAGCCCGGCGGCAAACACCATTGGGGGGGGGCCTGTTGGCTGGTCTTTCAGCGTCATGACCGTCGCCAGAGCCAGCAAGGCTACCACGGCTTCCACCAGCATAGCGCCCAACCCCACCCGCTTGGCTGAGCTTTCCTTGTCCAACTGCTTCGAGGTCGTGCCGGCCGCCAGTATGGCATGGAACCCGCTGACGGCTCCGCACGCCACCATAACGCACAAGGCGGGATAGATGAACCCGTTTTGCGACGTGGACCAAGCGGAAAAGGCTGGCCAGGTGATTGCGGTCGCTCCGCTGACCGAGCCCAGCAGCAACCCAATGGCTCCGCCACCCAGACACGCATAGAGAAGAAATGAAGAAAGATAGTCCCGTGGTTGCAGTAACGCCCACACCGGCAGCACCGAGGCCACCAGCGCATAGCCCAGCAGCAGCAGCGTCCAAAAATACTTGTCGGACCCCCACAGCGCTGGCACCCAGGATGGCAGACAGGGAAACAGATGCCCCAGCCACAAGCCCACGAACACCAGCGGCAGCATAATCAGGGTTCCCTTGCGCAGCGACAGCCCCCATCGTCGCAACCCACCGAAGGCGGCCGCCAACAGGATGTAGTAGATCGAAGCCGTAGCCACGGTCCCGCCCAGATGCGCCGCCTGCGTAGGGGACTCGCCCCAGGCCGCCGTAACCGGAGCAAATGTTGCGGCCGTCATATCGAGAAACACAATCACCACATAACTCAGCACCAACAGCATGAACAGCAGGAACACCCGATACGTCAGTGGCCCCATGGACTGGCGGCCGATCTGCGCCAGGCTCTGGCCCTTGTTGCGCAAGCTGGCCAGCATAGAGGTGTAGTCCTGCACCCCGCCAATCAAGATGACCCCCACCACGATCCACAGCAACGTCGGTCCCCAGCCAAACGCCAGCGCCGCGGAAATTGGTCCGACGATCGGCCCGGCCCCAGCGATCGAACTAAAATGATGTCCGAACACCACTGCGTCATGCGCCGGTTCATAATCCACGCCGTCCCGCCGGGTATGCGCCGGTGTCCGGCGTTCATCCATCACGTCCAGACGCCGTTCCATCCACCCGCCATACACGCGATAGGTCGCCCAAAAGAGCAGGCAACACCCTACAAATATCAGACTCAACATCATGGATTTCCTCGGTTCAACATATACGCCAGTTTCCTCCTTTTCCTCGCCAAATCCAGCTCATTATACGTGGGGTGGAGGGCAAAAGAAGAAGGCCGGCTGCGCAACGCGCAACCGGCCCAATCGAAACTCGATAGAGGACCGTTTCCTTACGGCATCCAGCTCTGAACCAGTTCCTGGTTGTCAGCAATCCACTGCCGGACGGCGGCCATCTCATCCCCGTCGGCCGCTTCCAGGGCATCCATCAGCGAGCCGATTTGAACGCCATCGAACTTCATCTTGCCGATCAGAGCAGCGGCATCCGGATAGTCGTCAGCAAATCCCAACCGCGCGGCTGTCTGCACCTTTTCTGTTGCTCCGTAGACGCCTTTAGGGTCATCGAGAAACTTCAGATCATAGCGTGCAAACTTCCAGTGTGGGGCCCAGCCGGTTACCGCAATCCACTCGCCCTTGTCAATGGCACCTTTCAGGGCGGCGGTCATGGCGGGACCACTGGAGGCCATCAGCCTAAAGTCCAATCCGTACTCGTCGATCGCCTTTTCGGTGGCCCCCATGATTCCGGCTCCCGAATCAATGCCCGTCAGAACCTGCTTGAACTGGTCTTTGGTGTCATTGAGCTGCTCGAGGCTATCAATTTCAACATAGGTGGGCACGACCAGGCCAATGCGCGCGGCATCAAACCAGGTGCCAATCAATTCGACCTGATCGCCGTATTGTTCATAATACGCCGCATGGGTCACCGGCAGCCAGGTTTCCACCATGACATCCTGCTGGCCTTCGGCCACCGAGACATAGATCGGTGCCACATCGGCCATCGTGCTCTGCACGTCATAGCCCATATCCTCCAGCAAGGCAGACAGTAAATGCGTAACCGCCACACCCTCTGCCCAGTTTACATAGGCCAGCTTGATTGTTTGCTTGTCCGTGGTACTCGAGCGGGTGCCGCAGCCGACCGCGCCCATGATGCACGCCATTGCCATGGCGATTATGGTCCATTTCTTCATTTGTTGTGTCTCCTTTTCGACTGTGAGTGTCGCCCGGAATCCGGGATCACCCCTGTTGCTTTTGTTGACTATGGGAGCCCAGTGCATGGGTCACCCGATCCAGATACATGGCCAAAATGACGATGGCGAGGCCTCCTTCAAATCCCATGCCAATTTTGAGTTGGGTAATGCCGCGCAGCACCTGCTCCCCCAACCCGCCGGCACCAATCATGGCCGAAATTACCACCATGGACAGCGCGAGCATGATCGTTTGGTTGACGCCGGCCAGAATACTGGGCAGGGCCATTGGCAATTGCACCTTGAACAACTGCTGCCACGGTGTGCAGCCAAAGGCATTCGAGGCCTCGACGGCCTCAAGGGGGACCTGGCGTAGGCCCAGGGTGGTCAGGCGCACGCATGGGGGCATGCCAAAGATGACCGTGGCCACCGCCCCAGGCACTTTCCCCAGCGAAAAGAACAAGACGGCGGGAATCAGATAGACAAACGCCGGCATGGTCTGCATGAAATCCAGTACAGGGCGCACCAGTTTTTCACCCCGCGCACTGCGACCGGAATAGATACCCAGTGGAATCCCGATCGCCAGGGCGACGAGCGTAGACGTCAGGACCAGAGCCAACGTCTGCATCGTAATCGCCCACAATTCCATCAGGTATATCAAGCTGAACCCAGCCACCGAAAACAGGGCCAAGCCCCAGTTGCGCCAGCCGCAGGCCCACCAGGCCAACAAGGTCAGCAGGACAATCATGGCCCACGGCGGGAGCCACCCCAATATGAATTCGAAGCTCTCAATGAAGGCTTCCAATCCGCTGCCTATCCCATCAAAGAAGCCGGGAAAGGAATCCTTCAGCCAATTGATCAGGTTCTCAAAATAGGGTCCGATATGAAAGGTCATGATTCATCCCCGTTCTTGCTCGACAACGCTGACAGCAACACCGCCCGCGATACGATCCCGGCCATGGTTCCATTTTCCCGCAGAACCGGAATAGGAATCCGGGTTTCACTGGCCACCGGAATCATGTCGCGCAGATACGTTACTTCATCGACGGTCGGAACATCCCGCTGTACGATCGGGCCCAACTCTCGGCCGCCTTTCTTGGCCTCGGCCAACGCATTATCAATGTTGACCATGCCCAGAAACCGGCGGTCCTGGCCCACAACAAACAGGGAGGACAAGTTGTTCTGCTGCATCAGGCGAACGGCCAGATGCGGCCCATCCTTATGACTTGCCACCACACAGGTACGCTTCATCACGCTGCCCGCCGTGAGCACTTTGCTGCGGTCAACATTTTCTACAAATGTGCGCACATAATCTGTCGCCGGCTCAGTCAAGATGGCTTCGGGGGTGCCAATTTGATCGATCACACCATCTTTCATGATCGCAATCCGATCGCCCAACTTCAACGCTTCGTCTAGATCGTGGGTGATAAACACCACGGTCTTTTGCAGCCGCGCCTGCAAATCAGCCAACTCGTCCTGCATTTGGGTGCGAATCAGGGGGTCCAAGGCGCTGAACGCTTCGTCCATCAGCAGGATTTCCGGATTGGTCGCCAGCGCGCGTGCCAGACCCACGCGCTGCTGCATGCCACCGCTCAAGGCGCTGATGGCACTATCTTCGTAGCCATCCAGCCCCACACTTTCAATGGCCTCCACGGCCTTCTTGTGGCACACATCGGCTGCCACATCCTGGATTTCCAGACCAAAGGCCACATTTTCGATGACATTGCGATGCGGCAACAGCCCAAAGTGCTGAAAGACCATCGCAAATTTCCGTCGGCGCAACTCGCGCAGGGCCGACCGGCCCAGTTGAGCAATATCCTCACCATCCACCAGAATCTCGCCATGGGTCGGTTCGATCAGTCGGTTAAGTAACCGCAGGAGCGTGGACTTTCCGCTGCCCGATAACCCCATGATGACGAAGGTCTCGCGGCGATGAATGCTGAAATTCGCATTCACCACCGCCGGGGTGCCGCCCGTCTTCTTGAGGATTTCAGCCCGCGGGCGGCCGGCATCCAGCATTCGGCGGGCTTCACTCAGCCGGGAACCGAATATTTTGTAGAGCGAGCGGACCTCGATCAATGGGTCAGGCGCGTCTGGAGGTGATTCGTTATCCATCTGTCGTCCTAGAAGTAGTAGCCGAAGTTGATATTGAAGCGGCCATTCCACTTGTCATTACGGTTCGCACCGAAATCACCGACGGCGGCTTGGCTATAGGAGCCCTCATCCCCCATCCCATAGTCATCGCCTTCGTTGCCGACAAAATAGTTGCCATCGGACAACGCATAATCCACATAGATGAACCAGTTGCCGCGGGCAATGGACATGCCGTTCACGAACAGTGTGCTGTCGTTGAAGTCCGTGCCGTCCAGGGAGCCATCCTTCACAATCACGCTGTAGTCAGAGTAGAACGTGATGGCATCAATCCAGGACACCGGCTCCTTGATGGTGTAGGACATAGCCATCGACGGGATGAGGCCCTTGCTTGCGACGGGCCAGGCAAAGTCGTAGGCCCCCATGTTCACCAGATCGGTTGACGGGCGTACGCCATCCGCATCGACACGATAATCCGGGTCAAAGTCATAAGACGTCAGTTGCAGCATAATTCCAACGGGACCAAAGGTGCTCTTGGTGTGTGCGCTCACGGCATACGCATCCGAATCCTTGGCACGGGAGTCCTGCGCATCCATCCGTGTCCACTGCGCCGAGACGCCGACATCGGTTTTGAGTTTTTCAATCGCATAGATGGCACGGGCATTCAGTTGGTGCGTTTCACGATACACCCCCGGAATGTCGCCAACATCCTCATCCACCACCGTAAAGGCATAGCGCGCACTGTGCGGAGAAGCACCACACCCATTGGGCATGTCGCGGAAGTAGTATCCCGCATCCAGCGTCAGGTCTCCGACGCTCCGCGTGAACTTGACACCCAGTTTCATGTGGTCGGCCAACCCTACATAGTAATGCTGATCAAAGAACCAGCTATTTGCCGGTCCGTACGCCCCTACGCCAAATGGCACTCGGTTCAGACCCAATTCCACATGGCCCAGTTTTTCAGACTCATATCCCACCCAGCCCGTATGCAGGAAATTGTAGCCGTCATACCAGCGGTATTCCGCCTTACCCAGCCAGCCTTCATGATCAAAATCGAGGTTGATCCGAAAGGTATCCAACTCAAAGTTGCCGCCATTGCCTCCGCGTTGCGGCGCTCCCGAATCGTCTTTTTCATAATCGCCCTGCACATAAGACGCGCGAATGGCTCCGCCGATGCTCAGGGGCCCGGCATCGATGCCGCCAAATCCCCAGGCGCTGCTCAGGCCCAAGGCCAAAGCGGCCAAGCCAACAGCCAGACGGGTGGGAACGATGGTAGATGAATTAGAATACATGATCAACCTCCTTGGGTTACGCGGCACACACCCCCCCTCACAAGCCAAAGCCCGGATTATTCCAAGCCCATTTTCGCCCCCCTCGTGTTGCCGCAGAATTATTGTTCTGCTTGTTTGTGGCCCTCAATATGCCGAAATCTCATCAGAAGTCAACCCGCTTGTCGATTTAATCGACCGTTTTATCTACGCGTGCTTTGCCCCCTTCCCCCTTCAATGCATGAAGAACCGACGTGTCCCCACAACAAAGAATACGCCATTTTCCCATTCACGTACGCGTCGAAATACCCCAGGAAAGTGTGGCGTCACGTTACGTTCATGTATTGTAATATGTGAAGGTTACTTATTGCAATAAGTGACCCTCACTTATTGCAATAGGTGAGTATGACTGGTGGACCCATGATACCGGCATATTCCGCCCTGCGGCGTAGCAAAAGAATCAGGAATTACTCGGACCTCGGACGATAAAATGCCGCAGACACGTAACTGACCGAGTTGGTGAAATCGCCGGTGGCGCGACCCGAGGTATCATAGGCCAGCTCTTGGGCCGTGAATCCGGCCGGTAGCATGCGCAGCAGCACGCCGATAGGGTCCTGTCCGCAGATGGTCGCGCCCGTCTGGGAACAGTAGGCGGCAAAGCCTTGGGCATCGCCGTTGAGAATCGTCTGGATTGCCCCGCTGTCTAATTGGCGCAGATTGGCCTCGATGTCATTTCGGAACGGCACATAGCCAAAATCTGGGCCGTAATGTGTGAAATCCGAACTCACCACCAGCACGGTTCCTGCATCCATCAGTGGGGCCAGGGTTTGAGCCACGCGCAACCGAGTTGCATCATCGAGTTGTCCCAGGGTGATCGGCACCAGCGACCAGTCGCGCCCTTCCAACGCCACCTGCAGAAGCGGCAACTGCATCTCTACGCTGTTTTCGCCACGGCGCGTCGCTGACACATCGGTAACCAGCGGATTCTCGAGCAGATTCGCGATGGTATCCGTATCCAGCGGAGTGTTGCCCAGGGGCGACCGGTAGGCTGTCGCCTGCGATGGCACACTGACGGCATTGGGAAGACGAATCCGGTGGGTGAAGCCCAGCACAATCACCCGGCGCAGATCAGGGACTGCGGCAACCGCCTGTGCGCCATGGGCGGCACAGCGCCCGGAATACGCATACCCGGCATGGGGCGTGATCACGGCAAACAAATTGGGATTGGACAGACTGCCTGCCTCGCTCAAGGCCGCCTTCAATTCGGATCGCAAGCGCCCGGGATGGTCATCGTACCACGTGCCTGCCAATGTCGATTCCATGTAAGTTGAGTTCATTCTATACCTCTGCTCCCGCCATCCATCTTAGTGTGCTGCCCCAGAAAATACCATTCGGAACTCAGCCCCCTGCGAGCTTGTGTCGCGGGTGAATCCGATTGCAGAAATGACCTGATTGCTGCTTTTTTCAGCCTCCGGCAGGGGGAGCGAAGACGACATGGAACGTCTGAGATGGCACACGAGGTCAACGCGCATTAGACCAAGCGCTATTCGCATTTTGCCCCCCCCATCGTCGTTTTCCATGCTATGGTGCCACCGACAAAAGGCGTTTGTTGTTGTAATTATCTGTTGCGGAGAGAAATATGTTAATTTTACACTTGACTTCCTCCATTGCCTCGCGTATTGTAACAGCATGATCAGCA
>JAQUJC010000111.1 GCA_028681135.1 Kiritimatiellia bacterium | reverse complement strand
CGCAACCTCCCCAACAGCTAACGTACGGGCGACGTGTCAACACCTCCTAGCTCATCAGAGGCGCTTGCGCCCGCCCTTTAAAGGCCCTTTAAACATGATAACCTACCTCATCAAAAAAAACTCCGCCGCCCCGACCACCCTCGAAGACTCCGGCATAACCGCCTGCACCCTAAAACAGCAGGCCAACGGCCTCGACTCCCTCACCTTCACTCAGTCCAACGACTGGCTGGCCAGCCCCGCCTGGCCCTACGCCACCACCGTCGCCCTAATCCGCCGCATCACCACCGCCGCCGTCCCTCCCGTCGTCACCGATACCTGCCTCTTCGTTGGCACCGTCGAGACCATCCCACGCCAGGCCCAGGGCGCTGGCCCCCACTCCATAACTTATACAGCCTTCAACCCCGTCTTCGATCTGCAAATCTGCGAACTATCACAGGAGTGGGCCTCAACCTCAGCCGGTGGCGCCGTCACCTCAGCCTTCGAGCCAACCGTCGTCTTGGGCGAAGATAACAACGGCAACCGCCTGACATCCGGGCAAACCATCAAATACGCTCTTGCCTATGCAGTCGCCAGGGGCATTAACATCGACATCGGCACTATCGACGACGGAGTAACAGTTCCGATCGATGAGCGCGACAACATTAAATGTTGGGATGCCATAACATCCATGCTCCGTTACACACCCGACTACGTCCTCTGGTGGGACTACACAAGCTTCACACCAACGGCCAACCTTACCTCTCCCGCTTCCATGCCAACCGTCAGCAAAGAGCTAATCGGAGTATCCGCCGAAACCGCAGCCTTCACCCCACGCTACGACCTTCGCGTACCCGGCATTCAGATAATTTATCGCTGGACAGGCGAATACGATGGGCGCACCATAAAACGCCGCCAAATCGACACCGCTGGTAACATCGCACATCCGCGCCGAATCTCCCTCATCTACGACCTTGAAGGCTCACGCTCTGTCTTTATAAGTCAAGACGTTGAAGTCGAAAATTATCCTGACGATTGGACAACAGCAGCAGGCAAAGAAAAGCTAGCCGCCCTCATTCCGTGGCTAGCCCAACTTCCCTCCGGCGATTGGTCTGTCGACACCGTTAATCGCACTGGAACAAAGTCATATCCAGCACGCTTGACTGGCGGATCCGTTCCATCGTGGAGTGGCAAGAAAACTGAGCACGAGACCTTCACAATCCGCGTTTCCTATAAGATGAAATCCACCGAAACCGGCTCCATTCTCGAAGACCTCGAAAAAGATCTTACCTTTGCCGCAACCTCTACCAACGCGACATCCAAAACATATCGCAAACAGACCGAGTGGATCGAAGCCGAACCCGTCCCGCCCAACCTTGCCGCCGCACTCTTTGAATCTTGGAACCGTCTCCATTATGACGGCGGAGTCGTCTTTCACGAGCAGGATTGTTCCTTTGACCTGGCCCCCGGAAAGCTCCTGTCCTGCACCGGTGGACAGGCGGAGTGGGCCACCATGGCAGCCCTTGTCCAGGATATCACTCACGATCTGGCAACCGGCACCACAACCGTCAAAACCGGCACCTGCCACCGCCTTGAAGCCGACAACGTTATAGCCGTTTACCGCGCCGCTCGCGGCCGCCGTTTCTCCTATCTACGTCTTGGCCGCACTTCCGGCGATTCCTCCAACGGCTCCCAGATCGACGGCGCCTCCACCACCGCTAATAACTCCGTCGCGGATGGCACCCCGCCATGCCTCCGCCGTCGCCTCGCAGTTGAGTCAAAAGACCCCGATGAAAAAGCCGTCCTGATCGATCTTGACCCCGCCGCCATCACTTACGCAGACCCGGCCAACAAAGCCGACCGCACCTTGCAACTTCGCGAGTTCTACGCCCTCTACTGGGATGAAATAAATTCCATTCTCAAAGCTAAACTGGTTCAGGGCCTAATCTCAGACTCATATGGAGATGCAAAAGATGTCGGCAGCTCCTCCGGCGACATTGACGGCACCTTCGTCAATGTCTCCAACGTGGAGCTCACGGCCACCAAGTTGCAGGGCCAGAAGCGTACAATCACCGTTGCTGGCGGTGTAATCACCGACCTCGGCACCGATGCCGACTTCATCATCGATACTCCGGAAGCCTAAACTATGCCGCACCTTCAAAAATCAAAAACCAACCACCTCGTATTTGGTCCATCCCACAATCCGGCCACCTACAACTACATTCTAAAATGGGCAACCGACACCTGGCATGCATGGCCTTCCACTGCATCCAGCAAGGGCAGTGCCGATTCACAAAATCCAACTGCAACGCGCACCAACATTAACGAGAGCCCTGCTGCCATTTACAGCACAGTATATGCAAGCGTACTTTCAAATTTGACCAGCGGCACACCCGGCACAATATCACAATGGGCGGTTGTCGGCGGAGCCTATGATAGCACCGGAGCTGCCCGTGCCGCTCTTTGGGGTCAATGCACCATCCGTTCATTTGCAGCACCTGCCTCAAAGATCGCTGATGGCCGTCTCGCCTCAACCAGAGGCGGCTACGGCGGCCTCTACTCCTCGATGCCATCCGGCTCCACCCTTATGTCCGGATCACAGCGCACACCTGCGAGCGGATACATCTCCTTCACTCCTGCCGAGATAGCCCTCGCCAACTCAGCAGCCAAAGGCGCCACACTCTACTTCGTTCTCGGAGTCATGCCACCCTCATCTTTCACCGGCTCCGTCACCCAGCACTCAATAACCAACGACGGTGACGAAGCAGGCAATTTAAAAGGTTGGATACTCCAGCCAGGAGAAACCCTTTATTGGAAGACTGGCGACATGACTTTCCCCTCCCAGCCCATCCCCACCCTCGCCTCCCTCCAGCTCAAATATTAAACCCCCTCCAATTCCCAAATCTGTATCAAACCCTTATCCTACTGTATCAAACTGGTTCGCGTAATACT
>JAQUJC010000077.1 GCA_028681135.1 Kiritimatiellia bacterium | reverse complement strand
GAACAAGCCCAACAGGAGCTTGGGGCGCTGGACATCCACAAAGGCGCGTTGAACGAAGCCGCCAGCCGCCGCCGCGAACTTTCCGAGCGCGTCGAAATCGCAAAAGAGCGGTTGACGCTGGCGCAAACCCGTTTCGATGAAAGCGAGTTTGCCCGGATCGAGGGCGAGATTGCCGAACTCATGGAGGATTCCGCCCAGGTCGAAAATGAATTGCAGATTGCCCGCGAACAGGCCGAACGCGATTTGCGCCAGCATGTAAACGGCGATTGGCTTTCGGGAACTGGCCGCTTTGCTTCAGAGCGTCCGGCGATTCATGGGCTTTTGGGATTCTGCAATTGCGTTTCCGAAGTCGAGCAACGCCGCGATGCCGTGCAAGCCGCGATTCGATCACTTGAACGGCGGATTGGAGACAGGCGGCAGGAACTTGCCCGCCAAGCCGCCGCCGCACGAACCGATGCCCGCCGAAAACTCATTTCGGGGCAGGCCGTCGAAATCCAGCTGACCCCGTGGCGATTCGTGGCCGTGGCCGGATTCGGCGCGGACGTTGCCGATTCGTTGGAACGGAAGTTTGTTCCGATGGCCGTGGTTGCCCCCCGAGGGCGGGAAATCCATTGCCTGTTGCCGTCCGACTCGGGGCCGCATGGATGGGCTGATGGAAACCATCTCGAATCGGTCGAACAGATCAAGCCCGCCGAACTTTGCCCACAGTTGGCCGCCGTTTGGTCTAGGGCTACCCCGTCGAAAAAGCGGGCCGCGAGCCGATGAACTTCCGGGGGGCGCGTTCCGTGTGGCCGAACTCCTGCGGGCCGGGACGTTGCCCCCCACTTCGATGAACCATGAGTGAAACCGTCTCCAAGTTGCCCCTGCGTATCGTGGTGGATTCCCGCGAACAAGCGCCCTTCACCTTTGCGGGATTCGCCGCCGTGGTGGAGGTTGCCGGGCTGGAAGCTGGCGACTATTCCCTTGCCGGATTCGAGCGCCGGGTTTCGATTGAAAGAAAATCCCTTCCCGATTTGGTTGCGTGTTTGGGCGTGGAACGTGACAGATTCCAAAGAGAGCTTGCCCGGTTGCGCGGATTCGATGCCGCTTGCATCATCGTGGAGCAACCGCAATCCGTCTTGCGTCTCGGGCATTTTCGATCACGCATGGACGCCGGAGCCGCTTGGCAATCATGCCTTGCCCTTTCGATGCGCTTCCGTGTGCCGTTCTTTTGGGCAGAGAATCGAGCCGATGCGGAACGGATTTGCTTTGATTGTCTGCGCCACTTTGCCCGCGACCGCTGGCGCGAACTCACAGCCTTGAATCCCGCCGCCAGAATCGCGCCAGACGCGACGGAGCGCCGGGGGCCGGGTGTCGGCATGGATCGGGACGGGAACGCGCCAGAGAGACGCACAGGGGCACGACGGCATCCCCTATCCAGAGCGCAAGCCGCTACAGGGGCCGGACTATGACCAGGCAAGGGCATGGGTCCTTTTTGGCCGATGCAGGGGGGTCGTTCCGTCGCGCATTCCGGTCCTTTACCGGATGAACCCTGGGAAAATGCCATGCCTACACATAAGCAATCTCTGCGATTGAACGGGGCGGACCTTGCCCGGTTGCTCGAAACTTCAGCCCAACAGATCAGCCGATGGAGGGCGGACGGAACTTTACCCTTTGGAGATGATGGCACGGTTGACGCGCTGGACGCGATTCACGCCCTTCGAGGATGGGATGGACATGGGCGCACCCCCGAGGTCGTCAAGAGGCTACGGGGACAAGGCAGGGGCGGGAAAGCCTATTTGCTCGGGCTGGCGGATGGCTTGGCATGGATGGGCCACGTCGCCGAGTACCACCGGGACCAATCCCATCGAAAAAATCCGTTGCTCGGGCTGGACTCCACCCCGATGACCGATGAAGAATTGACCCGAGCATTCACCATTGACCCGCTGGACACGGATGCGATGGTGCGGGATATGAAGCAGGCGGACGAAGACTTTGAGAAGGTGATGCGCGAAATGGGCTATCCGGTCGGGCCGGGGTCGGGGTAGATCGTGGCCGGGATCGGCGCTGGAATTGACAATCGAGGGGCGCGATTTGTCAAAACGACGCTTTACAGCAGGCTGGCGGTCGGGGGATGCGTTGACAATTTTTGACAAATTGGGCGCTTAACTACGCCATTATGCGCCATTATCGAGGGTATGGGAAAAAATGGCCGCGACGCCGAAAACATCGAAAAACAAGGCAAAATCCCCAATAAAAGCGCAAAAAAAGAGTGGAGCGGGAGACGAGGTTCGAACTCGCGACGTTCAGCTTGGGAAGCTGACATTCTACCACTGAATTACTCCCGCATCCAGTTGCGTTACTTCTACCCCATCGGGTGAATGTTGTCCACCGTGTTTTTGGCGGAGCGGCCTAGCGGCCTCCCATTTTTGGGCGTGCTTAAACAGGGAACGTGTGCGACACTGATCGGCATGTTTTGCTGATCAACTCGCGAGGAGACCCGATGAAAGTACCGCTGTTGGATTTGAAGCCGCAATATAAGCAGATTCAGGACGAAATCGAACCCCTGTTGTTGGAGATATGCCGCTCTCAGGCCTTTATTCTGGGCCCCAAAGTGCAGGAATGCGAAGCGGCTGTGGCCGCCTATTGTGGGACGGACTATGCGGTAGGGGTGACATCCGGGTCGGATGGATTAATTCTGGCATTGATGGCTGAAGGAATTGGGGCGGGCGACGAAGTGATCACGACCCCGTACACGTTTTTTGCAACGGTGGGGGCCATCGCGCGCCTGGGGGCTAAACCCGTTTTTGTGGATATTGATCCGCTGACATTCAATCTGGATGCGACACAACTTGAGGCGGCGGTGACGCCGCAGACTAAGGCGATCATTCCCGTGCATCTCTATGGCCAGATGGTCGACATGGATGCGGTGATGGCGGTAGCGCAGGCACACCATCTGATTGTGATTGAGGATGCCGCGCAGGCGATTGGATCGGAGTGGAAGGGGCGGCGTGCCGGAAGTATTGGCGATTATGGCTGCTTTTCGTTCTTCCCATCCAAAAATCTCGGGTGTTTCGGCGACGGCGGGATGGTGACGCTGCGCGATGCCGCCAAGGCCAAAAAAGCGGTAATTCTGCGCAACCACGGGTCGGAGCCGAAGTACTACCACCAGTTTGTGGGCGGGAATTTCCGTCTTGACGCTCTACAGGCGGCGGTGGTGACGATCAAACTGCAGCATCTCGATGGCTGGACAGCGGCGCGGCAGGCCAATGCCGAGCGCTACCGCCGCTTGTTCGCCGAAAAAGGGGGGGCGGCGGCGGACCAGGTGGTGTTGCCTGTGGCCCAGACCAATCGCCATATTTACAACCAGTTTGTTATTCGTGCGCAACGGCGCGATGAGCTGCTGGCTCACCTGCGACAACGTGAAATTGGCGTCGAAATTTATTATCCCGTTCCCTTGCACCTGCAAGACTGTTTCCACAGTCTGGGCTACCAGCAAGGGGATTTCCCGGAAAGCGAACGGGCGGCCAAGGAAACCATTGCCCTGCCCATCTATCCGGACCTAACGGATGAGATGGCCGAGTGGGTGGTCGCTAGCATAGCAGAGTTCTATGCCGGCTAGTGTGCGGTTCCAGAAGTTCCATGTCGTCTTCGCTCCCCCTGTCGGCTGATCCGGCAGGAGCAAAAGGCTGAAGTAAACCAGCCATCGCGACAGTTCTTCAGCCGGATTCACCCGCGACACAAGGTCGCGGGGATCTGAGTTCCAAATGGTATTTTCGGGGACAGCACAGTAATATGTAAAAGACGGGAATTCATCCCGGACACGACGGACACAACCCGGACACAACCCGCGCCCAGCACTTGCTTACGTAGGGTGATTGTGTATATTGATGCGGTCAATTAACCAAGCCGCAACTTGGCCGGTCTGAATATCCTGGCCGAGCCTTTTTCAAGGAGCGCCGGTACACGCATGAGCAAGGATTTAGCTAGTATTATGTCAGGTTGGGGATATGACCCCAATGAAGTGCGGGCGCGCTATGTCCGAGTCGCTGATGGCACTCAACAAATTCAATTGCGGCTTGATCTGGGCATCTTCCAGATGCACCTGGAGGGACGGCCAGATGGCGAATCACCGCGCGGACTCACATCACTGCGTGATTATTACGTTGAAGAAGAGCTGCGCGCGCCGGACCAAACCTTGCCCAATGGCCTGGACCCCGCCGCGTGCGCCGATCTTCAGCAAGAGGTCATGCAATACTATTACCGCATGATGGCCTTTCATGCGTTGGGTGAACTGGGTGGGGTGGTGCGTGACAGCGATCATATACTCGATCTGATTGACATTGTCTCAGAATATGCCGACGACGATGAAGTGGCCTGGCAGTTCATGCAGCTATATCCCTATATGCGTATGATGAATATCCGCGCCCGAACAGAGATGGATCTGCAACAGGGGCGCTTTGCTCAAGCGGATAAGGTCGTGCGCGAAGCGGTTTTGGACTTGGAGCATTTTTATGCGGATAACTTTGAGCCGACGAATGAGGACGGTTCGCCGGTGCCGCCCGCCCCCGAGTTGGAATCGCTGCGCGAGCTTGTGCGCGAAATCGACCGGCGTCGACCGCGCAGTGAGGCAGAAATGCTGCAACAGGCGTTGGCCCATGCTGTCGAACTGGAACACTATGAAAAGGCGGCCTTTCTGCGGGATCGCCTAAAGAATCTGAGCCTGTTTGGGAGCCGATCCCCGGCCAAGAAGCGGCTGCATCCTCCCGGGGACCGGGAGAGCGCCAATTGAGCACGTCGTTCGTGAGTGCAACAGGGAGCGGATACTATCTGGCAGTAGCGATAACGGGCTGGATGCTGGGGGCATCTGGCTGGGCTCAAGCCGCTGGGCCGGGGGTGCTGTACCGCGGGGATGGGGAGTGGGCCGTCGCTGCCGGCTTGCCGCCAGATGCCGCATTGCCAGCGGCAGACTGGCGGCGCGAGGGGGACTTTTGGATTGGCCAGATTCCGGAGGGCACGTCCGAATTGAACTGGGGGGGGGGGGTGCTGACTGTTGCGGATGCCGTGCCCCTGCCGCTTGCCCCCAGCGTACTGCCGCGAGTTCGTAACGCCTTTGGGCCCTGCGTGGTGCGGTCGCTTTCTGTGCGGTTTGAATCGCAAATTCGCGCGTATCGCTGGTCGTTGGCATTTGCGACAAACGACAATCGGCCAGATTTCTCTGCTCTGGAACTGGACTCGGCCCCCCCTGTGGCGGTGGCTTTTGATCTGGTGGATGTGGAGTCAGGCCAACGTTGGGCATTGCAGCCAGATCGCCGCGGGGTGGAAGGCGGCATGTTCGAACAACAGAGGGGGGATGCCCGCCTCTATGCCGGCCAGGTGGACGAGGGGCGCCTGGAGTGGCATGTGATCGTGGTGCGGGCACCCAGCGGCGGCCGTATTCTGCAAGCACGGGTGCAAACCCTTGACGATTCCTCGCGCCGCTTGCGTCTGCAGGTCAAAGTCGAGTCCCGCACACCGGCGGAACCCGTCTTGCAAGACTCCTTGCCGCCGGCCATTGTCGCGGTGAATGATGGCGTCGCGGTCGCGCTGTTCATGGACTTGGCCGAGCCGCGTCGCTACCGCGCCGTGCTGGATGAAGCCGGTTGGATGGGGATGGAATGTGATCTGGCCCTGAGTGATGCGACCGGTAATTTTCCGCGCAGCGCCACGCTTTCTCTCGAAGTGGATGCCTGGACCACCACCACCAGTGATGCCGCACGCGATGGCGTTGTGGCGCGTCTGGCACAGTTTGGCGGTGCCACCAACGTGCCGGCGGCCATTCTCAATCAGGGGCTCGAGGGAATTCCCGCCATCGAGCCCGTCCGAATGGAATTGGCGCATCCAGCCGGATTCCGTGACAATGATGCCGTGCTGCGCTATTTGCTCATGCGCATGTCCGGGGTGTTCCCGGATTATGATTGGGCCGCCAGTGCGTTTATCAGTGCCGCGCAGGATGCCGTCGGGCGGCCGCGGATAGAGCGCCAGGGCACGGCTGCCGGGGTGCTTGTCAATCCTGACCCCGATTTGGATACGATGTTGAATCTGGGGCAGAATCGCGGTCTGACGGTTTTGGCCCAGACGTTGCAAGCCGAATCGCCGGCGGTATGGATTCGTACTGTGGGTCAATCCCCCGGACTGGACCACCATGCGCGGGCATTGTATTTGTGCGATTATCCGGCCGTTTGGGACGAGGAGACCCATGAGATTGGAGTGGATTTGGGCCATGCGGAAGCGGAATTAGTGTCCTCCCTGAGCTGCGTCCTGAAGAAGCAGGGGATCGCCCTGCTGGTGGAGGATGACGGCCCGATGGCCCCCTTCACTACCGTTTATGCCGATGGTTTGGTCTGTGCCAGTGATGATCCCCACGAAATGCGCCGACAACATGCGCTCGCCGGCGGGCGCCCCGTCATATGGATACCTTCAACACCGAGCCTGAATGCGCAATCCCTTGCCCGCGATTTAGGATTTGCCAGTTTTCCCAAAATTCAACAGGATTGACCCATGTTTGACCCCCCGACAGGACGATTATTGAGCGGCGCCCCCGCCGCCTTGGAGCGTGGTGTTCGCGCGTGGAAAACACAGGCCGTCGATTGGGATCGGATGGATGAGGCTGTTGCGCTAGACAGCCAACGGCGGCAAACCACGATCGCGCGTCCGGTCACCGTCAGCGGTCGTGGCACATTTCTGGGCAACAGCACACGCACCCTGTCGTTGTGTCCGACGGATATGGATGGCTGGTGGTTTGAACGTACAGATTTGCCGGATAGTTTGCCGGTGCGCTGTTCGATTCGCAACGTCTGGACGACGGGCAATGTGGTCAGCAATATCGTCCTACGCAGCGGTTCCCCGCACAACTATATCCGCATGGCCGAGCACATGATCGCCCTACGCATGGGGTTGGGGATCGATAACCTGCTGATTCGTGTGGATTCGGGGGACCCCCCCCTGTTTGATCATGGCAGCGCCGATCTGGTAGAAGCCGTGCAACGCGCGGGGGTCCGCTCGGTGGACCGGCCCGTGTCGTATGTGACCGTTCGTGAACGCGTCACGGTTGTCAATGGACATGGTGGATTCCTGACTCTGGCCCCGCCAGCGGATGCGACACGGCCCATGCTGAGGATGGATGCCGCGGTGAATTTTAAGACCGCCATTGGCCGCCAGCGTATCCGTTTTGCGGTGGATCCAAAGATATTTGCCTATGGGGCAACGGCCCGGACCAATACCACGGCGATGAAAATGCTCTATTGCCGGACCATCGGGCTGCTGTTTGCGGACGTACGCAACTTGGGTTATTCATTCGACAATCTACTTGTGGCGGGGCGGTTCGGGTATTGGAATAAACCTCGTCTGGAGCATGATGGCAAATCACTGGAAGCCGTCTGGCATCGCGCCACCCTCGATCTACTGGCCGCACTGGCCTTGATTGAGGATGGTTTATTTGTCGGGGAGATCATTTCCTACAAGTCGGGTCATGCCCTGGACGTGGAGATGATTCAGCAGCTCTATCAGGAGTCGTTGCTGACACCACTGGCGGGGACGGAGCGATCCTGAGGAGCGCGGGCGCCAATAGTCAATCTCCCATGTCCAATGGTATGGGGGGGGGCGAGCCTCTCGGGTGAATGGTGGCGTGTAGGCGCAGAATAGGGCGTGGAATGACTCACCGGTGAATACGGAGGGGGCGCACTGACATTGGCTCTCCTGAATGAATTTTAGCGTTGGTGGGGCCGGGGATTATACTGGAAAACGACAACAGAAGTGACTACACTACGATCAAAGTGAGCCCTGTGTGGTGCGGGGAGAGCAATAACATTAGAGAGGACGGATACCAATGGGAACCAAAGGAATTGCGATTGTTGATATGGATGTTGCCGAGCTGATCAAGGTGCTGAACAAGGCCTATTCCGATGAATGGCTGGCATACTATCAGTACTGGATCGGAGCCAAAGTGGTGGCGGGGCCAATGAAAGGGGCCGTCATCGCCGAACTGATCGAGCATGCCGCAGATGAATTGCGACATGCCGATATGCTGGCCGAGCGCATTCTCCAGCTCGGCGGCACGCCGGTGGCGGAGCCCAAGGCGTGGTACGAATGGACCAACTGCGGGTACGAGGCGCCAAATGATCCGTATGTCAAAACGATTCTTGAGCAGAACATCAAGGGCGAGCAGTGCGCAATCCTGACCTATAAGGAGCTGTTGACGCTGACCGAAGGCAAGGACCCAGTGACGTACAATATCGTATTGCAGATTCTGCAAGATGAGGTTGAGCACGAGGAGGATCTCCAGGCGGAAATGGAAGACCTTAACGACATGCTCTCCGCCCACGGACGCCAGTAGCCAAGGCGTTTTCCACAGTGTGAAAAAACGCCAAAACCAGACCACCGTGTTGCGTTGTGCGGTGTGCTAGGTGGAAGATGCCACCCCGGCGAGGTACTCGCGCAGCGTGACAGTGCCACGTTTGGGGGCACAGACATCGCGGGTGCCCATAAAGAGAAGCAGCCGACCCATGGCCCAGTAGCGGTAGCTGAAGGGGCGAAGGAACACGAGAGCTAGGCGGCAGAGCCAGAGGGGCGCGCAGGAGAGGCGCACTGGTCGGCCTAGCGCGGTGAAGCAGGCTTCGCAGGTTTCACGCCAGCTCAAGTCTTGGGGGCCGCCAATCGCGACGATGGCGTTATCCGGACAATCCAGTTCTGCAAGCATGATGGTGGCCAGTTCAGGAACATGGATGGGGGTGCTGCGGGAGTTGCCGTTGCCAATGGTGTAGAGGGGGCCCTTGGCGGCAAGCTTTAGCATCTCAGCGATATCCGGGAAAAAACCACCGGAGCGAAAAATAATCCAAGGCATGCCACTGGCCTGCAGGGCTTGTTCAAAACGAATCTTGGCATCAATCAAAGGCGCATGGCCATAACCCTGTTCGGTGCCAGCAGGAGAGATGAATCCGAAGCGCTGGACCCCAGCGCACTGGGCTTCTACCAGCAAGTTCATATTTCCACAGTAATCGACGAGATCGTGGGTCAACTTATCCCGGAGACGGGTGATGCCGATGCAGGAGATGACTTGGTCGGTATTGTCACAAATTCCACGCAGTTGGTCGGGCTGCGTGATGTCGGCCTCGATAATGCGCAGACGGGGATGTGCGCTGACGCGCAGCTCGCCCTTGCGCAGGACGAGGGCCGCGACGTGGTCGCCGCGGGTCAAAGCCTGGCGGACGAGTTCGCGGCCGAGGACACCGCCGGCCCCGGCGATGAGTCGGTTCATGGCGCGTACTCGATGAGCCATTCGTTGGCAGGTAACGTGATGGTCACAATTTTGGGATCGGTGCCAAGCTTGCCTCCGTTCTCCGCCAAGACGCCACGGCAGGTGATACGATAGCCCTTGACCTGGTCGAGCCCGACCGCCTTAAGAAAGGATTCCGTCCGGACGAAATAACTGACGATGGAGTCTAGCGTTCCATCGTTGATGACGGGATAGCGCATGGCGATGAGACGCGGTTGGATAATGTTGCCGTGGCCAGGTTCGCTGAGTTGGGGCGTGGGGTTTTCGCGCATGAGGCCCCAAAAATAGTCGAGTTGCTTGACCTTTTTGAGATCAAACCCGCGGGCGAGGAAATCGCGGGGATAATACACTTCGCGGATGACAAAGTTGGTATCGATGAATGAGCCGCCAAAAAAGCCGGAGGTCTGTTCGGCCAGCGGCTTCATGGCAGCTCGGAAGGACTTGCGCGTAGGTTGTCGATCTGCCACGGTTTTGAGGGCATCGAATTGGGCCGCGAAGTACGCGGCGACGGCTTGGCCGACAGGGTCGTCGGGGGGCTGCACCTGAGCGGCGGCGGTGAAGGTCAAGGCGCACAGAGCAGCGAAGACGAGGGCGTAGCGTTTCATAGGGAAGTCTCCTGGGGTTTGGTCATGGAAAAGAACGAAAGGTAGCCCGAATGGCGGGCGACGATCTGCCACTGTCCCCGCCAAGGGGACGCATCCAGGGCGGCGCGTAGCTTGCCGTGGATGTTCTCGGCGATTTCGGCCTGATGGAAGAGCCAATAGCCGGACCAGGCGCATATCTTGCCGAAAAGAGAATAGGGGGTATCGACGTCGAGAATGACGGCCTGCCCGCCGGGACACAGCACGCGCCAAATTTCGGCGAGCGACTTCACCTTGAGGTCGAACGGGAGGTGATGGAAGAAGAAGGTGGACGCGACACGCTCGAAGGCGGCATCGGGATAGGGCAATTCCTCGGCGAGGGTGGCGGCAAATTCGAGGCCAGGGCGTGCACCGGCTTTTTGGTGGGCGACCGCAATCATGGCTTCGGCGGCGTCGATACCGCAGACGCGGCGAGGGCCGGCGACGGGCAGGGCATCGTAAATCTGACGAGTCAGGGCACCGGTGCCGCAGCCGACATCGAGGACGGCACTGGGCCGGGTGAGGGTGAGGCGAGCGACCACCTGACGGTGCAGGCGACGTTCCGCGCCGAGGGTCATGAGGGGGGCGAGCCAGTCATAGAGCGGCGCGGCATGGTCGAGGGTGATGCCGGCCGTGCGTTGAGCGACGCGGGAGCGGGGAGGGCGGTACTTAACCAAGGCGGAGGTCCTCCAGATCGAGGGTCGGTAGCATGGCGCGCGCCATGGATTCGGCCTGGGCACCATCGCACCCGAGGCCGGCCTCGCCCAAGGCCCTCAGGCCGGCCACCATCTGCGAGAAACCTTGGCGGGCCAGGGGTAAGACGACGGCGGGAACACCGGAATAGAGGCGGTCGTCGGGCGCTCGCAGCTGGCGCGTGAGCTGCTCGAGCGTGGCGGGAGCGCTATGGGCCAGGGCGGAGAGCACGACATTGTGGCGTTGTTCGAGCAGGTCGCGGGCCATGTCACGGATGTCGTCAAACACTTGGCAGCCGAGACCGAAGTCCATCAGGCCTTGGCGGAGGTGGATAGTGCGGGCAGGGAGAAGCGGCTCGATGATATCGGGCGCTACAAAAACAATGTTGAACAGCAGACCCGTCTTGAGGCGATGGATGATGTTGAGCACTTCTTCGGGCGGCGGGCGGACGGTGATCCCGCCTTCCTCTGTGGCTTCCTGCGCCGCGCTGGGGAGAAGGCAGCGTAGCGATTCGCAGGAGAGGGCATCGCGCTGGTCGGCGGAAATAGCTCCTTGCGCAACGGCTTCGTTGAGTACCTCGGCCAGGACACGATCAGTGGCCATGACGGCGATGACCTGGCGCATGACGCGGGCGGTGCCGGGCAGAGCGACGGCGATGACGTGTTTGTCCTCGTCGTCGAGAAGATTGTCGGCGGAGGTGACCCAGATGCGGTAGAGATGGATCAGCTTGCCGTAGAGAAGGCGGCGAGGGGCGGGGACATCCATCAGGTGGTAGACGGCTTGGAAGAGGGTGGAGAAGATATTCTTGTTCCAGTCAAGGCTATCCGCGGGAAGGGGGGCGGGGTGGACCTCATAGGTCGCAGGCGTATTTGTGGGGCTAGCGAGATAGGGGGCCAAGCGCGCGTGAACTTCGCGAATACAGTCCTGCTGCTCGCGCAAGGCGTCGCGGGCGATACGACCGGTCTCGAATAGGGTTTGCCAGGTTGCCATCACGGCCAGACTATGCTTCGAGATCGCGTCGTCCGCAACTCATGAACCCTGAAGAAATGTTCAGGTTCGGCGGGGACGTATGGCGAGGGACCTATTCGGAAAAGTCCTCGCAATCGGACGCGGGACTCGTAGAATGGGTCTGAGCATGAAGACAGAGGCACACACGGATCACGGCGGTATTCTGATCGTGGAAGATGACCGGCGGGTAGCGGAGAGCCTGAGGCGTGGATTGAGCGAGGCGGGGTTTACCGTTGATACGGCCAGCCGACTGGCGGCAGCAGACGCGGTCCTCGCACAGGGGGTGCCGGCACTGGTGGTACTGGACCTAAATCTACCCGACGGTGACGGGCGGACTTGGCTGCGACGGGTACGGGCAGAGGGCCACCGGATGCCGGTGATTATTTTGACTGCGCGCGATGCCTTGCCCGAACGCGTGGCGGGTTTGGACGAAGGAGCGGACGACTATCTGACCAAGCCTTTTGCGTTTGCCGAACTCCTGGCGCGAATCCGCGCCCGGCTACGAAATGTAGCGCAGCAATCCAACGAGGATGTCTTGCGCGTGGGTCCCCTTGAAATTGACCGATTGCACCGGCAGGTACGCCGGGCAGGGCGGGCGGTGGAGTTGACGGCACTCGAGTTCGATGTGCTGGCGCTGCTGGCGCAATGGCGGGGCCAGCCGGTGTCGCGGGATTTGCTGGCGCGCGAGGTATGGAAAATCAACCGGCGGCTGACGCCGCTGGACAACGTGATTGACGTGCATCTGT
>JAQUJC010000018.1 GCA_028681135.1 Kiritimatiellia bacterium | reverse complement strand
GCCCGTTGGATGGTCTGCTGCTGGTGGATAAGCCTTCCGGCCCCACCTCGCACGATGTTGTGGCCACTATCCGCCGTCAGTTTCGCATCCCCAAGGTTGGTCATGGCGGTACTCTCGACCCGATGGCCACGGGTTTGCTGGTGCTTCTGCTGGGCAAGGGCACCAAGATTTCCGAACGCGTCATGGGCCACGACAAAACCTATGAAGGCATCTTCCGTTTGGGCATTGCAACCGATTCTCAGGATGCCGACGGAACGATTGTGGCCGAACACGACCCCGTCGGCATCACCGCCGATCAGGTCGCCGAGCAACTGCGTGCCCGCCTGGGCGATCAGATGCAAATGCCGCCGATGGTCTCCGCCATCAAGATCAAGGGCGTCCCCCTCTATAAGCTCGCGCGCAAAGGTCAGACGGTTGAACGCCCGCCCAAGCTCATCCACCTTTATCGCTTCGAGCTGCTCGAGTTCACTCCCCCGGATGTGCGCTTTGTCGTCGACTGCACCAAGGGCACCTATGTCCGCACCCTGGCCCACGACATTGGCCAGGCGCTGGGGGTTGGTGCCCATCTCACCCAATTGCGCCGCACGCACATCGGCCGCCTCGACATTGCCAACGCTGCTCCCCTCGATGAGCTGCTGACCCTCCCTGCGCTGGACGGACGAGTTCTGCCCCTCGCCACGGCCCTTTCCCTGCTCGACTAACCCGGAACTGCTTTCTTGTCTTGATTTTAGCCTCTCAACCCCCATTAATACACGCACTATGAAAAACACATACTCCATTGCCCTGCTCCCCGGTGACGGCACCGGCCCCGAAGTTACCCGCGAGGCCGTCAAGGTCATTGATGCCGCCGCCAGCAAATTTGGTTTCACCCTCGACTACACCCCCTACGATTTTGGCGGCGAGCGTTATCTCAAAACCGGCGAGACCCTGCCGGACTCCGCCATCGAGGAATTCCGCAAGCACCAGGCCATCTATCTGGGTGCCATTGGGCACCCGGATGTCAAGCCCGGCATCCTTGAATGCGGCATTCTGTTAAAGACCCGCTTTGAACTCGATCAATACATCAACTTGCGTCCGGTCAAACTCTACCGTCAGGACGATTGCCCGCTCAAGGACAAGACCCCCGAGGACGTGGACTTTGTCGTCATTCGCGAGAACACCGGCGGCATCTATACCGGCCTCGGCGGCGTGGTGCAACAGGGCACCCCCCTCGAAGTCGCCACCCAGGTCATGCTCTACAGCCGCCCGGTCGTCGACCGCTGCATGAAATATGCCTACGAATATGCCCGCCGGCGCAACCGTAAGAAAATGCTCACCCTGGTCCACAAGTGCAATGTCCTGACCCACTGCGGCGATCTCTGGGTTCGCGCCCACAAGGAAATGGGCGATCGCGACTATCCCGATATCCGCCAGGACTATAACCACGTTGATGCCTGCACCATGTGGCTCGTCAAGCAGCCCGAATGGTACGATGTCATCGTGACCGAAAACCTCTTTGGCGACATCATCACCGACCTGGCCGCCATCGTTCAGGGCGGGCTCGGCGTCGCCGCCGGCGGCAACATCAACCCCGAGGGCGTCTCGATGTTCGAGTGCATGGGCGGCAGCGCCCCCAAGTACACCGGCAAAAATATCATCAACCCCATCGCGGCCATTGCCGCTGGGGGCATGATGCTCGATACTCTGGGCGAAACCGACGCCGCCGCAGCGGTCGATCGGGCCGTCACCGCCGCGCTCAACAGCGGCAAAATCAAATCCCTCGCCGCCGGGCGCATGGGACTGGGCACGTCGGAAGTCGGCGACCTCGTCGCCAGCACCCTTTAGGCTTCCCATTTGACACATCATCCCGCCGGGGTATTTTTCTGCCTCAGGTTTACAGGAGAAACAACATGAAGAAATATAATGTATGCATGGTCGGTATTGGTGCGGTCGGCACCGAAATTGTGCGCCTCTTGCGCCAGCGCAACTTCCCTCTCGCCCAGCTCACCGCCTTCGCCACCCGCGAGCGGACCGAGCTGATCGACGGAGAGCCCGTCGAGGTGAAAGTCGCCACCGGGCCGGAGTCGTTCCACGGCTACGATTTCGCGTTTTTCGCTGGCACCGAAGGCGCCAAAGGCGTCTCCAAGACACTCGGCTGGGGCGCGGCCGAAGCCGGCTGCTGCGTCATCGACAACGGCGATGACTTCCGCATGGACCCCCGCGTACCCCTATGCATTCCGGAAATCAATGCCGAGGCGCTCAGGGGCCACCAGAACTTCATCGCCAACCCCAACTGCTCGACCTCCATCGCGCTGATGCCGCTCTATGCGCTGCACCGCGAAGCCAAGATCAAGCGCGTCGTCTGCTGCACCTATCAGGCAGTCTCCGGCTCGGGTGCCGCCGCCATCCGCGAGTTGGAAGAACAAACCCGCGCCTGGGCCGCGGGCCACCCCATCACCCATGAGGTCTATCCCGCCCAAATCGCCTTCAATGTCATCGCCCAGATCGGCTCCGAAGCCAAGGACCTGCCCGGCACCACCTCCGAAGAAGCCAAACTCAGCCGCGAAACCCGCAAGATTTTGGGTGACGACTCCATCCAGATGGCCTGCACCTGCGTGCGCGTCCCGGTGGTCAATGGCCACAGCGAAGCGCTCCACATCGAATTTCATAACCCCATCACTCCTGAGCGGGCACGCGAGATTTTGGCCGACACCCCCGGCGTCCAGCTTGTCGACGACCTGGGCCACTCGGTGTTTCCCACTCCGCTCGAGGCCACCGGCAAATACGATACGCTGGTAGGCCGCATCCGCCAAGACCCCACCGTCGAGAATGGCCTCGCGCTGTTTGTCGCCGGTGATAATATCTGGAAAGGCGCGGCCCTCAACGCCATCCAAATCGCCGAAAAGATGATCGAGATGGGGCTGAAATAAGCCCCCGCCTGCTCGGGTGCTCCGGGACGGTGCCGCCGCCCCGGATAGGCAATTCGGGCCACGCGATTTTTTTTCTTGTGGCCCCGCTCGTCTGGACGTATCGTGACACGGGTTCGGAACGACATGCCTAATGGAATTCCTGCCCCGCGAAAGGGGGGGGATTGAATTTCTATTTTTTCCGAACCGCATCGGGACCACGATCCCCGCCCGGCGCGAACCATAGAAAGGAAATGGATCCCATGAAAACGACTAATCAACGATTGCTAAACTGGGTCGACGAAATCGCCGCGCTGTGCAAACCCGATGCCATTCACTGGTGTGATGGTTCGGAAGCAGAAAACACCCGCCTGTGCAACCAGGCCGTCGAAGGCGGCACCTTCATCCGCCTCAACGAATCCAAGCGTCCCAATTCTTTTCTCGTCATGTCCGACCCGGCCGACGTCGCCCGTGTCGAAGACCGGACCTTCGTCTGCCCCACGGACCCCCGCGAAGCCGGCCCCAATAACAACTGGCGCGATCCGACCGAACTCAAAGACACCATGCGCCAGCTCTATGACGGCTGCATGCGCGGGCGCACCCTCTACGTCATCCCCTTCAGCATGGGCCCCATTGGCTCGCCCATCGCTCATATCGGCGTTGAACTGACCGACTCCATCTACGTCGTCGTCAACATGCGCATCATGACCCGCATCGGCGATGAGGTGCTCAAGGCCCTCGGTGAGGATGGCGACTTTGTCGAATGCCTGCACTCCGTGGGTGCCCCCCTCGACCCCGGCCAGAAGGACGTCCCCTGGCCCTGCAACGCCGACAATAAATACATCTCGCACTTTCCCGAAGACCCGTCCATCTGGTCGTATGGCTCCGGCTACGGCGGCAACGCGCTCCTCGGCAAGAAGTGCTTTGCCCTCCGCATTGCCTCCACCATGGCCCGCCGCCAGGGCTGGATGGCCGAACACATGCTCATTCTCGGCCTCACCAGCCCCGAAGGCGAAAAGAAGTACATTGCCGCCGCCTTTCCCAGCGCCTGCGGCAAGACCAATCTGGCCATGCTCGAACCGACCCTCGCCGGCTGGAAAGCCGAATGCGTGGGCGACGATATCTGCTGGATGAAATTCGATGACAACGGCCAGCTCCGCGCCATCAATCCGGAAGCCGGCTTCTTTGGCGTCGCGCCTGGCACCTCGATGAGTTCCAACCCCAACGCCATGCGCTCGCTGTACGCCAACTGCATCTACACCAACTGCGCGCTCACCCCCGACAACGATGTCTGGTGGGAGGAAATGACCGATGAGCCCCCCGCCGAGGCCCTCTCCTGGAAGCGCGAGCCCTGGACGCCGGACAGCGGCACCAAGGCCGCCAACCCCAACGCCCGCTACACGGCGCCCGCGCGCCAGTGCCCCGTCATTGACCCCGCCTGGGAAGACCCCGCCGGTGTGCCCATTTCGGCCATCCTCTTTGGCGGACGCCGCCCCAGCACCGTGCCGTTGTGCTTCGAAGCCCCCTCCTGGCAGTACGGCACCTTCCTCGGCACCATCCAGGCCAGCGAGACCACCGCCGCCGCCGCCGGCAACGTCGGCGTCCTGCGCTACGATCCCATGGCCATGCTGCCCTTCTGCGGCTACAACATGGGCGATTACTTCGCCCATTGGCTCTCCATGCCCGGACGCGTCCCCAACGCCAAGATGCCGCGCATCTTCTTCGTCAACTGGTTCCGCAAAAGCGACGATGGTCGCTTCCTCTGGCCCGGTTTCGGTGAAAATTGCCGCGTCCTCAAGTGGATCTTCGAACGCGTCAGTGGCCAAACCGAAGCGGTCGAATCCCCCATTGGGCTATTGCCCACCCCCGGCGCTCTTGATCTGTCGGGCCTCGCTATTCCGGAGGAAGACATGGCCGAGCTGCTCGCCGTCGATGCCAAGGCCTGGCTCAAGGATATCCCGGCCATCCGGGCCCACTACGAGAAATTCGGCGAGGCCATCCCCGCCGTGCTCCGTCAGGAACTCGACGCCCTCGAGGCCCGCCTCCAGGCCGCCGCCACCTAACCCCCCCGCGTCATAACGCGACACTCCTAAGGGCCGGGATTCATCCCGGCCCTTATGCTTTTGTTGCATCACTCTTTTTGTCCGAGATGAGTGGCGGGAATTCAACCAAAAGTATATTCCTGTCTTTCTAGAGCGGAGATTCTGCAATCTCTTTTGCCGGGGCCGACTTTTCATTTTCAACAAAGCGGACTGTGGGTAGATCCAAGGCCGGTTTTCCTAGCACAGGCCTCTTCTTGAAATTGAAAATGAACATACGCATCACAAGCCGAACGCATATCAGCGGTTCTATCGCCCGACCTCTTCCGGGACGGGGTCGTCCCGACTCCATTCGGATTGCCGTAATAGGGGTTAGAGCACATTATACTATAGTGTAGCCATTCCCAGACGCTGAACAGCCGCGGCTCACCCGGAGGGTTCGCCCTACCCAAGGCATGTGAATCCGGCTTTGGGTAGGGCGAGGCGTCCCTGCCGAGCCGAACTGTTCTGCTCTGCAATTACGGCTATAAAATAAAGTAATATGCTCTAGTTTCATAAGGAAATGTTTTTTCTATTTTCGTCCTGGGGTCAGGCGGCGTGCATGGTGGCTGTCATCCCGACTTGTCGAAGGATCTCGGTCCGGATGCAACCGGCCAGTCATAGCAGCGAAACCGAGATGTTTCGACTTCGGCGCGGTGCGCCTCCACTCAACATGACCAGCGCTTGCACGATATCGCAGATGCGGCCAATTCGCTGTCAATTGCGGGATGGGCCTCGACAACGCCGTAAATTGGCGCATGATAGTGCCCGTCCCGGAAGGAGAAGGCTCATGAACAGATTGCACGGAATCAGGATGCTGGTGGTGGGGTGTCTTTGCTGGGGCAGTTTTGCTCAAGGCCAATTCTATCCCGACGGATTTCCGGTACAGGCGGGATCGGGCTTCCAGGCACTGGACTCGGCCAATCCGGACCGGCCGGAATGGCTGTTCACTACCGCGCGCGGCGTGGTCCGTTCGGAGGACCAATCGCGGGAGTGGGCCGTTTATGAATTCGTGCTGGACCGCCGGGTTCCCTTTCATCATGTGCTGATTGAACTGGCGCTGACGGGTCAGCCGGATGAGTTGTTTGTGCGCTTGCTCGATGGCCACCGGCGCGCTATCGCGGTCGACCTGTTCGGGAATATCGCAGAACGCGCCACCGCCCCTGGCAATGTGGTGCTCGATATTCCCCTGGCGGAGAATCCGGAAGCTGAGATTGTTCAGATATTGATCCCGCTCGAGCAGGAAGCCGCCTTGAACCAAATGGCGATCACGCCGGCGTCGTATGAAATCCTGATGCGGACAGGCGAGGATTTTGTCAGCGGGGCTAAGGCCTGGATCCGTACACCCATTTATGACTCTAAAAACCTGGGTCTTCTGTCGGATTTGGTCCTACTCGAAGAAGGGCGGCTGGGCGACTTGTCCTCGCCGGTTTCGTCCTTCCGCGCCTATGGCGTGGAGGCCCGGACGCTGGACGCGTTGAGGTCGGCGACGGCATCTGCGACGGATGCCGTGGCGGCGTTGGATGCCTCCTTTTCTCTGGATGCCATGCCGTTACTGGCCCGGTTTGATGTGGCACTGCGGCAGTTCGATCCGTTGAATCCGTTGGACCTCTGGCTCAACGGTCAGCGCCTGGGGCCGCTCTCGCTGGACCTGCCGGATTTGGAAGATGCCGCCTATGGCACGCCCGCGAACTGGCGAGTTGGCCGCTGGACCCGCGCATGGTTCTACATCTCACCTGAGGCGTTGCGCATGGGCGACAACCAGTTGTCGCTGCGCCCTGCGGATCAACCGACAACAAGCGCCGGAATCGAGGTCCGGGATGCAGGACTTCAATTCAAATATCCCTGGGAAGAAATCGGCACGTACAGTTTTGTGGAGTCGCGCCATTCCACGCGGCACGAACCGGTCGCGGGTGATACCAGCCCCGCCCCTGCGGACACCACTCGCCAGGAGCAGGACACGGTCGTCCTCCGGGTGGATTCGGGGCAATTCCAGCCGATCGGCCCCCACTCGGACAAGCCCGATTGGTTGATATCGGTCGCCCGGGAGTATCCAATTCCGGAGTCAAAACAGCGCCAGTATCGGATTCGTCTGAATCCGGACAATCGGCCTGCGCAACTGGGTATTGATATTGTGGCCTTGAGCGGGGCCCACGCCCCGGTGTCCGTTTCACTCTTGCAGGGCGACCGGCTGGTGGCCAAAAATCTGCTGCAAGTGAATCTCAACAGCGGCTATGTTCAGATGACCACTCAGCTTCTGGTCCCCCTGCAGGAACATCCCGAGGCGGACACCGTGGTCTTATTTATTGGCTCTTTTTGGCATCAGTCACGCTCTCCCCGCGAATACACACCCTCGATCTCCCGCCTGCAACTCAAGGCCGCCTGGCCGGCCGCCGTCCTCGCCTCGGGCCAGCTTGGGACGGAAGGGTCGCTGATGGAAATGCAGTATGACAGCCGCAGCGCATTTGTTCCCGCCGAGGTGCTCATGCCCGCTTCAGATGGCTCGTCTGTCCGGGTCCAGCAGATGCCGCCCGCCATCGAAGGAGAGTGGTACGGGGTGGAAACCCGGGTTCTGCAAGAAAAAAATGTGAGCCATGGGGATTTCCGGAGCCACTATTTCACGGACTGGCACGTGGACTTGGCCGAGCAGCCGGTGCTGGGGCGCGTGGATTTTCTGGCGATGCATCTGAGCGTGGTGGATGGCATGGAGGTTTTCGTGAACGGCGAGCGGGCCGGTGCGGTCTCGCTGCATCTGCCCGGTGTCCAGGATGCCAACTACATGATCTTTCATGTCAATCGCGTGGCGGCCGATGGACAATCCCTCACCCATGAAGAGCGCTATGCCGTGGATTACGGCGCGCAGGCCCGCGCCTCCCTGGTGTTCGACGGACGCCTGCTGCATCCGGGGCGCAATATCATCACCCTTGGCCGCACCCCGCGCCTGAAGGGCACCAACGATCACTACACCTTCAAAAATATCCGCCTCCAGCTAAAATATTCGCGTGCAATCCCCTCTTCCGACTGAGCCAAAACGGTCCGCCCGACTGGACACCACCCGGCGGGTGTCGTACCGTCTGCCGGTGAGGACCCCTGCCTGTTGCAACCCCCCAGTCCTATGAAAAAAATGGTCACCATTCGTTACTACGCCCTCCTCGGCCCTCACCGCGGTACGCAGGCAGACACCTATGAGACGGCAGCCGAAACGGTGCGCCAACTCCTCCACGAAATCCAGGCCAACAAGCAGATTCCTCTGACCACTCACATTGCCAAAGCCATCATCAATAACGAATTTGTCGACTGGGATGCCCCCATTCACGACGGCGACCATGTCACCCTCCTGCCCCCCTTTTCCGGCGGGTAATATCCCCCCCCCCCACGAATACGGCCCGCCCCTGCACAGGGACGGGCCGGAGCCACTGGCTGCTGCGTTAACTCTAGCCTGTATTATTCAGGCTAGGGGCTCGTGCGCCCCTTTTCTTCAATGAACAGATATCGGTTCAGCGCATTGATATAGGCCTTGGCGGAGGCCATCACAATATCGATATCCGATCCCTTCGCTGCCACCAATTCCGTGCCAAAGCGCACCTGCACCGAGGCTTCGCCCAGCGCGTCTTCGCCATGGGTCACCGCCTGCATGGCAAAGGATTTCAGCTCGCCTTTGATATCCGTGAGCCGCTCGATCGCCTTCAAGGCCGCCTCCACCGGGCCGGCGCCCGTCGCCGAGTCCTGGGTCATCTTTCCATCTTTTTCAACCTGCACGGTCGCGGTCGGGATTGTCTGGTTACCGGCCGATACCTGCAACCGCTTGATCGCATAAACCCGCGGCACATCCGAAATGAACTCGCGCAGCAGCTCGATAATGTCGTCGTCGTAGACCACTTTTTTCTTATCCGCGAGCACGATGAAGGCGTTATAGATGCCCTGGAGCTGCTCCGGGTTCACCTTGATGCCCATGTTCTTGAGGTGCGCAGAGAATCCCGCGCGTCCGCTGTGTTTGCCCAGCACCAGGTCGGTGCCTGTCACCACACCCACGTCTTCCGGGCGCATGATCTCATAGGTCTCGCGATGTTTGAGCATGCCATCCTGGTGGATACCCGATTCATGCGCAAACGCGTTCGCCCCCACAATCGCCTTGTTGCGCTGGACCATCATGCCCGTCAGTTGGCTCACCAGACGGCTCGCCGCGAACAGCTCCTGCGTCTTCACCCGCGTCTGGATGCCATAGAGGTCGCCCCGCACCTTCAGGGCCATCACCACTTCCTCCAGCGAACAGTTGCCCGCCCGCTCGCCAATGCCATTGATGGTACATTCCACGCCGCGCGCCCCGCACTCGATCGCCGCCAGCGAGTTTGCCACCGCCAGCCCCAGGTCGTCGTGGCAATGCACATGCACCACCACATCCTTCAGCTCCGGCACCTGCTCATGCAGCGTCGTCAGCAGCGCCCGGAACTCCTGGGGCATCGTAAAGCCCACCGTGTCCGGGATGTTAATTGTTGTCGCGCCAGCAGCAATCGCCGCGCGCACCACCTCTGCCAGAAAGGCCGGCTCTGTCCGCGACGCATCTTCGGGGCTGAACTGGATGTCCTGGCAGAACTGTTTGGCATAAGCCACGCCTTCGACAGCCTGACGGATAATCTCATCCTTGGCTTTCTTCAGTTTGAATTCGCGATGGATCGCGCTCGTCGCCAGGAACACATGAATGCGTGCCCGGTCGCCGGCGGGTTTCAGGGCTTCGACACACGCATCGATATCTTTTTTGACGCAGCGCGCCAGTCCTGCGATGCGGCACTTCTTGATTTCCGTGGCCACCTTCTTCACCGCCTCGAAGTCGCCCGGCGACGCCGCCGGGAACCCCGCTTCGATGATATCCACATTCAACTTCTCGAGTTGCCGGGCCACTTGCAGCTTCTCGTGCAGGCCCATGCTGGCTCCGGGGCATTGCTCCCCGTCGCGCAGTGTGGTGTCAAAAATAAGTATATGGTTCGGTTTCTTCATGTCCCGGGGGTTCCTATAGGGGGGTTAACGGTATAAGCGGGCATCAAAAAACCCGCCAAGATTAGTCTTGGGCGGGCTTTCCAGGGAGCCGAAGACTCCGGGGATTCATCCAACGCAACACCCGTCGCCCGCCGTGCTACGGGTGTCGCCGCACAACGCGAGAAGGGTCAGCATCCAGATGGACATCGTTTTCATACAGCGCGAACTAAACCATGCCCCCGCCCGCCTGTCAAGACACTGCTGATTATTTATTACCGCTGCCAGCCCCCCCAGGCGTGCCCTCGATCGCGATCGCATCAGACCCCCACGGGCTTGCCCTCGATCACGATCGCATCAGACCCCCACGGGCTTGCCCCGTGGGTGAATCAGGTTGTCTCCATGCCGCGATAGCGAAAGCGATCTGCTGCCACTGCCTACTCCCGCGCGGCCCGCAGCCGCGGATCCAGGGCGTCGCGCAGGGCATCCCCCAGCAGATTAAACGCCAGCACCACGGCAAAGATTGCCATTGTCACCGCCGCCAGCTCCCACCACATGCCCTGCCAGAGCCGCAACCGCGCCGACGACATCATGGTGCCCCAGCTCGGCTGCCCCTGCGCCCCGATCCCTAAAAAGCTCAAAAACACCTCGGTTCCAATCGCGGCCGGAAAGCGCAGGGTGAAGGACACCAACGCCACATGGATCACATTAGGCAAGATGTGCCGAAACAAAATCCGCCCGTGTGAGAACCCCAGCGCCCGCGCGGCCCGCACATAGCCGCGCTCTTTCTGCCGCAGCACCTCGGCACGAATCAAGCGACACACCCCCACCCAGGTCGTCAACCCGATAGCCAGAAACACCCCCAGCAACCCCTTGCCCACCACCATCGCAATCGCCAACACAAAGAGCAGTCCCGGAATCGACGCGAACGTCGTGGAAATCCACACCACCACATCGTCGGTTCTTCCGCCAAAATAGCCGCCCAGGCACCCCAGCAGCACACCGATGGGAATGGCAATCAGCGACGACACCACGCCCACCTGAAACGCGATCCGCGCGCCCTGCACCAAGCGCAGGAACACATCGCGCCCCAGCCCATCCGTCCCCAGCCAATGCGCCGCGCCCGGTGCCAGATAGCAAGCGCCGAGATCCTGCACCTGCCATGGCGGCGTCACATCGCGCCAGGCATACCACGCGTGGCTCGCCTCGCCCCAAAGCGCCGCCAGGCAAAAGACCGCCAGCACCGCCAGGCACATTCGCGCCACGCGACCGGCCCACACCTGCCGCCACGCTTCGCGCATAAACGACTCCCCAGCCGTCGGGCGCTGCTCTGGGATCACCGCGGGAACACTCATGCCAGCGACACCCGCGGATCCACCCAGGCCAAGGCGATATCCGCCACAATATTTGCCAAAGTAAAGAGCAGCGCTCCCACCAGCACCACCGCCCGCACCACCTCCACATCCGACGAGTGAATCGCGTTCAGGCTCAGATATCCCAGCCCCGGAATGCCAAAGAAACTCTCCAGCAGAACGCTGCCGGTATACAGGAATGGCAATGCCAGGGCCACGTTAGTAATCACCGGCCCCAGCGCATTTTTCAGCACATGCTTGAACAGCACCCGTCCCGGCCCCAACCCTTTGGCGAACGCGGTCTTCACGTAATCCTTGTGCATCTCCTCCAGCAGAATTGTCCGGTAAAAGCGCACATTCACCCCCAGCCCCGTCGCCACGCCAATCGCCACCGGCAGCAGCAAATTCCGCCACGACTCAAACCCCCACACCGGGAACCAGCCCAGTTTGTAGGCAAACACAAACTGCCCGATCACGATCCAGACCAGATAGTTCACGCTCATCAGCCCCACGCACAGCGCCACCAGACTCCGGTCCAGCCAGGACCCGCGCCGATACGCGCACAGCAGCGCCAGCACCAGACTCACCACCAGTTCCACCAGCAGAATCGGCACCGTCAGCGCCAGGCTCGGCCCGATGCCCCGCCGCAGCAAACGCGCCACTGGCTGGTTCAGACTCGTGCTCACTCCAAAATCCAACCGCAGCAAGCGGCCAATATACCGAACAAGCTGACTATCGAAGACATGCCGTGTTTTGCGTTCGAGTTTTACACGCCGAATCTCCACCCACCCGCCATTTGCACGAAAGTCCGACTTTTCCACACTGTGGAAAATAGTTTTCCATAGCGTGGAAGATCTCGGATTTTTTTTTCCATACTGTGGAAAACCGGGCCCGCGGCCGACCACGCTCAGCCGCCAGGTATCGCCCTCCGGCAGAGGAAATGCCCACGGCACTTCCAGTGCGGCGCCGTCCTCCAGCCTCAGCCAGCCCGAATCGGCGGCGCCCCACTGAGCCCGGACACTCGGCGGCGCGGTCTCAAAGTCAACTGTTTCCAGCGCGCGCGTCGGGGTCCAGTTGCCGAAAAAGAGCGGCAGGGCATATCCCCGCGCGGTATCGAACTCCTCCAGGGCGCGGGCCCCGGCATTTTGCCCCAGCACGATTGCCGCCGGCGACCCCCCCACCACATTGAACAACACAAACGTAATCAGTACGACCCCGGCCACCGTCGGAATCGCCTGTCCTAACCGCCTGATCACATAGCGCCACATTGCCCGCCAGTATGCCTCAATCCCGCCCGCGACCCAACTGACTTTTCACGCCATGGGGTCAGCCCTTGAATCTTGAATCTTGGAGGGTTCTAAAACGCCCCCCCCCGCCCCCCCGGCCTTCCAGAGATGCAGCAGGCGCAGGGCCAGGGTATGGGGATCGAGGTCGGAGGTATCGATTTGGTGTGGGATTCTAGCGTAAAGCGGCGCGCGCTCACGCAGCAGATCGCGAATCCGCTTTTCCTGATCCGTTGTTTCCAAAAGCGGCCGCTTGTTCGTCTTGGAGGTGCGCTCCAGGATGACATCGGGCCGAGCCGTAAGGCAAACCACCATGCCGTTGGCACTGAGCGCCTGGATATTTTGTTCACGGAGAACGACGCCACCGCCGCAGGCCATCACGGCCCCCATGGGGGTGCCCCCCCATTCGGCGGCCAAGGCGGACTCGGCATCGCGAAACGCCCCCTCCCCATCCTCCGCAAAAATCCGGACGATAGATTTGCCGGCGCGTTGTTCCAGTTCGGCATCCATATCGAGAAAGGGGCGGCTGGCCATGGCCGCCACGCGGCGGCCGATCACGCTTTTGCCCGTGCCCATAAAGCCAGTCAGCACCAGATTGGATGGCGTACTCATGAACACCTAGCCCACCCTATTCTGGGGGCGCTGTCAATTCAACTTGTGGATTGTTGGCCCATGAGGGCGCCCGGCATTTGTTTTGCAGGGGTCGTTTGCTGCACCCTCAGGCAAACCGGCGGTAGACCGCCCACGTCTGGCGCGCTGTTTCGGCCCAGGAGAATTTCTGTGTCTGGGCAAATCCCGCCGCGCGCAAGTGCGCAGCGCGCGCGTCATCGCCGAGGATCGTGCGCAGGGTGGCGGCCCATTCTTCGGGGTCATCGCCCTCCACCCATTCGGCGGCCTGGCCCAGCACCTCCGGCAGCGAACTGTTGCGGGCGGATACCACTGGCGTTCCACGGCCCATCGCCTCCAGCGGCGGCAAGCCAAACCCCTCGTAACGGGTCGGATATACAAACGCCGACGCCCCGGCATAGACCGCGGACAATTGCCGATCATCCACGCGGTTGAGGACGCGGATGCCGTCGCGGCGCGGTGAATCGGCTATCGCCCGCCGTGTGGCATCGGTCTTCCAGCCCCATGCCCCGACGACGACCAGGTCGCCATCGAAATCGTGGAGGGCGTCATACACCTTCACTAACAGCGGAATATTTTTCCGTGGCTCGATGGTGCCGACCATCAGCAAAAACGGCTTCACGAGTCCCAGTTCCCGCCGGATACGCTCCGCTTCCGGCGGTGCGGGGGGCGGGCCAAACTCGGGCAACCCGAGCCACACCGGGACTACTTTTTCTTCTGGAACCTGGAGCAGCTCGACAATCTCGCGGGCGGAAAACTGACTATCGGTGATAATGGCATCGGCGCGTTCGACGGTGCGATGGATTTCGCTCGTGAGCCAGGCGAGATTCTTTTTTTCGGTCGTTTCCGGCAGGCGCAGAAACGAGACATCATGGATGGTCACCACCGAGCGCCGACCGCGAGATAGCGGCGGGCGGATAAAGTTGGGGAAATGGTACACATCCGCCGGCCCCGCCAACCAATCATAAGGCGGGAAGCCGGCATATTTCCATACCGCCTGTGCCACGCGGCCCGGGAGCCAGCGGCAGGCCCGCCAATCCACGCCAGGTGGCGGTGCCTCCAGGCCGGTGCGTTTGAAATCGAAGTAAAAGGCCGACAGCTCGTCTGCCCCCGCTTCCGGTCCCAGATGCGCCATCAATTCGCGCACATAACGGCCCACGCCAGCCCGTTGGCCTAACGCCGCCTGAATGTCCACGCACACCTTCATCGCCCTCTCTTATAGCCCCCTCGCTCTCAAAAACAAAGCCTGTCCTTTGCACGGGCAGATGCATGGGGGGCATCGACACCCGATCCAAAGCGACGTCACGCCCCCCCCAACAGGCCCCCGCTTTGCGCCGTTGCGTCCTTGACGAGAGACCGGCTGTTTCGGCTGCGGGCAGACCGAATTCGGCCCCTCCAGAAAATGGAATAGTGACATCCCCCACCCCCGACAAGAGCCATTCTTCGCCACGAGAATTACCCCAAACTATTTACCCAAAAATCAACAATTCTATGCTCTATTTTTTTTAATGATGGTTAATTAACCATCTGGTGTAAAAGGGGATATTATATGGCGAATATGGATATTTTACCACATTATATTTACATGATGGTTAATTAACCATCTGGTTTTTAACCCATCAGAATTCTTCAGACACTTGCGCTATGCCAGCCGATAATAAGGGGATTTTCATCTGTTTATTTGTTTCCGCGCTTTCCGGTGCATCCGTGGTTACAATGGCGGTTCCCTCTGTGAATCTCGATGGCCCCCTATGGTGGGATGTGGTGGATGCGATGAAACTCCCTTGTTTTTGGGCGCCGGATTCCGCATGGTTATGACATGGAATCGCTTCCTGACGCTGACAGTAAACCTTCGGGACCCAAACCCATCCGCCTGACCCGGACGGAAGCCTACGCCATGAAACTGGCGAAGCCCCGTCGCAAACGGATGAAGTTTGCCTTGGTCGGGCTGCTGGCGATGGCGGTGCTCGGGGGTCTGCTGTGGCAGTTCCAGGACCTGTGGCTTTCCTATTGGGTACCCGAATCGCGTGAGGGCCCTCCCGCGGCCTTGCCCGCCACCGAACCGGTCGCGCCCCAACCGCCCGCGCCCACCCCGGACACCCTCCTGGCGCCGCCTGACACAGACGAGTTGACCACCCTTTCGGCGGCGCCATGGGATGATCCCCGCTTCCGGCAGGGCGTGCGATTGTTTAATCAGGCCCGCGAACGCCACCACGCATTGCGGGGGGCAACCGTTACCGTCGAGAACCTCGCGGCGATCGGCCGCGATGCCGTTCAAGCGGGCCGCCTCTTTGACTTGCTCAAACCGGACGCGCCCGACGGTCTATCGCTGGACGCCTATTCGGCGAGGGCCTACCGCCTGGCAACGGATATCCGCCAACAGATGGATGCCCTGGCCACGCCGCGCGTCCCCCCCCCCCCTCCCCCGGACTCCCCGGCGACGGGTTCGTACCAGACCCTGCCCGATTATCGCGAGGGGTCCCGCTTTTTTAATCAGGCCCTGGCCCAATTCAACCAGTATAAAACCAATCCGGGCCAAACACATTTACTGAGTCCCATTGAAGAACTGGCGCGCAAGGCGGCTGAGAAATTCGAGGCGGTGAAACGCCAGGTGCCGGAAGCGGACCATGCCGAAATTGATCGGCTGCGCCATCAATGCTATGGCCTGATTTCGGCCTGCCGGGGGGTGAGCCTTCGTGACGGCGAGCGCCACAACGCCCCCGCCGCGCCCCCCTTCAAGCGCAGCACAACCGGCCCCCGTCGTCGGCCGGCGCTACCGGCCTATCAGCCGATTCCGTCCTCCGCGGATTAACCGGGATTATTCCAGGTTAGATTCGGGTACCCGAGGGAATCACGGCATTCTTGGGGATCACAATCACGCCATCGGACACCGTATAGGTATCCGTGACGGTGTCCGCCTTGCCATCAGGGGTGATGTAGCAGCCGTCGCCGATACGGGCATTCTTGTCGATGATGGCATTGCGGATGAAGCAATCGCGGCCGATACCGATCGGCACCTGGTTGTCGGGTAGATCAGGGGGATCAAAGTAGTCTGCGCCCATCATGACCGTGTGTTCGATCACGGTGTTTTCCCCCACCTTGGCACGAATGCCGATGATGGAATTGAGAATGCGATGGCCGGAAATGATGCAGCCTTCGCTGAGCAGCGCCCGATTCAGATCGCAGCAGTTGATTTTGGATGGCGGCAGATAGCGCATATGCGTGTAGAGCGGTTTGCCGGTCTGATACAGATTGAATTTCGGCAGGGGGTCCGCCAACTCGATATTGGCCTCCCAAAAAGCGCGGATGGTCCCGATGTCGCGCCAATAGTCATCGAACAGGTAGCGATAGACGGACCGGTTTTCGATGGCGGCGGGAATGATATTCTTGCCGAAGTCCTTGCAGTCGTTATCGAGCACTTCCAGCAAGACCTGGGTATTAAACACATAGATGCCCATGCTGGCGAGAAACCGCTCAGGGTCGGTCCCCGGCTCGCGCAATTCGTCCAGAACCGGGCTATTGCCGGGTTTTTCAACAAAGCGCACGATCCGCCCCTGGGCATCGGCCTGCATAATCCCCAGCGCGCCGGCGGCCTGACGCGACACCGGCTTGGTGCAAATAGTGACCTCGGCGTTATTGCGAACGTGCTCTTCCAGCACCAGCCGGAAGTCCATGCGGTACAACTGATCGCCCGACAGCACCAGCACATGCTCAGGTTCGAAATCGAGAATATAGCGCAGGCTTTGACGCACCGCGTCCGCCGTGCCCTGAAACCAGGCCTCCCGCCCCGGCGTCTGCTGGGCCGCCAGAATCCGCACATACCCCTTGTGAAACTGATCGAACAAATAGGTGTCCTGCACGTGTTGATGCAGCGAAACACTGTTAAATTGCGTTAGAATATCAATGCGCCGAATACCGCTGTTGATGCAGTTGCTGACGGGGATATCCACCAGCCGATACTTGCCCGCCAACGGCACTGCCGGCTTGCACCGGTCCCGTGTCAAGGGTTGTAACCGCTTGCCTTCGCCTCCGCCTAAAATGACTGCCGCGACATTCATGATCTACCTCGTTTCTGCTGCCAAGAACTGACCCTTGCCGGTGACGGGACTATAGGAAACTATTCTTCCAAAGCAAATACTAAATACATGTTCTGCGGTTCCGGCGGTTCTGGCGGTTCACGTGAACAATGGAAATGGGATATTCATTCTGGCATATTGAACACCGCGTCCGCCGTCTGCACCGTGGGACAGATCGCGCCCGGGAATTCGGCGGCGGCCAAGGCGCTCAGTTGGTCGAGTTGGGCATCCGTCCGTTCGGGAGCGTGATGGACCAGCCACAGCTTCTTGACACTGCAGCGGCGCGCCACCGCCACGGCATCGGTCCAGGTACTATGCCCCCAGCCGTGATATTGGGCATATTCCTCGGGGGTGTAATGGGCATCGAACAGCAGCAGGTCCGCTTGATGGGCAAAGGCGACAAAGGCGTCTTGGGCGTCCGGTGTCATCGCCCCCCATTCGATGTCGGTGGCCACGACGACGGCCGCCCCGGTCGCGGCCTCGTCCACGCGGACGGCCAGGCATCCATCTGGATGCGCCACCTCTTGCCAGCGTAGGCGCAGCCCGCCAACCGTCAGGGATGTTCGGGGTTCAGGATAGTCCCCCGCGGGCAGCTCCACCGGCCACACCGGTGGCGAAAAGACCCGCGACAGAATTGCCGACAGCCCCCCGCGCGGCGAGACCAGTTGACGAGGCCAGACGCCCCCCAGCAAGGGCAGGCCGATCAGATGATCCAAATGCGTATGGGTAAAAAACAAAGTCGCCCCGGGCCGCACCCGGTCTACCACCCGCTGGATGCCGCTGCCGGCATCCACCAGAATCTGCTCGCCCGCGCCCCCCTCCACCAGCAACGCAAATGTCTCGCCCCCATATTTGATTTTATCGGCACCGCTCACCGGCACACTGCCACGGGCTCCGCCCAAATATACCTTCATCGCAACGGCCTCATTTCTCCGTCAGGTTCCAGATGCCGTCCCACGCCGCCGCAGGATCAGCCGCTTCCAAGGCCCGGCATTTTTGGGCATAGGTCTGCGCCGCCGGATCGTCCGCCAGCGCATCAAAGGCTGCCGCGGCATCACGCCAGCGGCCCGCCTTAGCCAAGGCCAGGGCCGCCTCGAAAGCACGGTTGCTTTCCTCTGGCGCGCCGCCTTCCAGCCCGGTCGCCTCGTACACTCGCACCGGGGTGTGACGCCCTACCACGCGCAACTGCCCCAGCTCGCGCCCCGGAAATGCGCCATCCGTCAAGGCCCAGGTCGCTTCCGCGATCATCAGGTACGTCCCCAGCGCCTTGTTGGCACCCTCGAGGCGCGAGGCCAGATTGGCTGCATCGCCCAGCATCGTATAATCAAACCGCTCCCGCGAGCCCATGTTGCCCACCACTACCGGACCCGTGTTCAGGCCAATACGCATCCGGAGCACCGCCCCGGTACGCGCCTCCAATTCTGCCCGACGCTCCGCCAGCTTGCGCTGGCAGCGCACGGCCGTACGCACGGCCCGCCGCGCATGGTCCGGCTGGGAGAGCGGCGCATTCCAAAACGCGACGATGGCATCGCCCACATATTTGTCCAGCGTGCCGCCTTCTTCGAGAATGATGCCCGTCATGTCGGTGAGATAGTCATTGAGCAGTGTGGTCAGGTCTTCCGGCCCCAGTCGTTCGGAGATGGCCGAGAACCCCTGTAGGTCCGAGAAGAATATCGTCAATTCGCGCCGCTCGCCACCGAGTTTGAGGCTGCCCGGATCGCGCACGATTTGATCGATGACTTCGGGACTGAGATAGTGCTTAAAGGCCCCCTTGATGAATAGCTTTTGGCGGCCTTCGAGAATAAAATTGACGATGGCGCCGCCCAGCAAGGCAAGGACGACACCGAGCGTGGGCCCCGCAACCGGCAGCACGATGCCCGCCTGCCACGCCGCCAGCCCCGCCAGGGTGGGCAACGGAATCAGGACCAGCGCCGCGCCCGTGCTGTGCCAGCCATTACGTGCAGACGCCGCCGCTACGCCCGCCGCCAACGCTACCAGCAGCAGCCAGCCCCAGTGAGCCGCGGCGGGGGCATCACGCAAAAAATCACCCGCCAGCAGATTGTCCAGCATCGTCGCATAGATTTCCGCGCCCGGATAATCCCCGCTCATCGGCGATGGGCGCAGATCCTTGAGCCCCGGCGCGCTGAAGCCGAAAACGACCGTGGTGTCCTTGAACACACTGCCGTCGCGGATGGGCGGTTCGCCGCCCTCCAGCAGACGCAGCTCCGACTGGATCACGGCGGCGGCCGTGAAGGCCTGGTGCGTGCCCGACGGTCCGCGAAATTTCAGGATCATCCGGCCATCGCGATCCAGCGGGATGTGTCGGCCGCCTACCGTCAGTTCTCGCGACGCGATTGTCGCCGTCACGGGCCGCTCATCCAGCCCCGCCAGCCAACCCGCCATTCCCAGCGACGGCAGGACGTGCCCATCGAAAATCCGGAACGGCGCTGCCCGCCGAAAGACGCCATCGCCATCCGGCCCATCACGTACATTTGCCAGCCATGCCGTTTTCATGGCCACCTCCGGCACCGGAAATGCCGCCCCGGCCGACACGATTTCCCGGGCGGCCCCCGGATGCGCCGTCAGCCATGCCTCTAGCCCCTCGATGTCCAAGGGATTCGCCGCGACACCCTCCGGCCAGCTCGTGGTTTGGTCCGTCTGCTGACCGAGAAAAACGGCACCGACAAGATTGCCGAAGCGCCCCACCGCCGCCCCCAACGCCTCATCATCCGCCACGCCATAAGCCGACGGCTCCGTATACAGCACATCAAAAACCGCGGTCGTGGCCCCATGGCGTTTCAGATAGTCCAATAACGGCCCGTAGACCTCCCGCGGCCAGGGCCACGAGAGGCCCATGGTCTGGCTGGCCCAGTCCAAGCTCGATTGGTCCACCAGCACCAGTTTCACCTGTTCGGTCGCCGACGACGGCTTCGCCAGCAGGCGCGCCCGCCCATCGGACATCGCATTGTCCCAGCGCCCGACCCATCCGGTCCGTGTCAGCAACCCCACGGCCGCCATCGCCACCCCCCCCGCCACCAGACCATACACGATCTTTTTATTCATGAGATTGATTCAACCCGATCTAGCCGGACCTCTTCACACGACACGGTTGGCCCTATGCCTATGCCCATGACCACCACCGCCCAGCCTCCTCACAATGCCTTGCGTATCGCATCGAATCGCTGTTGGCGGGCTGGGGCCGTTTTTTTAGTTGAGGTCAGACCTTTGCATTTCAGTTGGGCAATACGATCTGCCGGTGGTGGGTGTGTCGCCGCAAAATCAAGCCGCGTGGACACCCAGTTCGCCTGCATGTTCTCCAGCATCGCGACCAATGCGCCCGGTGAATATCCCGCTTTGCGAAGAATATCCACCGCGCATCTGTCGGCCTCAAACTCCAGCCTCCGTGAATAGCCGCTGTTCATCAGCGTGCTGGTAATGTCACTGATGGATTCATCAAAGGACTGGGTCACCTCCGCCAACTGCTCGCTACCCAGCGTCTTGGCACTTTCGAGCGCCAGCGTGCTCAGGGCCGTACTCAGTCGCCCGGTCTTAATGGCCCGCAAGCCGTGGAGCTTCTCCACATGCCCGATCTCGTGCGCCAGCACCGCCGCCAGCTCATCTTCAGTCTCACAGCATTTTAGCAAGCCGCGCGTGACCAGGATCAGACCGCCCGGTGCCGCGAACGCATTGATGTCGTCGCTGTCCAGCACCAGAAAACGATAGCCGCCAAACGTTTCCGGTCGCTTGGAAAATTGCGCCAGCGACTGGCCGATTGTATTTACGTAGAGGTTCAAGTCCGGGTCAGGCAACGGCTGATAGCCCAGCAGCACCGTCGCCGCCACCGTGCGCCCAATATAATATTCCTGTTCCGGCGTGATATCCTCGAATGTTTTGGTCACCGCCCGCGTCGTACGGTTGATGCTCGCGGCCTCATTGGTCGTGATGTCGCCGGTGGCGACGGCGATGGATGTGCCCAGCTCTGCGAGTTGGTTCATCGTCTCGCAACCCGTCAGCGCCCACATCGCCGCAACCGCCAGTGCTACGACGGCAATCCCCGCTCCGCTCATCCAGATAGTATGCGTCTTCGTGCTCATCGTCCCAGCCCCCCCTGCCGCAAAAAGTCAATCAGTTGCGCCTGCGGAATCTGGTAGTCCAACATGCGGTCCACCCAGGCGTAGTCGAGCGTGGCATTCTGTTTTTTATATTCGGCCTCGACCTCCTTGTTGAAGCCTTTACCGGCCAATGCCACTTCCTCGCCGCTGGCAGCGATGCGCGCGTCATCCACCCCCGACTCGACCACGAGACGTTTAGGCGTCAGCGCGGACTCATGCAGCCAGCCGGTTGCCCCCGACGGCGATCCAACCACCTCGCACCAGCCGGCCTGCCGCTGGCCCACATCGACACGTTCGCCATAGGCAAGCGTCCCCGTCACGGTCCCGAGAAATGATGCCCGATTACGCAGCACGCCTTCGCGCACCTGCACACTCATGGGTCCGCCCCAGGCACAGGCTGCCGCCATCGCCCAGGTACAGATGCCTATTTTTATTTTCATGCCGCTTCTCCGCTAATCCTTAGTCCATCGGTCGCGTTTCGCCCTGAAAGGTTACCCATAAATCCGCCAGCCGCTGCCCCGCGACCTCATCTTTGAAGGCCGCCGCGCAGGCCACGCCTTCCTCCAGGACGTGCACGGCTTCGTCGCGCAACCCCTGCGCCCACAGACTCCGCGCCGCTCGCCAGAAGCGGTCGCTCGCCGCCTCCGAAGCGCCCGCCGCCCACGCCTGACGTCCTGCCTCGGCCAGCGCCCGGGCCATATTGGGCAGGCGTCCGGCATCCTGCCAAAGGAGGACGGCTTCCTCGTGCCATGTCCAGGCCCGATCCGGCGACTCCAACACGGCGGCAATCCGCCCCTCCAGCTCCGCGCGTTCCGCGCGCAGGCTGGCGGGCAAAGCTCTCCAAGCCGCGGGCGCCAATCGCGCCAGCGTCTGCTCGGCAGCGGCAGCCTCCATCTGCGCCAGGTCCGCCCTCCCCTGCACCAGCAAGGCCTGGGCCCGCAGGATCGGGGGTGGATTGGCGTCCAGCACCCCGGCCGCACGCAGTCGCGCCTGGCCCGGCTGCTCCAGAGCCAATTCCGCGCGCGCGCCCGCCACCTGCAATTCCAGTTGGCGCGCCGCCGATACCCGTGCATCCGCCAGCGCCTCCTCGACACCCGCCAGCGCTTCCGCAGCCTGATCCATCTGCTGCAGGCAGACCGCGCGGTTCACCGCCGCTACCGCCAAGGCCTCGGCATCGTCGAGGGCCCGCGCGCGTTCCTGCGCCCGGCCAAAGGCATCTGCCCCGCGCCGGACATCTCCGCGTTCATAGCAGCCGCGCCCCGTCGTTACGTGCGCCACCCAATCGCTATCCGTGAACTGGACCTTCGGCGCCGCGCATCCCGCCAGCACCACCACCGCCAGCAGCAAGGTCCAACGGCCCGGTTTTCTGCCTCCATTCTGACTCCTGACTCCTGCCTCCTGTCTCCTGTCTCCTGCCCCCTGCCTCCTGCCTCCTGTCTCCTGACTTCTTGTTCCCTTTTTCATGGCACCAGCACCTCCTCCGCGCGAAGCGCATCATCCGATTCCATGTATTTGCGCAGAAACCAGTGTTTTTGCAACCCGTCCAGCATGATCGTCGTCTCGCGCATCAGGGTTTGGGTCTCGCCCACCACCACCGGCAGGTTATCGACTTCGTCCGCCACCGTATCCGCCATGGGCGGCAGTTTCACCACCACCCCTTGCAGGTCTGTCACCATGACGTTGACCTGCTCCAACAATTGCCGCACCTGCACAACAATGTCCTCGATCTCGTTGGCCATGGCAGGATCGGTGAGCATTTTGGCGGGAAGGCCTTGTCCCGTACGGATGTCGTCCAGCAGCCCGTTGGCATTGGCCAGCAACGCCTGCAGGTGGCCCTTGGGATCGTTCATGCCCGCGGCCAGGAGGGTATACTCCTCGATGGCGGCATTCACCAACCCCAGCGTATGCTCCGCCTCCTTCTGGAGCGTTATCAGAGCCTCTTCGAGCATCTGCATGATCTCGGTGTCTTTCACGCATTCAATCTCCGCACCGATTTTAGGCAACTCGGCCCCTGATCCGCGGGTCAGCTCGATAAAGGCATCGCCCGTGACCACCATTTTCTTTTTGACCAGCGCGATCGAATCCTCGCGTACGAAGCGCATGAAGGAGCCCCGCACCCGAATACTGCCCGTGATATTGCCATCTGCATCCACCAGAATGTCCTGTACGCTGCCCACGCGCGCGCCCAACAGCATAACCTCCGCACCTTTCAGCAGGTCCATGGACCCCTCGGGCGGGAAGCGCAACTCGATGTCATGCATCGGCTCGAACCAGTGCTGGGCCTTGCCCGCCACCAGCACCCCCGCCAGCAGCAGCAGGAACACCAGCAGCACGAACCCGCCCACAATCTCATTTACATATCGAAACTTGAATTTCTTCGCCATGTCATGCTCCTTGCCTCGGCAACGGCGCCGCCCAAACCAGCGGCTCCAGCGCCGACCGCACCTCGTCACTCAATTGTTGGTCCAACCAGACGATGGCGCACCCGGCATTCCGAATCTGGTCCACCGCCCGCAGTAGGAGGTCGCGATCATCTGCCCCCGTATCCACTAAGGGCCATTCCAGTACCAGCGCTTCCGGCCGGCCAGCAAATGCCCGCGTCCAGAGTATCCGCCGCCGCCTGTCTTCTGCCACCGTCGGCGCCCGCTCCTGCGGCAGCGGCCAGCAGCCGAAGAACCGCGCCCATTTTTCGATGTCGTCTGCCGCCTGGTCGCGCCGATGCATCTGCGCGGGCAGCCACACATTCTCATCCATATCCAAGTTAGCCAACAGCCCTCTGCCCGCGAAAACACATCCGATGCGCCCCCGCTGCGCGGCGGCCTCGTCGGCACTTCGGTGCCGCCAGTCCACATCTTTCCACTCCACCGCACCGGTGGGTGGCGGCTCAATGCCCGTCACCCAATCCAGCCACTTCCGACCGGCCTCGCGCTCTTCGCGAATCCATACCGCCTCACCAGGCATCATCGAGAAATTCCGCCCCCCCCCGCCGGGTTCGGCCGTCACATCGAGTACCCGAATCAAGGTGTTAAAGGCTGACGTCATCCCCGCATCCTCACAGATAAGCCATCAGAGAAATTAAAAGGGACATCACAAATAGCGCGGCCACCGACCGCATCACCCCGCGCGTCGCTGCGATGGGCACTTCCGTCGAGGCTGCCCCCACCCCCAAGCCCTCGTCGCAGCAAATCGCCCCGGTCACCAACCCCGGGAGGATCGATTTGGCCAGCAAGCTAAAGACATCCGTCACCGTGACCGCGCCGATGATGTTGCCAAAAAAGAGGCCCATGTCGATATCCCCCAGCAAAATAATCCACATGCACACATAGCCGCCAATGAACGTCACGGCCAAGAACAGGATCGTCAGGCAAAACGTCGACGCCGCCACCCCCAGCACCCGCGGAATCACCAGATAGACGAACGGATCGATCCCCATGGCATCCAGCATACGCACCTCACCATGCACTTTCATGTTCGCCAGTTCGGTGGAGATGGCCGTTCCGCTGCGCGCGATCACCACGAAATTCGTCAAGAGCGGCCCCAGTTCCCGCAGCACCACCGCCGTCAGGATCGGCCCGATCAGCGCAGTCTGCCCCAGCCGCGTCAGCCAGTACTGCGCCTGCACCACCACCAGCCCCCCCACAATCACCGCGATTAACGAGACGAATCCCGTCGCCTCCAGCCCCGTAAACAAAATTTGCCGCGCCAAGACGTTGCGCATCGGCGCCGTCCACGTCTTCGGCTGGAGCGCCTTCACCAGCACCGCCCACACCACCGCCGTCACGCGGACCGCGCGCGCCACCCGCGCGCGCACACTTGCTCCGATATACCCAAGCAGACTCATCGCCCTGCAGTATAGAACACCCCCCGACTCACATACAACCGTTTCCCTTTCCAGAATTGGGCGCACGACGAAAGAATTACGGTTCCGCTCAGTGCCTGTTTTGCAGGGGCGCAGCCTGCTGCTCGACCAGCTGGAGATCTGGAGACCCACGCCCCCTCCCCCCCCGGATTCACTTCATCGCATCAAGCAGTTTGGCAACCGCTTTAGAAATCATCTCAGCAGTCAAGTCACCGGTTTTTACTCCTTGAATCCCCCCCATTTCGGTAAAGACCTGGAGAGCAGATACGGGTCCTTCGGCGTTTTCATCAGCGAACAACGCGTCCGCTATTTTAGGAAATCTCTTCAGCCACGGCTTAAACGTCTCCCGAAGTGATGCCGCCTCCTGGGCGAGAGCATCCAGAGCATTGCGAAATATGACCGCCACCTCGTAGATATAATAGCAATCCTTGGCTGCCGACTGCAAACTGCGACGCTGATCTCGAATCAACACTTTCTGAACCACATAGGCGGCCGGATTTGGTATTCGGATTCGCAGGTTATGCAAGGCAACAAACTCGGGAATAAGATCAAGATTGATTTTCCATGTGTTGTGCCGCAGCAACTCCAAGTAGCGCAAGGGCTGCACCATCAGTCCGGGTTGTACTGCGTGGGGCAGTGGCGTGCCACTCCGGCTCCTGCCGCCCGGAAGCCCCGACTCCGAACAAAGAAATTCGATGTCGGCGGCAAGATTCTCGTCCTTGGGACTGTACTTCACGACCGCCTTTTCCTGAGAACCCATAATTTCTTCCCGGAATTGTGCCGCTATCATGAGTTCAGCAATCGATTTCCGTTTCCCCTGAAGCAACTTTTGGGGCGAGGCCCAATCGATGTCTTTTGTACCGAGGGAGGGAAACGGCATGTCATGCGCGTGCTCATGATAGCGATACAGCGCATTGGCACATCCGCCAATACAGACCAGATCGCCAAGATACGGTTTTAGTGCCGCCGTCGCCTTTATGAAAAATGCATCAAATGCCAAACTCTGAAACATCATTTCCTCGATTCAAAATGCGGCTGCAGGACGCGCTCGTAGATGTAGTCGGCCTGCTCTTGGCCGCGCGCATAGGAAAATCGCACATCGAAATAGCACTGGAGCACGTCACGCCCCCACACACCATCCACCGATACGGCCCCGCGCAAGATGGAGCCGCGATTACGCTGAATCACAAGGGAAACCGGCCCGGATGGCCCAGGATCTTCTACCAAGTCGAGCGCCGCGAGCAACTCCTTGATCCCCCCCACAGCATAGAGGCGCGCCGATTGTACATTCGACCGGCCCAAGCCTAACAAGTGGCAGCCCATGTGCCCGCCGATCGCGACCGGAAACGAAGCCGAACCCGCTGGTTGGTCGTTGCCATAAGAGCGCAACTTGCGCCGGAACTCTTCCTCGGACTCGCCCGGATAAAGAAACCGCAGGTTTATGGCCTGGCGCGCCTTGCTCTTGAGCGCGTAGCCCCAATCATCCAGCAACTCCCGCTGGCGCTGGACAACAAAACCGCTGGAGCCTTTCTTCAGGAATCCTTCTTGTTGGGCCTTCCTCACAAATGCCGAAACAGAGGGTTGCGGTACTTTCGCAAGACTTGCAAAATCACCTACACTCTCCGGTTGCCGCGCGGGACCGCCCCAATACTTGGGATCCATCCCGCCCAAGAGCAGCACCTTGAAGAGCCATTGGTTGTTCGGCGAAAAAAGGCTGCCCTGATCTCCGGGCTCCCTGCGGACGGCGTCCTGACGCGGAGGACGCGAGACGCGCGCGTCTTGTCCCTGGACATGCATAACAATGGACCCATCTTCGGCCAGAAGAATCCATTGCAGATCGGAAAGATAGGCCCGAGAATATTCTTGAAGATCTTCTTCTGCTTTACGGCTCATGCGCTGCAGCAAAAAGGCTAACAACAAGCGTTTCGGCCCAGAATGGGCCCCTTGGTCTCCATGCCGAAACCTCAAAATAGCATCTCCGACCGCCGCGCGGAAGTCAGCCCCCCGATACACGTTCAGCGCCTTGTATTCAACGATTAGCGCCGGATGGCCGTCACGGCCAGCCTTGTTTAACCAAACCTGTCCGGCAGACAACTTCTTTTGGGAAACCCGCCAGCCCCGAGATTCGAGAAGTGCCGCCACTCCCTCTTCCAGATATTCATGCTTCGATTTCATGTACCGCCTTATATTTATGATCACGAATATATCCGTGATCAACAATATAGTCAAGCGGCATTCTTTTCCCCATTTTCTGACTATTTGCCTACCCGTGCGGGGGTAAAATGATCAAATGCTTGGGTTTGATTTGGAGTGCGACGGCATGACGCCGCTTTGGACTAGCCGCGATCCACCTCCGCCAAGGCTTCCGCCTGCGCTAAGGCTACAGCGGACAAGACGGCGGGCAAGCATGTGGCGGCGTGGGAAAGCGCGGTCGTGCCCAAATTTTGTCGTGCGCCCTAAAAAGTTACTGGCGACAGTTAGCATCAACACCACAGGGGGGGCAAGCCGCTCCACCTTACGCCCATCGTACTCAGTCCCAACGCCCCCCCCCACCGATTGCATCGTCTCTAATCTATAGGCATGACACTGGCGGAGAGTTCCTGGGCGATTCGGCGGGTCAGCTTCTCGCGCCCGCTATGGCTCAGATGGGTCATGTCGCGCCAATCGCCGGGCTCCAGGTCCAACGCCTGCTCCTCCCGACTGACATAGCGCCCCGCCCCAGTGGCCAGGACATCTTTCAGCCGTTCCCGGACGGTCTGTTTGGCCCGTCGGCGCTGATCGGAATATATCGCCGGATTGACATCCCCCTCGAAGACCACCATGACCACCTGTTGAGCGTTCAGCCGCTGAGCCAGGCGCTGAAAAGCGGCCCATTCCGCCGCCTCAAATCTCAAGTCTCCGCGCGCCTGTTCCGCGGCCATTGCCGGGTCCAATGGCCTCCCCCTCTCGTGTCCCGCGTCCTCCCCTTGGTCCGTAACGCAGAAACGAAACACAATCCGGTTTAACGCATCACGGGCACGCCACCACTCGGTTGTTGCGGCCATCAGGTAGTCGATCACTTCGCGCCAATGCCGCACCTTGACCCGCCACGACAGGCAACGCAATACCTCTGGTGCCGTTTTCCATGATCCATATGGCCGCAACCAGGCAAAGGGGAATGCCGCCTGATTGGTAAAATCAAATTCCGAAAGATATTGTACGCAGGTATCGCCCGCCCGAAAAGGCATATACGCCTGCATCGCCAAGGTTTTCAGCGGCGTCATACCAAACATGGCCCGACGGATAACCGGAGCGGGGTGCACCAGTTGCCCCAGCAACGCCACATCGACTCCGTTCAACACCTGGCTGGACCCCACCAGGATGATGGCCGGTCGCTCATCGCTGCGCCCCACATTTTCTTCCAGGCGCACATAGCAGACTTCGCGCATGAAGGACTGATCCGCCTCCAGCCGTGCCCGGGTGGCCAGCCACAAAGCCGCCTGAATTGTCGGCTGCAACAATAGCCCTTCTGCCGCAACCACCACCAACGCCACCGCCAGTGCCACTCGTCCCCGCTTCGTCCGGACCCACCAGCCCAAGGCCCAGACCGCAGGGATACTCCCACCAATCAGCGCCCCGATCAGCACCCGCCACATCAGCCCGCCCCCTCCCGGCCAAACAATAGGCTGACCATCCACCCAGGCCCAAAAGGGTCCCCCGACCGCCAATGCCGCCAGCACCCCTCCCAACGGGAAGAGCCACCAGCCCTTTTTCAGAAAGGCTCGTTCCAGGTCGCGCACATCGGATGGTGTCGAAGATCTTGGCATCGGTTGATCTGAATGTTTCATGTCAAAATTGGAAATAAATAAATGCGCCGCCGCCGGTATTGCCCAGGGCCACACCCATCAGAATCAAAACGGCATACAACGCCACCCGCGGCAGCAGCGATAATTCCGTCGGTGCGGTGAGCCGCCCGGATGCGACCTGCAGGTTCTGCACTACCCACAGCGGCAGACAGAACAAGGTCAGCGCCACGAGCATATTTGTCGCCTGCACGTTCCAGGCAAAATTGGTCACGATGAGCTGCAACATATGCCCCGCTTGCGTCAGAGACGCCGCCCGGAAAAACAACCACCCTAAACACACAACATGGAACATGAGCACCCGCCGCGCCCATATCCAGCGCTTGGATGCCACGCCGCCCTGCGAAGCAAACCACGCCGTCCACGCATGGTACGCCACCAATAAAAAACCATGAAACGCCCCCCACACCACAAAGGTCCAGGCCGCCCCATGCCACAGGCCCCCCAGCACCATCGTCAGCATCAAATTGACATACCGCCGTCTGGGGCCCCGGCGATTGCCGCCCAGCGAAATATACAGATAATCTCGTAGCCAGGTCGACAAACTCATATGCCAGCGCGCCCAGAAATCCTTCGGATTAGCTGCAAAATAGGGGTTGTTGAAGTTCAGCATCAACTTAATCCCCATCCAGCGCGCCAGCCCCCGGGCAATATCGGAATATCCTGAGAAATCGCAGTAGATTTGGAAAGCAAACGCATACAGCGCCAACAAAGCCGTCGCGCCTGTGGCGGTTTCCACTCCGAACACGCCATCTACCAGCACCGCCAGATTGTCGGCAATCACGCATTTCTTGAATAATCCCCAGAACACCAGCCATGCCCCGCTCTGCATATCCTCGCGCGAGATCACGCGTGGATTCGCAATTTGGGGCAACAGTTTGGCTGCGCGCTCAATGGGCCCCGCCACCAACTGGGGAAAGAACGAAACAAAGGCAGCAAAATCGATAAACCGGCGCGTGGCCCGCAACTGACCGCGATAAATGTCCAGGGTGTAGGACATGGTCTGGAAGGTGTAGAAGGAAATGCCCACCGGCAGGATGATGTTCAGGTGCCGAATTGGCGTCGTCACCCCGATGGTCTGCAGCAGCACAACGAGATTGTCCGCGAAAAAATTGAAGTATTTGAAGAACCCCAAAATGCCGAGGTTGGTGGCCATACTCACCCAGATGGCCATGCGGCGGCGGCGCTCGTTCGGCCCCGCCCCGTCGATCGCCAATCCCGCCCAGTAATCGACCACTGTGGAAATAAAGATGAGGGACAGGAAGCGCCAATCCCACCAGCCATAGAAAAAATAGCTGGAAACCAACAACAGGATATTTTGGCCACGATGCGGCAGCGCCCGGTACACTCCGTACACCACCGCAAAAAAGACCCAGAAAACTAGCGAGTTAAAAATCATGCGTGGCCAGTCATATTACGCCAGAGGACTCGATCCGCGCAATTCACAGAATATCCCGGACAGCCTGGATCACCTCATCCACCTGCACCGCTCTCATGCAAACGTGGTCGTGGCGGCAGGTTTCACGATAATCCCAATAGATGCAGCCCTCGCATCGCTCCACTTTGCGGATGTGGCGATGAATCGATCCCTTGGGCCCCCACTTTCCCGGACTGGTCGGCCCCCACATGGACACCGTCGGCACCCCCAGCGCCGTCGCGATGTGCAGCAGCCCGCTATCGTTACCGACAAACAGCTTGGCTTGCTCCATCAACGCCGCCAGCAACGGAATCGACGTTTTCCCCACCCAGTTGAAGTCCTCCCTCCGGGATGTGGGCACCAGCGATTCTTCGCCCGGACCGCCCACCCACGCGATTTGAAAGCCGTTGCTACGGCTCATCCGGTCCCGACCTCTTGGAGAGTCGGGACGCCCTACCTCAGACCCGTCGCGCAGGCTTTCGGTAGGGCGATCCCGACACTCCCCGTGGTCGGGAGAGCCGGGCTGTTCAAATTCCACATGGTCCGGGTTGCCTTGAGCAGCATCCAGCGACCCGCAGTCGCCGAGCGCAAAACCTGAAAGCCATTCTGCCACTTCTCCGAACCGCTCCGGCAGCCAATTCTTGCCGCTCCAGCCCGAGCCCGGCGCCATCAATGCCAGCGGACGCGAATCCGCCACCCCCTCCGCCCGCAAAAAGGCCGCCGCCGCCGCGCGCTCCTCCGGCGTCACCACATATTCCAGACGATCAGCCTGCACTTCAATTCCCAACGGCGTCAACAATCCACACCAGGCATCCGCCTCATAACGATCCTTTTCATACGGTTGGACAACGGTACGGATGCCAGCCTGCACCCGTGGCGGACGGCGATCCCCGATGCCACTCCACAGCCGCGGCGCAAGGGCATTGGCTAAAAACCGTCCGACGCCATTCAGCGGCCCAATGAAAACCTCGATGCCCTTCGCGCGCAATTGGCGAGCCATCCGCCACTGCCGCCAGGCGCTTTGTTGCCAGTCCCGCCGCCCCCGGGTAAAGGTTGGCAACTGGGGGGCAAAAATGCGGATCCCATCCACATAATGGCTATATCTTCGCGCCAATGACTCGCTCCAAGGCCCCACCAACCACATGATGTTGGCCTCCGGTTTCCCGGCCCGCAACGCCTTGAGCATCGGCACCACATGCAGTACATCCCCCAAATGCCCCGGCGTAAACACCACAATTCCCTTTCCGCCCCGCACGGGGGACAGCCCTCTCCGCGCCAGCGCATCCAAGAGAATATATCGCCATCGGCTCATCTATGAAACGTACCAAGATGAGATACAAAGAGCACTAGACAATTCCTGCGATCTTGAGTCTCTTTAAGGCTGTCATCCCGAGCAGGTGCATCTGCGAATAGCTATAGGTTTCCGGCTCACCCGGAGGGTTCGCCCTACCTTGATCTGGCCATTGGTGTTGGGTAGGGCGAGGCTGCCTGTCCGCGTGTGGCGGATCCCTGCCGAGCCGAGTTTCCGATCAACTCTAACAGGATACTTATGAATCTGTGCCCCTGAACAAATTGCACAATGATTCACAGATGCGCGCTCTGAATCGTGTCGAGGGATCTCAGCTTGACCCCGTATGCCCGCCACCAGCATCAGGCCGAGATGTTTCGATTCCGGCGCTGCGCGCCTGCACTCAACATGACCGGAGATTTTGTCTCTCATCTGTAACTTTTGGGGTAAACCGCTTTCTTCCTGTTTTCCTGATGCTTCCTGTTTTCCTGCTAAATTCTCTCTCCTTTCCGTTCCCTCATCAGTGTCCATAGGTGTTCATCCGTGGTTGTATTTTCCCCTTGATTACGGCGGTACCGCGCTGTGAGTTTTCATCTTCTTCCCCCCTCATCCTCGCCCCAACTTGGTCCTTAGCCAACGACGCATTGGACGCTCAAACCACTGATACAGAACAGCCGAAACGCCTAGAAGTGAGGCCAGGTACAAGTAAAATCCCCCCGGAAATTCTGTCGGCACCACCCCGGCCAGGCACCACACGCCATAGACCGGCAGTTGCAATATATATACGCCATAGCTGGTTTCCCCCAGGAATTGCAGCCACCGCACTGATAGCATTCGGGAAACCCAACTCCGCGGCTCTCGCAGCGAATACAGCAGGACGGCATAGGCCGGAGCCAGCAATCCCACATAAATGCTGTAATTCCACTGGTCATTGGCCAGATACGCCGCCAGCACAATGGCCGCCATCGCCGCCAGCGACAGTCCGCTCATTCCGGCCGGTGACAGACGGAACCGGCGAGTCGGTTCGCGACAAATACGAAAGGCCAACATGCCCAAGGCAAACACGGGCCAATACACCATGGGGTGATACATGAGTAGGTGGTGGACCGTATCACTGCGATAGAACCAATCCACCCAGATCACACTCCGGGCCAGCCCCCAGGCGATCTGGGAAACACCAAACAATCCGGCAAAAATCGCCAGGGCCACCCCGCGCCGCAAGGCCAGCACCTTGCCCGCCAGCAGGGGGAACAGGAGATAGAAACTGGCCTCGACCGAGAGCGACCACCCGGGAATATTCCATTGGAACACCCGGTCCGGCAGCCAGGCCTGCATCAGGCCGGCATGAACCAGAAAATCCGCCGCGGCATCCAGAATGGACAAGCGGTCCCAATACGTATAGCCCAGTTTGACCGCCACCGCGCCCAGCAACGCCAATAGATACAGCGGATAAATCCGCGCCAGGCGCGCGACATAGTAATTGCGCAGCGCTCCCGCTTTTTGCCAGTCATAGGTTTGATAGGCGTAGGCCAGAATGAAGCCCGACAGGAAAAAGAAAAATGCGACGGATGAGCCGGCCGACGCGGAGATGCGATGAAGGACCCCCTCAGCAAACGGCCAGGTTGAACGGCCATAGTGAAAGACCACCACCAGAACTGCGGCAAATATCCGAATACTGGTCAGCGGCACAATGTGTTCGCGGTTGGCAGTCATGGCCCGGATAGTTGCATCATGGAGTTCGGGCTGGCAACGCCTATTTCCTCCCGTCACCTTGTGCGTCGGCCCATTCACGGCGTTATTTCTCAAAGACAGGAATGTCTTGGTTGCGCATCCATTCCAACGCCTGTTGCTGCCACTGCTCCCACAGACGGCCGCCATACCCCAATCCATGCCCGCCAGATTCCAAGGGGTGGAATGCGACCGGGACTCCCTGCGCCCGCAATGCGGCAACCATGCGTTGGCTGTTGGCCTCCGACACGATGGCATCATCCCGGGCATGTACCAGAAACATCGGCGGGGTGCGGCTCGTCACTCTCTGATCCGCTGAAAAGGCATGCACCTGTTCCCGCGTGGGATTGGACCCCAGCAGATTCAGACGGGACCCGCTGTCCGCCAACTCATCCATCGAAATAACTGGATAAAGCAACAGGACAAAGTCCGGCCGGAAATTTTCGGCTTCGTTTTCGAGCAACTTCGCGTGCAAAACCGGTTCTTCCACGGTGGCCGCCATGGCCGCCAAATGCCCCCCCGCCGAAAAGCCCAGAATGCCAATCTGATTGGTTTGCACCCCCCATGCAGCGGCGTGGCGACGTAGAGTCCGGATCGCCTGCTGAGCGTCGGCCAAAGGGCGTTCCGGCTGGCCATGGGGCAAGCGATATTCAAGAACAACCCCCACGATACCATGACGGTTCAGCCAGCGGGCGACACGATGGCCTTCCGCCTCCAGCACCCACGCCCCATAGCCTCCGCCCGGACAGATCACCACGGCCGCGCCGCTGGTGCGTTGGGGCTTGTAAACGGTTACAAAAGCGTTGGGTTCGTTGGCCGCCGCATTGGCTCCCCACAGGGGCATTCGTTCGGGAACCACCGTCTCTTGCTGATGATCCCGCGCAGGGACCATCATCCAAACCAAGGCCACCATAATCCCCACGCCCAGCGCGGCATACCACCAAGGCATCGCAGCAGTTCTTTTCCGCTTTATATCCTCAGTAGTCATGGCTGACCTGAAATCGTGCTCACCCCCGCCCCAGCACGTCGCGATACATCGCGCGATACTGCTCGGCGATGATCTTCCAGTCGAACCGCTCTGCCCATGCCCGCGTGGCTGGGCGCATTTGCTCAGCCACCTCCCGGTTCCGCTCCAACCACAGCAGTTTTTCGACCCACTCGTCCACGTTGCGATCATTGGACAGAACAAAATTGCAGTCCGACGCCACATATTCTGGCACGCCACCCGCGCAGTTCGTCATCACCGGTGTGCCACAGGCCATACTTTCAAGGATCACATTGTTTGCCGCGCTGTCGAGCATCGGCAGCGCCAACACGTCAGCCTGCTGATATTCCATCAGCAGGTCGGCATCGGACAAGCGCGGCAGCAAGGTCACGCTGCCCCCCACCTGATAATGCTTCCGGTCGCCGGAATCGGTGCGAATCCGCCACTCGAACTTGTCCGCTGGCAATTTGGCAGCCACCTGCGCTGCAAATTCATGATCACGCTCGGTATTGCCCGTCAGCAGCAGGCGGTAGCGGGCCGCACGCGGTTCGCGCACGGCCGGGGGCGCAAAGTAGTCGGTGACGACCCCATGCAGGATCGTGGTGACCCGCTCCGACGGCACATGCCGCTCCACGCATGGCCGCTGACTCTCCGACGTCAGCACGACGTGGTCGGCGTTTGCATAGCCATCCGGCCGCAGCCAGACGCGCTCCCAGCGCCGCGCGCTGCAGTGGACGCTTACCACCACCCGCAACCCGCGGCAATGGTAGGGTTCAACCCGTTTCGGAGCCCCATATTCCCCCCACAGGAAATGGGCAATGCGCGGCTCCCGCGACCGTCCTAGACGCCACAAGATCAGGCGCTCATCCAGAATCGGCACCAACCCGTTCCACTCCGTGCCGTAATAACGGATTCCCCATTGGCGCAGGGCATCCCCCAGTCGCCAGCTATGCTGCTGGAGGTTATGCCAGCGTAGGGAAAAACGAATCTGTTCCACACCCAACTCCACCGTCAAGGGCATCATACCGGAAGTGAGGGGAATCGTGACCGGCACGCGGGTCACATGATAGATCGTCTTTCCCTTCATGACCGTTTGTTCCTGGGTGCAATCACATCCGCCGCAATCCCACCGCGGCCAGTTGCTGCCACCCACCAGGTGCAAACGGACACAATTGGAGCATCTGCCCCACGAACCACAAGGCCCTTGCCCACCGTTTCCGGGCACGCCAATAATAGGCCCCCTCCTCCGCCATACCCAGAACCCGCATCCGGAACTGGCGCCGGGATATCCCACCCCTCCACAGCGAAGGGGTCCGGTAAACGTGAATATAGAGAGTATAATCCCGTCCGATATTTTTCCATTTCCGACTCGAGATATTTCCGGGAGTCAGACGATACTCTGCCAGTGGTTCAGTCAACACACCAAAGGGCATGACTTGTGCATACCGTAGTGCAAACTCCAGATCCTCATGCACCCGCCATTCATCCGTTTCGTTGAAGGGACCCAACTGTTCCCAGCTTTTGCGTGAAACCATCACTGTACTGGAAGACATCCACACCTGCTGAAGCAGCACCTCCCAATACGGGCCGGATGGAGGCAGCAAATCCCCGTGACGCACACCCAATCGATTCCCTTTATCATCGATTTTCCAGCAAGCCGTGTGGGTATAGCCATACTCCGGATGTGCCTCCATCAAGGCCACCTGCTTCTCCAGTTTTTCCGGCAGCCAGAGATCATCCGCATCCAGAAAGGCGAAATACTTCCCTTTGGCCACATCGACGCCGCGATTACGAGGAACGGCAGGCCCCCCGCTTGTCGTTGGCAGGTGAATCAGCTGAAGACGGGGATCATCGAACTTCTCGACTTCGGCGACGGTTCCGTCATTGGAGCAATCGTTCACCACAATCAGTTCTAAATGGGAGTAGGTCTGAGAAAACACACTGCGCAAGCACTCTCCGATATAGCGCTCGGCGTTGTATACGCATATAATAACGCTGACTAGAGGGTTCCCATTCATTTGCACTCGCTGTCCATTTGTTGTAAACTTTAGAACTAATCAATTGCCCTTATTTTGGATAGGTTTTGTTGATTTGGCAAGCCAATGAACACACTGAAACATTCGATCAAACAAGTCGGCCAGCGGTGCCTGCCCCCTTCCGTCCATCATCAGTTTGGTGACTATCTCGGCTATATCCGGCAGGCCCCGCGACGCCATTCTTCCCGGTTTCAGTTCTATCGGGATTTTCTCTCTTATCGGCATCAGCGCCGCTTTTCCCTTCCCGCAGAAGATCCCGCCCAGCCGCAGGTGGCCGCCGCTGAGCAGTTTGCCCGGCTTCTTCATTGGTTCAAGCCTTCTCCCCTTGAAACGGAGTATTTCTATCCGCTGGACGATCACCTGATTTTCATCCAACCGCCTCACTGCACCTCCATTGCCAGCCTGTCCCCCGATTACACTGAAGTTTTCCACTTGAACCTGGAGGATCTTCGTCCGCGCGATCCGCAAACGCCCTTTGCCCGATCCATGGACATCACCATCCGGTCCGTTCTGCACTTGATCGAGAAAGTGGCCGCCCACCTGGAACGGCAAGGCACCGCGCGCTCCCGCCAAGTTGCGGACTATCTCCGCCGCCTTCCGTCCAGCCCCCCCGCCAGCTTCGATGAAGCGCTGCAAAAGATCCTCTTCTACAACGGACTTCTTTGGCAAAACCGGTATTTGCACAACGGTCTTGGCCGGCTCGATCTGGTCCTCGCCCCCTACTATGATGCCGATATCCGCGCCAACCGGATCACGCATGCCGAAGCCAAGGAGATGCTCAAGGCGTTTATCCGGCAACTGGGTGCCCATACCCGGTTCAAGAGCATCAAGCTCATCGGCGACACGGGCCAGGTCATCATGCTGGGCGGCAGAACCCCGGAGTCGGATTCCTTTGAACACGACCTGACCTTTCTATTTCTTGAAGTGTTTCAAGAACTCAATATTCCGGACCCCAAGTGCATCCTCCGCGTCGGAGCCCACACGTCTGACAATCTTTGGCTGGCGGCGGCAAGCTGCATGGCCACCGGCTGCGGATCCCCCCTCCTCGTCAACGAAGACCTCGTCATCCCGCTGATGCAAGAGCATGGCTATTCCCCGGAAGACAGCCTGCAAGCCGCCATTGGCGCTTGCTGGGAACCCTACGTCATCGGCAAGTCCTTTGATCAGACCAATATCTCGCCCGCCCTGTTTCCCCTGCTGGTCTTTACCGATCTGCTCCGGCAGCTTCCGAACGAGCCCATTCCGGATTTCCCGTCTTTTCTGCGGCGGTATGAGGAACAGTTGAAAAAATCCCTCCCGCCATCCCGTCAGACCGTGGACTTCACCCCGGCACCGCTTTTGTCGCTCTTATTCCCGGACTGCCACACCCGCCAAAAAGATATTTCCGAAGAGGGCACGCGCTATAACTTCCATGGCCGGCAGGTGGTCGGCCTGCCCAACACCATCAACGCGCTGCTGAATATCAAACAACTGGTCTATGACACACCGCGCTTCACCCTGCCGGAACTGGCGGACATTCTGGAAACCAATTTTGAGGGACGCGAGGATGTCCGGCAACTGGCGCAGAGATCCCCGCTTCAGTTCGGCTCCACTCACCCGGATGTGCTTATGCTCACGCAGCAGATCATGCAGATGCTCACCCGTGTCACCGAACATCACACAATCAATGGACACAAAGCCCGGATGGGATTCGCCTCCTCCCGGTATGTGGACTCGGCGGAGTCCATTCCCGCCTCCCTGGACGGACGGAAGGCCTCGGCCCCGGTGGCCGCCCACATCATTCCATTATCTCCCGACATCGATATCGCCGAGGCGCTGGATTTCGGCGGCTCCCTCACGTACAACACAACCTGGCTGAACGGAAATGTGGTGGACTTCATCATTCCTCCCTCCTTTCTGGCGGACCTTCCCGCTCTGGCGAAGATTCTCAAGCACGGCATTCACCGGGGAGCCTATGAAGTCCAGCTGAACGTGCTCTCCCATGAGCAGCTGTTGGACGCCCGGGCGCATCCGGAAAAATATCCGAACCTCATCATCCGGGTCTGGGGATTTTCCGCCTACTTCTGTGATCTGCCGGTTGCGTATCAGGACGAATTCATCCGCCGGACAGCCCCGTCATGTCTCTGCCCATAGTCCGCATCCAGCGCCACTGCCTGCATGACGGCCCCGGCATCCGCACCACTGTCTTTCTGCAGGGCTGTGCCCTGGCCTGCCCCTGGTGTTCCAATCCGGAGGCCATTCCCCTCACCCCACCGGCCTTCTTCGATGAGCAGAAATGCATCGCGCACATCCAGGCGGATGCCCCCCTGTGCGCCGGCTGTCCATTCCCTGAATCAGGTGCCGCTCCCCGAACCTGCCCGCTGGGCGCCGTGCATCCGGCGTCTTCTCCCGTGGAACAGGACGCGGTCCTCCAGCACCTCATGAAAGATGCCGCACTGTATCGCGATTCCAACGGCGGCGTCACCTTTTCCGGGGGGGAACCGTTTCTCCATGCCCGAGCTCTTCGGCCCCTTCTGGAAGCGCTTCGGGAAGAGGGAATTCACATCGCCTTTGAAACGTCCGGCTTCTTCCCCCCTGAACAGGCCCCGATCCTTCTGCCTTTCATCAACCACCTGCTGCTGGATTTGAAATGGATGACAACCCCCGTGTTCAATCCTGAAATTTCCCTGCCGCCGGACGTTTTCGAACAAAACCTTGCCGCATTCCAGGTTGCGGCGGCGGAAATGACCTACCGTCTGGTTCTGATTCGGGAGTTTCTGGATGTCCCGGGGAAGCGGGAATCCCTGCTGGCCCGGCTTCAAGAGTTACCCCCCGCCCCGATCGAACTGCTGCCCCTTCATCATCTGGCCGAATCCAAATACCGCCAGCTGGGCATCCCCTTCACCCCGCTCTCCGCCCCCACACGTTCCGACCAAAAAGCCTTTTGCTCGCAAATCAAGACGTTGACCGACGCCCCGGTCCGGCTCCTCCGCCTGTAGCCGATCGGCTTAAGGAATTGCGTGCCCACGGGCAAACCGTCATTCACCACAACAACTCCCTTGTTGGGCCAGGTCGGCGCCAGTGCCAAGTCCACGCACTCCTGGCTGGGTTCTTTCCGGGGGTAAAACGAACCCTCGACTGGCTTATTCTATTCCACTATCTGGGACGATCTTCTTCCCCAACAGCGAGGGCAAAGAACATAACCCGTAGTTTTGTGGAATTGGCAACCCCTTACAGCCCGAAACATTGAGCCTCCCATCAATCAAATAAGTGGTCTTCAAGTGTTGTTGCATCCACGCAATAAAAGCATCGATCACGGGAGTCTTGACATTAACCATTTCCGCCACCGCCTTGATTGCCACGGTCCCAAAGGGAACATCTTCTGTAAAATATCGGGATGACAGATCGGGGATCCAGCCCGGTCCCGCAGTAACCATCGGGGATTTAACACCCCAAAGCGACGGGATTGAACGAATTTTAGCGGTTAACGTCTTGATCCCCGTTGATTCGTAGTACTCGCAGACCGGCACTGCATCGACCCACACCTCAGGAATAAGCCGACTAACCGCCATCAACTCGGCATCCGCATGGATCAATGCTGCGCTTGCCTGCTCGTCCCACTCCTCGTAAAACAACGGAGCCCGTGGATAAACCGTTCCGGGCTGCCAATCCGTAAACATGGTAGTCACGCGAGCGGGATGCAAAATTGGATTAGAACTGTTCAATGTCAGAGAAAGGCTACTTGTGATTTTCTTTACAGGCTGGTCAAACAGATCCTCAATCAACGCTTGGTTTTTTCCGTATGCCGTGTCTGGCATGGCCACCATTTTTAATTCTTTTCGGTATCCCTTAATCGCAACAAGTTGCCCATACCTCTCGGTGCGAGAGATCATCGGTACTCGTTGCAGACAGGCCACTTCCACACCTCGTCGCACCAGATGGGCTGTCATCCAGTCAAACCCGGCGCCGCCCGGGATGGCTAAAAGAACTTGTCCCCGAGATAAGACCGGTCCAATTTTTGCAAGCACTTCTGCGGTGGCAAATCTCGGGACTGCAACGATCACAATATCGGCATCGGCTGCCACGCAGGGATCCGCAGAGGCCTGTTGAATAACTCCGGACAGACTCTTGCCTTCAGGCAGGTTCGCCGTAATACGCTCATGCCAATCAGCAGGCCGCCGCGTGAAAACCGATACCTCAGCGCCTTTGCTGGATAGATATGCAACGGTTGCATGGGCAATATGCCCACCGCCGCATATGCATATTGAATAGGGATTCATTCCTTGATCTCCATGCTTTGCAATGGAAGCATTGTCTTGGTCCGCGCTCTACGACACGTTCCCTTTCGCTAATATCTGAGCCACAGCCTTCAGCACGCGGCTTCGCAACAGGCTGCTGCTGATCCCCCGGGTGCGGGGCAGGATCACCAGCCGTTTGGGGTCGATCGGATTGGAATTGTCGTGACCATGTACCAGCAAATCGATTTTGTGCTGATCGAGATAGGCATTGTCAATCTTCCAGGGAGACGGGATGACTTCATCCACATAGCGAATCGATTCCAGGATTTCCTTGCGCTCCGCGAAACTCAATTCCGGTTTATAGCCCTTCTTGGCCCGGAGGCAATCATCCGTCGTGAGCGCCACCACCACCGTGCCCAGTTGGCTGGCTGCCTTGAGCAGGCGCACGTGCCCATGGTGGATGAGCGTGGCTGACATATCGACCAGGATCCGTTTTTTCTTTTTCACGTGCCGACGCCTTCTGAGAAGGGTTTACCTGCAACCTCGAGCGCATTCAAAATCTCGCCGCGCGCGGCCCGCCCCAGATGGACCTCGCCCAGGTGGCAGACCACGCTGCCGCCGACGTTGCTGCGCGGTTTATACAGAAGCGCTCGCGGGTCGCAGCTGCCTATCTCGCAATTCACATGGGTACACAACTGTGGCTGGTGACTGACCGGCAGTGTCAGGTGAGTCTCCATCCGCTGCAGAAAAGCTTTTTTGTTTGCCACGACAGCCGCGCGGAAATCGCTGTGGGTGGGGAGGACGTCCGCCAGCGAGCAAATGGTATGATACGGACCGGTCATGAGCCGGTTCAAGTGAGTATCCAGCTTGAGATAGAAGGAATCGACTTCGACCGCCGCAGGCTCGGAGAAGGCGATGAAAGAGGCTCCGGTCAATCCGAAGAGACCCTTGCAGGAACTGAAGGACAACACATCCGCGCATTCGTGTCCCTCTTCCAATCCGATAGAAGCGGTGGCATCGAGCATCAGTCGCGCGCCCAGGCGTTTGGCCAGCGCGGCAAGCATCTCGATGGGCAGTTTCAGGCCACAACTGGTTTCCGTATAACAAGCCACAACCCAGTCAAAATGCCCCGTTGCGGCCTCCAGGTTCTTCCAGTCCAGCAAGGTCACCTCTTTGACCGCCCCCGTTCGCCGCAAGGCCGAATCCGCCAGCCATTTCATCCGGTCGGAATAGTAGCCGGTCGAAACCACCAAGACCCGGCCCTGGAGAAAGTTCAGCGTCATGATTTCCAGAGCCAGGCTTGCCGAACCTTGCAGCCGGGCAATCTGCGTCTGTCCGGTCATCGTTTTCAGCGCCTGAAGAACGCGATCCTCGACCTCCGTATAGTCGGCATCCCCTCGCCCGAAGCAGGGTCGAAGGCCGGTCAGGTTCTCGGGCAGCAAACTGGCCGGACCGGCCGTGAACAACCGCTTGCGTTCATTTTGTCCGGCGACAAAATCGGTGATGGACTGGGTTTGGGGATTCATGGAATACCTTTCTGCAGGAAGCCTGCAAAATCTGTTTTACTTTGTGCGGGAGTCCGGGTGGGCCGGCCGAGGTCGGCACGGTGGCCTCGTTTACATTTGATTTCCAGAAATGAACTGCCGGTGCCCTCCAGCATGGACCGAATTCGGTCGGCGATTTCATCCGGATTGTCCGTTCGGAACACGGAAGCATAGCCACACGCTCTGGCGATCTCGGCAAAATTCAAAACGGCACCCTTTGTCGGCTGCCCTCCCACGGAATCATGGGCCCCGTTATTGATCACCACGTGCAGCAAATTCGGACAATCCGCGCTGATCGCCAAGCCCCCCATATGCATCAACAGCGCGCCATCGCCATCCAGACAAACGGTTTTCCTTTTTGGCTGGGCCAACGCGATGCCGGCCGCAATTTGAGAAGCGTGCCCCATGCCGCCCACCGTCAGGAAATCCCGATCCTGCCCCGCGCCGGCGGCCTTGCGGAGCTCGAACAATTCCCGGGAGGCCATGCCGGTCGTGGAAACAATCGGCACCGTGCCGGGCAAGGCCTCCACCACGGCCCGAATCGCCGCTTCCCGCGTTAAAGAACTGGTTTCGACCGCCATCGGCAATTCGAATGGAGCAAAGGTTTGCTTGCGCACGACCAGCGCCACCGGGCGCGATTGGGACAAGGCGGACTCAACCAGCTCCTTCAACAGAGGCTCGCTGCCCCCGCATTGTCCATCGATAATGCGATAGGGAATTCCCAATATCTCCAATTGTGCCAGCGTGATCTGCCCCTGCTTGACGTGCTGGGGCTCATCGTGACGCTGCTCCCCGTCCGGCAGGAGTTCTCCCCGCCAGCCGATCATCAGCACCATGGGAATCCCATACACCTGCGGATCCGCCAAAGAGGCAATGGGATTGACCACGTTCCCCAAGCCGGCATTCTGCATATACACCAGCGCCGGCCGGCCGGTCGCCAGATAATGTCCGATGGCCAACCCCACCGCCGACCCCTCGTTGGTGGCAATAATGTGCCTTTCCGGTGGGAAATGGGTGGTCAGACAGGCGCACACGTTTTTCAGCAGCGAATCGGGCACGCCGGTCACAAACCGGATGTCCAGCTTTTCAAGAGCCGCAAGGAATTCCAGAGGATCAATCATTTAACGGGTTCCCGGAATCAATTTGAGAATTTGCTTAATACCCAACAACTGATCATCGACTTCCAGCGAACGGCCGGCGCGCAAAATTTCGTTCGCGACCTGCTGCATGGCCGGATAGGCGGCCCGGAGCAGGTGGTTGGCGTAGATCACGAGGTTGAACCCGTGCGCCGCCAGTTCCTCTTCGGTGCACGTGTTGTAGCTGGTGGGCACGCATACCAAGGGCACCTCGGGGAACTCGTTGCGGAAAATGCGGGCAAACTCATAGACTTCATCCGGCGTTTTTTCCCGGCTGTGAATCATGATGCCATCCACCCCGGCCTTGACATAGGCCTGCGCCCGCCCCACCGCGTCCGCTATTCCTTTTTCGAGAATCAGACTCTCAATCCGGGCGATGACCATGAAATCCTCTTGCACGCGGGCGGCCCGCCCCGCCCGGATCTTGTCGCAAAACAGCTCGGGGTCTTCCTGGGTCTGCAGCACCTCGTTCCCCAGCAAGGAGTTTTTCTTCAGCCCCTTCTTGTCTTCGATGATGACGGCGGAGATGCCGAGCCGCTCCATGGAGCGCACGTTCAGCTCAAAATGTTCCGGCTTGCCACCCGTGTCGCCATCGAAAATCAACGGTTTGGTGGTCACCTCGAAGATATCATTGATATTGGCCAGCCGGCTGCTGATATCCAAGACTTCGATGTCCGGCTTTCCCCGGCTTGTCGAATCCGTCAGCGAACTGGACCAGAACCCATCAAATTCCCGCACTTTTCCCGCCAGTTCGGCGCGGGCATTCTCCGCAATCAGGGCGGAAATGGGGTTATGGGCTTCGATGAACCGGGAAATCGGCTTGGCGGCCAGCAACCGCTTCAAGGTCCGGCGCCGGATTTCAGCTGTCGTCCCCAATTGGTTCATCTGCGCCAGCAGTTCATGCGAGGAAACCCCTTTCGTATAGGGGATGACGATCAGCTTGCCGCCGTATTCCTCCAACGCGGCCAAGGCTTTTGTACGATTGAGGGGGTCCAGCCACTGATCTCCATGCACCATGAAGTCCGGCCTATACCGCCTGAGATTGGGGGCATAGCTCCATTCTTCCTGTGGCACCACCCGAACAACCCCGCGGATATTTTCGACAATTTTTTCCCGCTGCTCGTAGTTCAGGTAAGGCAGCCGCTTGTGATCCGCGATGGCCGCATCGGTCAGCAGCCCCACCAACACATCGCCATACTTCCGAGCTTGCTCGATCACGTTGATGTGACCGTGGTGAAGAATGTCAACGGTCATTCCAATGTAGGCGATCGGCATAAACTCTCCTGTTTGATATGGTTTTTGATTTCCATCCCGGCCCCCGCACTCGACACGAACATGCATTGTTGAATCACCCGCTCGCGCTCCCGCCGGCGCCAGTCATCGCTGCCGACAATCACCTGGTCGATGAACTCCTCGATTTCCCGGGCCTCCCAAGCCGCGTAGTAGGCGTGCAGGAGTTTCTCGCCAATCGGATTCAGCCGCTGCCGCCGTGGACTGTCCAGAAAGCAAATGGGTTTCCGTGTTGGCAAATATTCCCACAAGAACCCGATGCTGTCCAGAATCAGGGCATCCGATTGCCGGAACATCGTGAAGATGTCCCCCCCTTCATAGACCTGACCATTCGGCAGGGCATTAAAGCGATCACGATAAGCAGTTGACTCCGCCCGGGTTTTCAATCCGGCGGCCACCATGTGCTCGAACAGCTCAGGATGAGGCCGCAACACGAATTCGACCTCGGGATGGGCTGCCGCATATTTCAGGAAAAAATCATAATACACAAAGAAGTTGGAAAATGTGTGCGGCGTCCGGTCATTCGTGACCGTAAAATGCGGTGCCCAGATGATTCGCCGCTTCGCCTGCGGGCATTTCCACAGCCCCATGTCCGATGGGACCGGGCCCCGATACAGGTCCAGTTTGGGTTGACCCGTCACGTAGAGCCGATCCGCCAACGCGGGCGCGTGGGCGGCGAATAGCGCCTTGTGAGCCTCGCTTTCCAGGAAAATGAACCGGCAATCCGCATACAGGGGCATTTCATATTGGATATGCGGCCAGTTTGACAGCGTGGCCCCATAATTCAGGTAGGCCAACTTGCAGAAATGCTTCAGATAGGGGAAATGGTATAAGAAGCTCTGCGTAAAGGTATAAGGCTGAGGCAGAAACACGATATCCGGCAGGCCAAACGTCAACGGATTGATCCAGGCCCGGGCGGATTCATCGTACCCCCCGAAGAACGGTATGCCTTTTTCTCTTAAAAACGATTGGAGCCGGCCATATTCCGCGAGATCGACTCCCGCCGCCGCGGGCGGGCGCTTGGGAATAGCAATCACCGAAACCTCAAACGCCGGATCGGCCTGCATGGCCTCGTAAATGCTGGCATGATTGCACCAGAGAGCCGGGCGCTGGACAATAAACGCGACGCGAATCTTCCCATCCGGCTTCCGCTCCGCCCGCGCGGTCGCCGCCAGTTCTTGCCCCTCCCGCACCAATTGCCGATTGCGGTGACGCTCCACCCACGGGTGCCCGGCAATGAAATTCCGAACTCCGGCGGGTATTATTTTCTTATATATGCGCTTGATCAACATACCCCTTCTTTCTATCCCATCCCCCCCCCGGATTCCATTCTTAATTTCCTCAAATCTCGGATCACCAGGGGAAAAGAATAGGAAACAGGCAACCACGGATGGACACGAATGGACACGGATGGGAAGGGGAAAGCCGGGAATAAATCTGAACTCAGGAACTCAGGAAAGGATAACGGAGAAGAGAAACTACGAAAGGCGCGAAAGGAAAAGAATGGGAAACAACCGAGGAGTTCAACTACGAATCACTCGAATGTCACGGATGGGGAAAGATGGGGGAAAAGTCAGGGTCAGCCCTTCACTTACCACTTTACGGAGAGGCAACCTTTCGTACGGGGGGGGGCGCCTTGCCCGGACGACACGGAGGTCGTCCCTCCAGTTTGGAGCCCACCTCGGCTAAAAATGGACTCGATTTGACCGTTTTCATGGCGATTTTTGCATTTTTGGGTGTTTTCGAGCCGTTTTTGGCCTTTTGGGCCCGGATTTTTCACCCCAGAGGCCACTGCGCGGCATGGCGGCACCAACAAGAGTAGACAACCACGAACCTGTCACGCCAACGGCGTGATGGACACTGATAGTCACGGATGGGGAAAGATGGGGGAAAAGTCAGGGTCAGCCCTTCACTTACCACTTTACGGAGAGGCAACCTTTCGTACGGGGGGGGGCGCCTTGCCCGGACGACACGGAGGTCGTCCCTCCAGTTT
>JAQUJC010000110.1 GCA_028681135.1 Kiritimatiellia bacterium | reverse complement strand
TAGGAGCCTGCCCGAAAATCTCTGGCGAGCCGTGATGGCGGTAGTTTTCGCGTTGGGGCAGACGCCACGCGGACGGGCATACCCAGGGCGGTCTGTCCTCCGCGTGGGAACGAACCCCGGCGCGAAAAGAACCGCCCCCCAAGGGGCGCGGGATCTTTTGACGATCCGCTGTGTTGCGCGGGCGGGGGATAGTCCGGCAGGAATACCCCGCCGCCCCCGCGCCTTGCGGACTCGCCAAAATCTTCCCGCGTCACGGCCGTCATAGATTTCCGGGCAGGCTCAAGGCCCGCAACCGGTTCTGGCGGCTTCCGCCTTCGTCCTGGCCCCTGTGGGGCCAACACTGCGGCGGACAAGCGTAACATCGCCATGCCACCGCTTGCGGGCGGAAGAAAATGCGGTTGACATGGTGCTAAACAGCATTATGCTAATCAGCACAATAACGAAGGAGAAGGCGAATGAATCCATTCAAGTACGGCCAAGTGGTTAGCGCGTCGGATTTCTGTCCCAGACCGATAATCATGAAGCAGGTCGTAGATGCCATCAAGGCGGGGCAAAACATCGTCCTGCAAGGGGAGCGGCGCACGGGCAAGACCTCTTTGGTTCATGAAGCCGTTCGGCAGATCAAAAATCGGTCCATTCTATATGTCGATCTGCTGGAAATCAAAGATGCGGATGATCTGTGCAAGCGGATGGTCAAGGCCATCATCTCTCTTGAACAGCAGTCCGGGTTCCTGGACCGGATTCTCCGCGCGCTGACTCATCTGCGCCCCACGGTCTCGGTTGATCCTTTGACGGGCGAGCCGTCAATTACGCTGGATGCCTCGGTCTCGCTCAAGCCGGATTCAATCGATGGAATCCTCGATTTGATCGAGGGCATCCATCGCAAGAGGCCTCTGGTTGTGATGTTCGACGAGTTCCAGGATATTCTCAACCTGCGCTCGTCGAAAGAAACGCTCGCCGTTTTGCGCAGCAAGATCCAGTTCCACGGCAAGATTCCCTATGTTTTTGCAGGAAGCGTTCGCAACCAGATGCATGACATTTTCACCAGCCCGGACAGCCCATTTTTCAAATCTGCAATATCCATCGAAGTAGGTCCGTTGGACCGCGGCGAATTCAAGAATTTCCTTCAGCAAAAGTTTTCCTCGGGCAAGAGAAAGATCGACGACGATGTCCTGGACACCGGCTTTACCATCTCCGGCGACCTTCCCGGCGATATGCAGCAGTTTTGCGGAGCACTATGGGACACAACGGACGAGAAGGCGCATATCACCAAGCCATCCATCCAGTCCGCCATGCATTTAATCTTTTCTCGGGAGTCTAAAGGCTATGAATCGATCATGGTTCAGCTCACGGCGCATCAATTGCGATGCCTTGTTGGTTTGGCGCGGCTGGGCGGCACCGCTCCGTTTTCGGGTGCATTCCTTCAGGGCGTTGGAATACCTAATCCAGCCTCGGTCAAGAAATCGTTGCATCGTCTGGCCCAATTGAAAGTGATCTACCGGTATTCAGGAGAGTTCAAGTTTGTGAATCCTTTTTTCAAGGAGTGGATTGTTTGGAAGAACCTGTAGCGCAGCAAAGGGGGCCAAGAAATGAAATACTTCATCTATGCGCGGAAGAGCACGGACGACGAGGAGCGGCAAATCCTCTCGATTCAAGCGCAGTTGGACGAATTGCGCATGCTGGCGACGAAGGAAGGGCTTCAAGTCGTCCATGAATACATCGAAGCGCAGACGGCGAAGGAGCCGGGGCGGCCTGTCTTCAACGAGATGCTGGCGGCGATGGAGCGCGGCGAGGCGCAAGGGATTCTGGCCTGGCATCCCGACCGCTTGGCGCGCAACTCGGTGGACGGCGGGCGGATCGTCTACGCCCTCGACACGGGCAAGGTATCCGCCTTGAAGTTCCCCACCTTTTGGTTCGAGAACACGCCCCAAGGCAAGTTCATGCTGAGCATCGCCTTTGGGCAGTCGAAATACTATGTGGACAATCTTTCCGAGAACATCCGGCGCGGACTCCGCAAAAAACTGCGCGAGGGCATCTATCCGAACATGCCGCCGCCGGGATACCGCAACGACAAGCAAACGCGGGCCATCGTGATCGACGAGGCGCGGGCCTTGTTCATCCGCAAGATGTTCGAGGCCTACGCGACGGGCGCTTATACCTACGCGAGCCTTGCCAAGACCGTAACGGGTTGGGGTTTCCTCGGGGTGCGCAACAAGCCCATGGCGGCGAGCAAGGTTCGCGACATTCTCACGAATCCCTTTTACATCGGCCTTTTCCGGTTCAGCGGGGAAATCTACGAGGGCAAGCACCCGCCGTTGATTCCGCGCGATTTGTTCGAACAGGTTCAGAAGGGCCTGAAACGAAATGGCCGGGGCCGCTATGTGAAGCATAGCCGCTTTCCCTTCCGTGGCTTGATCGTTTGCCACGAGTGCGGATGCGCAATCACTTCCGATGTCCAGGGCGGGCACCCGTACTACCGTTGCGGAAAGCGGCGCGGCCCCTGCGATTTGAAGACGATCCGCGAGGAGGCGCTGACGCAGTTGCTACGGGCGAGCATCCGGCGGGTCTCGATTTCCGACGAGGCAGCGGCCTTGATGCTGGCGGAGGTGAATCGCTGGATTTTGGCGGATCAGGCCGCGCAGGCTGGCTTGGTGGAGCGTCAGAAATCGGACCTCGCACGGATTTCCGCCCGTCTGGATCGGTTGCTGCAAGCGTTCATCGACGGCGACATCGAGCGGGGAGATTTCACCGCGATGAAGGAAAAATTGACCTTGGAGAAATCGGCGCTGGCCGATTCCATCGCCCATTATGGGGAACAAGTGGGCGGTCGGTTCAAATCTCTGGTGGATTTCATAACGGCATCGCGTCAAGCGAAGTACGACGCTCAGACGGAGAATCTGGACGAATTGCGGAATTGGCACAAAAAGGTCGGTTCAAAACTGATTTTTTCCAGCCGAGTACT
>JAQUJC010000076.1 GCA_028681135.1 Kiritimatiellia bacterium | reverse complement strand
GAGCGGCCTCCACTGAACCCGCCAGAACTGCTCCTGGATCCCCTTCCCCCACTAGAAAAGCCACCGCCGCTGATTCTTCCGCCGCCGCTTGCGCCGCCCCCCCGACCCAGGCGCTTTCCAGTAATTGCCGCCCAAGCAACCAATCCCCAAATCAGGACAAAAATGAATACCACAATGAACTGCACAATGCCCTCCCCCACGCTGGCCGGGTCTGCTGCGGGGATCTCGTCGCCTGCCATCACCTTGAGCAGCACATCGGCCCCGGCCATCAACCCGCCTGCGACGTCGCCTTCTTTAAAGCGTGGAATAATGAATTCATCCAAAATGCGTCCGCATTTGGCATCGGGCAGCGCTCCTTCGAAACCATAGCCCGGTTCAATCCTGATTTTTCGGTCCTCAATCGCCGCCAGCAAGAGCACTCCATTATCTTTGTCTTTTTGGCCAATGCCCCATTGCTCGAACAGCTTCACCGCAAAATCGTCGATATGTCCGCCTTTGAGCGACGCTACGGTCACAATGGCCAATTCGCCGCCAGTTGCCGCTTGGGCCGCCGTTAGACGTGCCTCCAGGTCGGCCTTTTGCTGGGGCGTGAACACCCCGCCCCAATCGCTGACCGCCCCCTGAGGCTGCAACCCTTCGCGAAATTGGTCCGATTCCAGCACACCGCCTTGCGCAAAAGCGCAGGCCATCGCCAGCAAGAACCCCACCAACCCTAGCCATGAGGATGTCTTCACAAGACGATTTATATCAAAATCCGTTCGACTTGTCAGCAGATTTTTCTTGTAGAATTGCAAAGGGCGAAGAGAAGCATGTTTTACCCCTGCCGACCTGCCACGGGAATGCCCGCCGTGCGCAGAAATTCCGAGCGCCAGCCGCGCAAGAGGTTGTGGTCTTGTGGTTGAGCGTCTGCACCAGCCTGAACCAGCGCCGCCAACTCGTTGCGGCTGCACACGAGGGCGGGATCAATCCCCAGTTGCGTGGCGTGTGTCCGGATCAACTCCAAGAGGGCATCCACTTCTTTCCGTAATGCCCCATCGCGCCGAAGGGCCGGTGCCGCCACGGGGCCGTCCGCCTCGGGTTGTGCCAATCCGCGCGCTATCGCCGCCAGCAATTCATCGCCGCGATGCTGTACCGTTTTGGCGGGCATCCCGTTCACGCCCGTTAGCTCGTCCATCGTCTGAGGCATCTGAAGGGCCATCGCAATCAATACGTTATCCTTCATCAGCCACCGCCGCGGCAAATCGGCCAGACGTGCCCGATTTTCCCGCCAGGCCGCCAGTTCGTTCAATACTGCTTGGGCCCGTGGCGGCAGGGGCTGCCGGGTACGAAGGCGCTGGCCGGCCTCGCCGGGATCGGGTTCGGCGGTGATGTCCGGCGCATCCAGTCCCGCCAGTTCCTCATTGAGCCACGCCTCCACACCATTGGCGTGCGCCCGCTCCCGGAGCCGGGCGGCAACCGTGGGCAGATAGTGCACATCATCGGCGGCATACTCCAGCACACCCGCCGCCAGCGGTCGCGCCAGCCAATCTGCGCGGGTATGGGCTTTGGCCAAATGGACATCGAGCAAGTCCGCCAGCAGGTTTCCAAGCGATATCGTGGAGGCAAAGCCGGCAAACCCCGCCGCACGGCGAGTATCAAAAACTGTCCGCGTCAGCGCCCCCGTTGCGCGCCGTAAAATCATCAAATCCTGTGGGGCATCATGCAGAATCTTGATGATCCCCGCATCGGCCAGAATGGTTCCCAACGATGACAGGTCGCCCAGCGCCACGGCATCAATTAAATAGCACGTGCCGTCGACGAACCCGACTTGGACCAGCCCCAATTGGGCATAGTACGTTTTTTCCCACACAAACTCGGTGTCCAGCGCGATGGCATCCGCCTGTCGCATCCGCTCCACCGCATCATTCAGGTCGTCCGGGGTGTCGATCCATGTAAAGGGAGTTGGCATAAGGGGCGCAACGTAGCATACCCGGCTTGGCCCCACAATCTTTTGACAAATGGTCCCGAGCATGTTCCCGAGCCCTGGCAGTTGCATTTTAGTGCATATGACGTAAGTTGCCCTTCAACATCTAAAGGAGTATGCCGTGGCACAACCCAAAAAGACTAAGAAAAACGATTCGCTCTTCTCCCGCGCCATTCCCATGGCCGGGCTGGTGGAGGTGGCGCCCGATGCGGTGGTCAGTCGCACTGTCATTACGAAAAAGGCAGGCACGGTCACCCTGTTTGCCTTCGACAAGGGACAAGGACTCAGCACGCACTCCGCCCCCTATGATGCAATGGTTTGGATTCTGGACGGCGCGGTCAAGATTACGATCGGGGACAAATCGCTTTCGGCCAAACCCGGCGATATGGTCATCATGCCCGCCAACATTCCTCATGCCCTGGACGCCACCCAGCCCTTCAAAATGGCTCTGGTCATGATTAAGGAGCAGTAGCCGCCATCCTCCAAGCCATCCCCCCTTTCGGCAAGGGAGCATCCAAATGTGCCTCGCCCCATTCATGGCCCCATCCCCGCTCCAAGAATAACCCGGACGGGTGATTGTCGGCGGCGGTGAACCGGATCAGAATCCGGCCGGGTTCAGGCGCTCCTCGACCTGATCGACGAAGGCCTGCCAGCGGGTGCGGGGCAGATCGCGCAAAGGGGGGGCCGGGGCGTCAAAATCATCGGCCTCGGGGCGGTCAAAGGCATCCACGTAGCGCTTGCGATTCTGGTGCCGTTCTAAGAATTGTTGATGGGCGCGTTCGGCCCGCTGCCAAAGCTGATTGAGAGCCACCTGCCAGGTGGCATCATCCGGCGGGCGCAGGTCCTCACTATCCCGACGTTTCCGCCGCCACCAGGACGTCTTTTCCACGGGCGGTTTTCCGAGCTGATCAAAAAAGGCGGCATATGACGCGAGGACCTCCTGCAAGCCCGGCGGCCCCCCTACCCGCAGGCTTTGCATTTGCAAGGATAGTGCTGCTGCGAGCGGCGCCACCCAATCCTGCTGACGGTAATTCACTAAATCCCGGGCAAACACATTCTCCGGCACCTCCTCGGGCACTCCCTCCACCAGTGTGCGCGGACGACAATTCAGCACGAGCAGTAGTTGTTGTTCAATCTGTAGGCCGCGATCGCTCCAAGTTTCGATCGTGCGGGTACGGGCGTGTTGAGCCAAGTGCTCCTGCCACGCGGTTTCGGGATGTTGCCCCGCCAAAACCGGACAGTTCTGACGAAGCCAGGCGGGGTCTATTGGCTGGCGCTGGCCGACGGCCCTGAAGAGGGTGGTCCACAGCGGCGGGGCGCCAGCAGGAAAGAGAAACTCCACCGCAGCGGCCGCATAGGCTTTTTCACGCCAGCGCCCGGGTGGCAAGGTGTCCTGGCGCACGATTTTAGAAAGCGACATACGGCGGCCATCGGCCAAATCACGGGCGATCCAATCCCGATTGCGAGAGCGCAGTGCGGCCTGGGTATTCTGGATCAGCCCCGCCGATATCCATTCCGGCATGGTTGCGCCCATGCCGGCGCGCTGGGCGGGCGGGGTATACTCCGCCGCATAGCGATTGAGCAGCAGCCAACTGCTGGCTTCCATCATATCCTCGTTGTTCAGGCGGTAGCGGCCGGGCACCACCAATCGCTGGTAAAAGTGCCCGCCATCCCAGCCTTGCATCTTCAACAGCGGCGTGTCCGGCGACGACGAACTCTGCACCAGAACCCCGAGCACCTGGTCGCGCCGCATGGGGAGTGGCTGGCCTGTTGCACTCTCTATTTTGGCGGCCCAATCCGCGAGTTGACTGGCCAGCACCATGTTCTCGGACGACGTCAATCCCGCCACCATGAAGCGTCGGTCCGTACTGTACATGGACGCCTTTCCCGGTCGGCCCATCTGCCAATCCGGCGTCGGTGCCTGGGCTACGGCCAGGGCCGCCCCAACGAGGCACAACGGCAGGACCACCCTCGGAAATATTGGAAGTGTGATGCGGTTCATCGCTGTTAAAGAGGCCGAAAGCGGATTCGTTTTGGCTGGGCGGCGGCATCGCCCAAGAGCCGTCGGCGCTGTTCATGATAGCCCTCGAAGTTCCCTTCAAACCAGGTCACTGTTCCATCGTCTTCAAAGGCGAGGATATGGGTGGCGATGCGATCGAGGAACCACCGATCGTGGCTAACCACCACCGCACAGCCGCCGAAGGCCTGCATCCCTTCTTCCAGGGAGCGCAGTGTCGTTACGTCGAGGTCATTGGTGGGCTCATCCAACAGCAGCAGGTTGCCGCCGCGCCGCAACAGCTTGGCCAGATGGACGCGGTTACGCTCGCCGCCAGAGAGATCGCCCACTTTTTTCTGCTGGTCGGCGCCGCGGAAGTTAAAACGGGTACAATATGCCCGCCCATTCATCGGCTGGCCCCCCAAGTCCAGCGTTTCTTGTCCGCTGGTAATTTCCTTGTAGACGGTGTTGGCGGATGTCAACGCATCGCGCGATTGATTGACGTAGGCGATCTCCACGGTCTCACCAATAGTCAGGGTGCCCCCGTCAGGGTGTTCCTCCCCCACCATCATCCGCAGCAGCGTGGTTTTGCCCGCACCATTGGGGCCAATCACGCCGACAATGCCGCCGCGCGGCAGATTGAAATTCACCTGCTCCATGATGATCCGGTCGCCATAGACCTTGCGCAGATTCTCGGCGCGTACCACCAAATCTCCCAACCGCTTGCCGGATGGAATCTGGATGTCCAGCGTGTCCGCGCGTGTGTCAACTTGCCGGGACGCCAATTCTTCGTAGCGCGTCAAGCGTGCTTTATTCTTGGATTGGCGGCCGGACGGATTGAGGCGAATCCACTCCAATTCGCGTTGAAGCATCTTTTGGCGGGCCGCGCCCTGTTTGCTTTGCGCTGAGGCTATCGCCTGCTTGGCCTCCAACCACTTTTCATAATTGCCCTTGAAGGGGGTCCCCTTCCCCGCCTCCATTTCGAGAATCCATTCGGTCACGTTATTGAGGAAGTAGCGATCGTGCGTGACGACCACCAGCGTACCGGTAAATTTCTTGAGATAGTCTTCCAGCCAGGCGACGGTTTCCGCATCGAGGTGATTGGTCGGCTCGTCCAGCAGCAGCGCGTCGGGATTGGATAGCAGCAGGCGGCACAAAGCCACCCGGCGCTTCTCACCGCCCGAGAGGGTCGCGACCTCGGCATCCCCGGGCGGTAGACGCAAGGCGTCCATGGCCCGCTCAATCTGGCTGTCCAGGCTCCACAAATCTCGTGCGTCGATCACATCTTGCAAATGGCCTAACTCATTATTGACCTTCTCAGACTCCGCGTCAGAAAGTGTCTCGCCCAACATGTCGCACAACTCGTCATAGCGGTCAATGATGGCCTGGGCATCCGCGGCACCCGCGGCCACGTTGCCCGCCACGTCCTGGGTCTCGTCCAATTGCGGTTCCTGGGGCAGATAGCCAATCCGTATACCCGGCGCCACAATGCACTCGCCGAGGTAGCCCTGATCCAGTCCCGCCATGATCTTCAAAAGCGACGATTTACCGGAGCCATTACCGCCGATTACCCCGATCTTCGCGCCAAAGAAAAACGACAGCGTGATGTCATCCAAAACCGTCAGCCGGTCATATTGGCGTGAGAGGTGCGTCAGCGTATAAATATATTCACCAGCCATGGTTCACTCCTTGCACAGGGGGGCAACCGATGCCGCGCTCACGGGTGGGCCGGCATCACCCGGACGGTGGCCGTCCGGTTCAACCGCCGGTTGCGTTTGGAATCATTGGGATACGGTGCGTCGTCTATCGTTCCCGCACGCATCTCGAAGGTGAGCGCTTTGTTGGCGCGGGCATAGTGCGCCAAATGCTCCATGGCCGCTTTGGCGCGTGCCGCCGCCAGATCGGCATTATGCCGGAATTCAGGTGTCGGGCGACTGAGCGGAACGTCGTCGGTGTGCCCGGTTACGATAACGCGTGCGCCGTCTTTCAGACGAACCAGTTTGACGGCCAGTGCCTTTAACGCCGTTACGCCCTCTGAAGAGAGATAGTTGGCGGAGACAAAGACCGGCTCAGTAAAGGTCATTTCATAGCCGCCGTCCACCGCCGTCGTTTCGGCCCCGGCCATCTTCCACTCTGCCGGCACCAGCGCAGCCGGTGAAGGAGTGCGACCCGGTGGCTGGGATGCGGGGGGCGGTTCCGCCGTCACCGCGGACGTCACCTCTGATTCGATCAGCGCGCCCCCCTGAATCGCCCGTAAATCCAGCGTCGTGCCCACCTCTGAACGCGGGCAGGCCGACCAGAATGCGACCACGGCCACGACCACCAGCAGCACCACCACCAGCGCAATGAGACGGCGATCAATTTCGAGTCCCGCTATCCAATCCAGCACACGCGCCATGAACGAGTCCGATGACGATGTGGCGGCGGACCGCGGTTCGGGCTCAGGGGTCGGTGGCTTCCGCCGTTGAGGGCGTCGGTAAATACCGGTTCGCAAGGGCGGTTTGGCTGGGCCATCCGGGTGGGCGGTGTCCACCGCGCGCCGTGGCCCCGAGTCGGATAATACGGCCCGCACTTCCGCGGATACATCCACGGGGGGCGACGTGGGCGGCAGAACCATCTCCGGCTCGGGCCGCGTCTTCGGCATAGAGGACTCTTCCTCTGGTGCGGGATGCGAAGAGCTGATGCGGGGCTTGGTTTCAGCACGGTCGGACAGCGATAAAAACAAATCGAGCTGGCGGCTTTCACGTCCGCGAAGCGCCCCTTTGTCGTTATTCAGACCGCCTTGCAATGCATTCGTCAACTTACCCATATCCCTCTCCTCCGGTGCGGGAATGCCTTAGCTCGCCACCACCAGGTTCACCATTCGCTTCGGAATGTAAATCGTCTTCTTGATGGCGTGGCCCTCCAAGTAACCGGCCACCTCCTTACAGGCCAGCGCGTGTTTGAGCACCGTCTCCTCGTCCGCCTGCGGTGCAACCCGGATGCGCCCGCGGACCTTGCCGTTCACCTGCACCGGAATCTCAATCTCGTCTTGCTTCAAATAGGCGTCGTTGACCGTTGGCCAAGGTTCACGGGCCAGCGTGTCTGGATGCCCGAGGCGGCTCCATAATTCCTCCGCCAAGTGCGGAGCGAACGGACTGAGGATCAAGACAAAGGGGCTCAGCATAGCGCGCGGCAAGGTGCTCCACGCCTGCGCTTCGTTGACAAAGATCATCATGGCAGAAATAGCCGTGTTGTAATCCATGCTCTCAATGTCTCCACTGACCTTACGGATGGCCGTGTGCAGGGCGCGGAGCTGCTCTAGGGTGGGATCGCCATCGGTCACTCGCGCTGAGAGGTCGCCGGTCTCACTATCCACCATCAGACGGTAGACACGGCTGAGGAAGCGAAAGACGCCCTCGACGCCCTTCATGCTCCACGGCTTGACCTGTGTCAACGGGCCCATGAACATCTCGTATAGCCGCAGCGAATCCGCACCATAGGCCGACACAATGTCGTCGGGGTTGATGACGTTGCCGCGACTCTTACTCATCTTTTCTGCGCGGCCGACAATTTCCAATCCGATGTCCTTCACAAACACCTTGCCCTGGCGTTTCTCGATCAGGTCGTCTGGCAGACGGCCCCGCTGGCCGTTCGCAGGATACGTGAGCACCACCGAGACCAACTCGCCGTCTTTGCGATCTTCCACGCCCACGATGCCCTTTTCCGCCAGGGCCTCCGCCACAGCCGACCATTCCTGCGGGTCCGCGTGATATTCCATTTCGCCAAGAATCATGCCCTGGTTCACCAGTTTCTGGAATGGTTCCTTCGTCGATACCACGCCGCAGTCAAACAGCACTTTGTGCCAAAAGCGGGCATAAAGCAGATGCAGCACCGCGTGCTCGGCCCCGCCCACGTACAGGTCCACCGGCATCCAGTAGCGTTCCTTCTCCGGGTCCACCAGCGCCTCGCTATTGCGTGGATCAATGAAGCGCAAATAATACCAGCACGAGCCTGCCCATTGCGGCATCGTATTCGTTTCGCGCAGCGCCGTGCCGCCGCACGTCGGACAGGTGGCCTGCCGCCACTCCGTGGCTCGGGCCAGCGGGGGCTGGCCATCGGCCGTCGGACGATAATCCGTCATCTTCGGCAGACGCACCGGCAGATTCTCCTCCGGCACCGGCACGACCCCGCAGGTGTCGCAATGCAGCAGCGGGAAGGGTTCGCCCCAAAAGCGCTGGCGACTGAACAGCCAATCGCGCAGTTTATAGTTCACCTTGGTGGTCCCCAGCCCCTGCTCCTCCAGCCACGCCGTAATCCGCTGCTTGACCTCTGCCGTCGGCAGGCCGTCGTACTCACCTGAATGGATCGCGATGCCGTCGTCCACGTAGCCGCGCCAATCCACCCCCTCCGGCGGCTGCACCACCTGCACGATGGGCAAGTCGAACTGTTGCGCAAACTCGTAGTCGCGCGTGTCATGGGCTGGCACCGCCATGATCGCGCCCGTTCCATAGCCCCACAGCACATAATCGGCTATCCAAACCGGAATATTCTGCCCGTTGACAGGATTGACCGCATAGGCCCCGGTAAAGACGCCTGTCTTCTCCTTGGATAGTTCGGTGCGTTCCAAGTCGCTTTTGCGCCCCGCCGCGGTCCGGTAGGCCTCTACCTCCGCGCGTTGGTCCGGCGTGGTCACCGTCTCCACCAGCGGATGTTCCGGTGCCAGCACCATGTAGGTCGCGCCAAACAGCGTGTCCGGGCGAGTCGTGAAGACGCGGATGGTCTCATCCCCCAGCGTAAAATCAACATCGGCACCTTCGCTCTTGCCAATCCAATTGCGCTGCATCTCCTTGATGCTCTCCGGCCAGTCCAGATCGTCGAGATCCGCCAACAGCCGCTCCGCGTACTCCGTAATTTTCAGCACCCATTGGCGCATCGCGCGCCGTTCCACCTTATGGCCCTTGGCGCGCCATTCCTCGACCTCTTCATTCGCCAGCACTGCACACAGATCCGGGCTCCAGTTCACGGGCATTTCGCCTTCATAGGCCAGCCCGCGCTTGAACAATTGCAGAAAAATCCACTGCGTCCAGCGCACATACTCGTCATCTGTCGTCGCGATCTCGCGGTCCCAGTCATACGAGAAACCCAGCATTTTAAGCTGCCGCCGGAAGGTGTCGATGTTCTGGTACGTGATGCCGCGGGGATGCTCCCCGGTCTTGATCGCATACTGCTCCGCAGGCAAACCGAAGGAGTCCCACCCCATCGGGTGCAACACATTAAACCCTTTCATCCGCTTGTAGCGCACCAGGATATCCGTCGCTGTATACCCTTCGGGATGACCCACATGCAGCCCTTGGCCGCTGGGATAAGGAAACATGTCCAACACATAATACTTGGGCTGCGACGGAACAATCGCGTCGGGCGTCCGGAAGGTCTTGTGCTGCTCCCAGTAGTGTTGCCACTTGGTTTCGATGTCAGAATGCGGATACGCCATGATAGTACCTCAAAAGTGATTCAATTGGGCACTGTATCCCCCCCCCCTTCCCCAATCAATGCTCGATTTCCAAAACCCACCGAGCACCCCCCGAGATAACCGGCCATTGTCTGCTGCGTCGTCACCATTCTCATGAATTCATAACAGACCATGGGTTGACAGGACTGAAAACGCCTCAAACCCGCTATTTTTGGGCAAAATTCTCCCAAAACAGGCAAAAATAGAGGGAAACTGACCGAATGGAGCCGGGACAACCCCGTCCCGGAAGAGGCCTCGAGTGGAGCCGGGACGACCCCGTCCCGGAAGAGGCCCGACGGGGTCGTTGGGACTCCAAAGAAGCCAAAAACTGCGAAAAATGAAAAATCAGCATTTTCAGGCCCAAAATGGCCAAAACAGGCCCAAATTTGCGATTTTGGAGCATTTTTCGTCAAAAATGACCTTCGTAATCCTCTCCAGAGGAGGAAAATAGAAAAAACATCAATTTATGAAACTGACCCCGTTATCCAGAGGAGGAAAATAGAAAAAACATCAATTTATGAAACTGACCCCGTTATATACAAACCAGATGCCGCCACCCGGAATATTCAACAGATTTTCGCGGCAGTAGAGCGGCTGATCCGATTCCCGAAATCCGGGGCTAAGCCCCCTGAAATCCCCTCACCCGCCCGATCAGAAAATAGTTGCGCCTCCATGTCGAATATTCTATCGCCTGGAAAGAAAGGAGAAATATGAAAACATCGTCATCATCGTCATCAAAACAAGTGTCACCGAGAATGGTGTTCTTTTTTTCACGCATCTTCCCATTCATTTTTCTGATAGTTGGGGCAAGCGTTGCCTTCTTTGGCATACGTGGTCTTGTCCGAGCAAAAGCCAGTGTGGGCTGGCCTTCCTCTCAAGGCAAAGTGATTGAATCTTCGGTTGAACGCCAACGTAGTAGTGGAAGCAAAGGCAGTGGTATAACCTACCATGCAGAGATACTGTATGAGTTCACCGTTGACGGCACCACGTTTAACGGTGACCGTGTCGCATACGGTGACTATGGTTCAAGCAGTTCGTCCCATGCACGACGCATTGTCAATCGCTACCCCAAAGGGAAGAGTATTGCCGTGCACTATATGCCTAGTAACCCAGAAGAATGTCTCCTTGAACCTGGCATAAAAGGGCAGTCGTTCTTTTTGCCTGGATTTGGACTGATCTTCTTCACTGTTGGTAGCCTGATGGCATTCTTTCTACCCAAGGCAATGAGAAAACAGGGGGTCACAGAACAAAGCGAATCGGGGTCTTATAACGTATAATTCTGTTTGGAAAGGCAGAGTCGGATGTGATGAAATTGAGGTTTCCCGAGGAGGTCGCGAGCAGAATATGCGGGAGCGGTTTATCATGTGATGAGCCCGGGAAGCCCTTAGGGGCAATATCGCCCGTGGCAACCCGCTCCGGCAAGTATGGCGAGGGAGATCATCCCTTCTTTTCAATCCGGAATCACCTCCCGGTGAAGAAGCGGAAGCGGAGCGGGCCGGGTGGAATCACCCGCACCGCCTCCCCCTCATTCACCGGGAACAAAGGATATCAGCTCCGGATCCCCCCGCCCGGCCAAAGCGATGGCGATGGTGTTTTGTTCTTTATGCGCGTCGATTCCGAGGTATGCTTTCTTCATGGCGTGTCCTGTGGGTTATATGGTTCCATGTTTGCGGATAGGCCTGGCTTGCCGGGCAGCCTGCGGTACCCCCGCAGGCACGCCTCTGTTTTACAGCAAAGCGGTTGAACCTATCCAGCTTCAGCTATAAGGTCTGGGAATAAGAATAAATGAATCTCCGACAATTTATATTAGTCTCCTCGCTTATATGCCTGGTCGGATGCGCTAGCAAAGATACAGGACAGGAATTTGACCATGCGCTACAAGCGCGCTGGGCCAAGGTGCCCGAGAGCGACTTCCCGCCACCCGCCACCACTCCCTACGACGCAGATGATCAACGTCGAGACCAATATCTAAAAGGATATGCCGATGGCGTACGCGAGCTGCTACGCCAACACAAAGAGGGAAAATTGACCTTTGGCGATCAGCTACCACCTACCGAGGGTGAACGCCCCTATTCTGATGGCGAAACGGCCGGTTCCCTCGCCGTAGTAGAAAGAGCTGCCGACATAATTAAGGCCGTCACTAAAGAACAAACGGACAAATGGAAATAAGTCCCAACAACCAGGTCCTTACGCGCCGCAAGCGGCGCGACGGTGACCCGTAACATTCGCCAAAAGACATAAAATGAAAATATTGATTGCAACAGTAGCCCTGCTATTAACCGGCACCAGCACTATGGCAGAGACATGGCCTGCCCTCGGGCAGTATGTGAAGATATGTGACTTGATTATCCTTTGCACAACAGAAATTACAGACGATCAGCCGATTTTCAAAGTTGAGGAAGTTTGGAAGGGTAATTACAAAGAGACCGATTTCAACAAGTACCTTCAAGCCCGAATTCCAAAGCCAAACTACCTCCCCGCCGGATTAGGGCTCCATAGCAGTCGCAATTCACACAATGGACAAAAGGTAGTGTTCTTTTTCACCTCTACCGAACAAAAGTACAGTGGCTCATCCACTTCCTTTGACGTTCGAGATGGGAAATTGATCTATGCCGAAAGCGGAAACCCCGGAATGGTTGAGGAATACACTTTGGAGAACTTCAAGAAAGCGATCTTCGGTTTTGTTGAATCTCAAAAAACAAACGGCGAACAAAGTAGGGATTAGTAGCGTGCGACGCTACGCTGCAATTCCGGGTTGAACAAGCCCCGCGGGGGCATATGTATTTTGCTCATGGGGCGGAAGTTCGTATGGGCGCTCAGGACGACTGACCGCTTCCAGTGGAGTCGGAGGGGATATGCCGGGGATCACGATCGGGGTGCTCAGGGACATGGGCCACATATCGGGGGCCGGTTGGGAGGGCAAATGCCAGCGGATTGCTGCACACCGGGCATAGCGCGGGGCGGGCCGACGCGCGGGACGTCGGAAAGGCAAGCAGGCATGGACGAGGGCGATCATGAGGCGGCGGGTGGTCCTCGGGCGTATGTCATGAGCAGCGGCACGGGACCGGGGATGGGCCGCCAGGTGCGTTCGCGCCATTCCATGGGGATGTCGCAATGGGGGCAGCGCGATCGTAGTCGTGGCCCGCGCCAGCCGCTTCTGATTGCGCAGATACAGAAAATAGTCGCCCAGCTCCTCATCACCCAAGATC
>JAQUJC010000017.1 GCA_028681135.1 Kiritimatiellia bacterium | reverse complement strand
CTTTTGAGGGGTGGAAAATCCCCCGGGCTTGTCCCGGGGATAGTTTAGGTTGGCCATGCAGCGATTAGTGCTGCGCAACCTTAAGCACACCGGGGCAAGCCCGGTGGATGGGCAGCTTTTGAGGGGTGGAAAATCCCCCAGGCTTGTCCCGGGGATAGTTTAGGTTGGCCATGCAGCGATTAGTGCTGCGCAACCTTAAGCACACCGGGGCAAGCCCGGTGGATGAAAATCCTGTAAATTCTGTCAAAAATGGCGGCCCTTCCCCCTCACTTGAATGTTGAACATTGAACATTGAATATTGAATCTTGCCCGCCCCCCCCCACTAGGGAGCGGTGTCCGGGGAGGAGGGTGGTGCGGCGTCGGAGAGAGCGAATTCGCTGGCTGCATCCGACGGGGGCGGGGCCGCTCCGAGAACCTCGTCCAATAGTGCCTGGTCAGTGGCGGATAGTCTCCCGCTGCGGGGTGGCAGATGTCCAGAATAATGTGGTTGCGGCGCGCCAGTAAGTTATATTTTAAGGGCTGACCCCAACGATTAGGCCTCGTGCTTATTCCCCCTGGGCGATACGCGCTTGCAGATAGCTCTCGTTGAATTCATTTACCGGGAAACGGTATTCCACATAGACCCAATTATTCGTTTGGGTGATCCAGCCATCGGTCGGGTCCAGAATGGTATCCTTATTAAGCACGACCCAGGCGTGTCCGGCATTGCCACTCGGGCGCCGCACGATGCCAAACGCCAATCGGGCGTCATAGCCTTGTTGCTGCAACAGGTCATTCAGATAGATGGCCTTGTCGACGCAGTTGCCCGCTTTGCGCGTGGCGGTCTCTTTCGGCGTTTGCCAAATATCGGCACCGTCCCGGCTCGCGTATCGAATCTGTCGGGATTGGTGATAAACCTTGGCTACCGGCGGGGCGATGTCCATGGAGGCGCACCCCGGTGCCAAAATTACGAAAATCCCTCCCAGAACGGTCCCGATTATCTGTTTCACAGGCTTCATATCGTCCTCCGGTTGGGTGAGGGGTGCTTTGGCTTGCGCTTCCCTTTGTTCTGGTTATGTTAAACATATGTTAGGAAATGGTTAAAATCAAGTAAAATGTTAGGAAAGTGTTAGGATTTTGGTCGCTAATTTATATCAAAATGAATATCAATGAGTTATGTAGCAAGAAAAAGACGGAAATCATGCCCAGAAGTCAAAAAAATCGATGAAAAGGCCAAAAAACCGCGGAAAAAGCCCCCAAAAGACAAAAATTATCGTCAAACGGTTAACATTTGACAGGAATTGCCCTGTTGCGAGGGAATTTGCCCGATGGAGGGCGGGGAGGAGCTGGGGGCGAAGGCGAAGGGTTTTCCGCCGTCCTCTCCCCCTGCGCTCATCCCCGTTGGTAATACGTCCGCTTTGCGGCCCCTTCCAGAGTTAGTGGGTTGCCTCCACTCCCGGCCCTAAATCCCCTGAAAGGATTTCCAATAACCGCTTATGTAATAAGTGGATGTAAGAAAATTGGCCTTGGGGCCTCCACCGCTGGTGGGCGGTGCACGGGGATGAATAATCGGATTTGGGGCAGATTTAGCCTGAATAATCCAGGTTAAGGGCCTCCCTGGCTGCTCGCTGATCCCCCTTCCATCTATCCCGTAACATCCTGTTTATCCTGATCAACATGGGCGTGGGCCGGAAACCGATCTGGTGCCTCTGTCCGATTTGACAGAGTTGGATTATTTCGCGCCTCACCCGCCCACGCCATTTCCTCCTGTACTCCACGCCCGCGTTGTTTCTATACTGCCTCGCTATGACATCCCCCTCCATTTTGATTTTACCCTCAATCCTGTCCGCACGCATGGGCTATCTGGCGGAGGAGTGTCGCCGGGCGATGGAGGCGGGGGCCGATGGCCTGCACGTCGATATCATGGATGGGCACTTTGTGCCCAATTTGACAATGGGCCCCGATATCCTGCGGGCGGTGCGCGACGAATTGCCCGATGCCTATCTGAATGTGCATTTGATGGTGATGCGGCCGGATATTTACGCGCCACGGTTTGTCGAGGCCGGGGCGGATACCGTGCTGATCCATGTGGAGGCGGCAGGTGATTTGCGCGCGACGTTGGCGGGTATCCGCGCGGCCGGCAAACGCGCGGGGGTGACCTTGAACCCGGAAACGCCGGTGGCGGCCCTGGAGGGATTCGAGGACCTGCTCGACGAGGTCTTGATCATGACGGTGCATCCGGGATTTGGCGGCCAGGCGTTCATCGAAGGCGGTCTGGCCAAAATCGCCGAGGTGGCCCAGCGCCTTCCGCACGTGGATATTGCGGTGGATGGCGGTATCACAGCCGATACCGGCGCACGCTGCGCCGCCGCCGGCGCCAATGTATTGCTGGCGGGCTCGTTCCTCTTCCGGGCACCCGACATGCGCGATGCCATTGCCGACATGCGCCGGAAGATTGAATCGGCCCGGAAGGCCGGCGGCTAGTGCCACGAAGGCCGGGATTTTAGCAGGACAACAGGAAACGACAGGAAAATAGGAAAGATCGGGAGGCTTTGTTGACGCTGCGCCCGCTGGGCGCCGATGCTGGCCCCAACGGAACCGGCTAGAGCAAGGCCGTTAGGCGCGATCAATTAACAATTTATGGCAACGAAATTCTACAAAGAAAACAATGGACCCACGCCTCCGGCAACCACGCCGACGATTTCTCCCGGGCGGGAACAGATGTTAGCGCGCACTCGCAATTTCAGCATTATTGCGCACATTGACCACGGCAAGACGACGCTCTCCGACCGGCTGCTGGAGCTGACGGAATCGGTGGCGCTGCGCGACCGGCGCGACCAGCTGCTCGATGACATGGAGCTGGAGCGTGAGCGCGGCATCACGATCAAGGCGCATCCGGTAACCATGAAGTATCAGGCCCGGGACGGGCATACCTACGAGTTTAATTTCATCGACACGCCCGGTCATGTGGATTTCTCCTACGAGGTTAGCCGCAGCCTGGCCGCCTGCGAAGGCGCATTGCTGGTGGTGGATGCCACCCAGGGGGTCGAGGCCCAGACCGTGGCCCATGCGTTCCTGGCGCTAGACAGCCATATCAAAATTATTCCGGTGCTTAACAAAACCGACATGGCGGCGGCGGATGTCGAGACCGTGGAGCAGCAGATCGAAGATATTTTTGCCATTCCACGCGAGGAATGCTGTCGCGTCAGCGCCAAGACTGGCGCGGGGGTGGCCGAGGTGCTCGAGGCGCTGGTGGCGCGCATTCCCCCGCCGCGGGCGTTGCATCCGGGCGAGGTGCGCGGGCTGGTGTTCGATTCGGAATATGACACCTTCCGTGGCGGGGTGATCTATGTCCGGATGTTCGATGGGGCGATCCGCCGCGGCGACCGCATCCGGCTGATGGGCACCGGCAAGGATTACGAAATCAAGGAAGTGGGTATTTTTATTCCCAAGCCGATGCCGGTGGAGACCTTGGAGGCGGGGCAGGTGGGCTATCTGATGGCGAACATCAAGAACACCGCGGAAATCTTGGTCGGTGATACCATCACCAGCGCACGCTCACCGACGACGCACCTCATGACGGGATTCAAGGCCATGCACCCCATGGTGTTTACAGGGCTGTATCCGATCGATGCCGACGATTACGAAAAACTCAAGTACTCCCTGGAAAAACTGGCGCTCAACGACAGTTCATTCCAGGTCCAGACCGAGTCGAGCGTGGCGCTGGGCTTCGGCTTCCGCTGCGGATTCCTCGGCTTGCTGCACATGGAAATTGTGCAGGAGCGCCTGCGCCGTGAATATGAATGCGATATCATCGCGACCTATCCGGGCGTGGTCTATCGCGTGTGTTTGAATGACGGCACAATAAAGAATATCGATAATCCAATTTTTATGCCGGACCCGAGCGAGATCGCGGCCATTGAAGAGCCGGTCGTTAAGATGTTCCTGATCTGTATGGGTGACCAGATCGGCGATATGATGAAACTGGTGATGGATAAGCGTGGAACAATTGACCGCACCGAAAGCCTGGATGCCAAGCGCGTCATGCTGACCTGCATCATGCCGCTCAACGAAATCCTGATCGATTTCCACGACCGCCTGAAAAGCCTCTCGCGTGGCTATGCCTCGATGGATTACGAAGAAGCCGGCTATCGCGAGGATGACCTGGTCAAGCTGGACATCCTGGTGCATGGCGAAGCCGTAGAGGCGTTTTCGTGCATTGTGCATCGCGACAAGGCTGAAGCCCGCGGGCGACAGATTTGCGACGTCCTGGTGGACTTGATTCCGCCGCAGCAGTTTTCGATCGCAGTCCAGGCCGCCATCGGGGCCAAAATTATTGCCCGTACGACCGTGCGCGCCTATCGCAAGGACGTAACGGCCAAATGCTACGGCGGCGATATTACCCGCAAGCGCAAATTGTTGGAAAAACAGAAGGAAGGCAAGAAGCGCATGAAGCAGTTTGGCAAGGTGGGCATTCCCCAGGAGGCGTTTATCGCGGTCCTGAAGTCTAAGCAATGATACGGAATCCGAACTGATGGACTCAATAAAACAGCCTGGTGATTGTAGCAGGAAAACAGGAAACGACAGGAAAACAGGATCAGGATTTCTGGAGGGGCGCACTCCGTCCCGACCGGTCGGGAACGCCTGGGCGACACAGAGGTCGTCCCTCCAGCCAACGGGTTAAACAACGGGACAGGTCATGAACTTTTTTGAGAAGCGGCGCGTAAAAAAAGGGGTACAAGCGGCGGGCCACATGGTGCGTCACGCGCTACATATGCGCGAGGATGTTGCGCCAGAAGCGGATTTGGCAGCAGCCCACGCCGCCGCTGAAACCTTGCAGGCCACCTGGTCTGCGCGGGAGTGGGACGGGATGCTGGCCGCCAGCGAGGCCGCCGCCAACGCCGCCGAACGCCTGATGCCCCCGCGCCCCTTTCCCAAGTGGCGCGAGAATGTGGAAGTCTTGGTGGTGGCGATTTCACTGGCCATGGCCTGCCGGACCTATTTTATCCAGCCCTTCAAAATTCCCACCGGCTCGATGCAACCGACGCTTAATGGTGTCACCGCTCGTCCCCAGGAGAGTCGGCAATGGTTTGATTATCCGCCGCTGAGCCTTGTGAACCTGGCGCTGTTCGGTGAGCGTTATGTCGAAATCAAGGCCCGCGATTCGGGCATCCTGGAGTATCTGGGCAAACAGGACGATCAGCATGCCTTTCAGGTCGGACGCGAAGTCCATTTGCTGCGCATGACCCGCAAGCCCGACAGTCCGTTCTTCGATCCAGACCAGAGCATGAAACTGCATGTCAACCTGGGCGACCCAGTGCAAAAAGGGAAGGTCATTGCCTCGGGGCGGGTGCGCATTGGCGACCATATTTTCGTCAATAAGGTGTTCTTTCACTTCACCCGCCCCAAGCGCGGGCAAGTCGTCGTATTCGACACCAACCATATCCCCAACAAAGACCAGTTTCGGATTCGCCCGGATACGTTCTATATCAAGCGCCTGGTGGGGTTGCCCGGCGAGACCATCGCGATCCGAGACCGCCATCTGGTGGTGGATGGCAAACCGGTCACGGAACCGCAGGTGTTCCGGCGGCAGGTCGAAGATCCGGCCTACCACGGTTATGTGCCGCGGCCCAAGGCGCGGCTGCATAGTGAGCAGTCCGCCATCCTGGTGGGCCCCCGGGAGTTTCTGCCCTTTGGTGATAATACCACCTCGAGCCTGGATGGGCGCTACTTCGGGGCGGTGCCGCAAAAGGCCCTCGTCGGGCCCTCATTCTTCGTCTATTGGCCGCTGGGGCCGCATTGGGGCCTATCGCTATAAGGAATAACGATGATTCATGACAAAAAAATCGTGGTGGTGATGCCGGCGTACAATGCGGCCAAGACGTTACGGAAAACCTATGACGAGGTGATGGCTCAGGGGGTCGTGGACCGCGTGATTGTCGTGGACGACGCCAGCCGTGACGAGACAGCGGCCATGGCGCGGGAGCTGCCCCACGTGCACGTGCACGTGCATGAGCAGAATCTGGGCTATGGCGGCAACCAGAAGACCTGCTATCGGCTGGCGCTGGCCGATGGTGCCGATGTGGTCATCATGGTGCATCCGGACTACCAGTACACCCCCAAGCTGATTCCGGCCATGGCCAGCCTGATTGCCAGCGGACTCTACGAATGCGTGCTGGGCTCGCGCATCCTGGGCGGGGGGTCGCTGGCGGGCGGTATGCCGTGGTGGAAGTACGTCGCCAACCGTGGGCTGACCTTTGTTGAAAACCTGCTGCTGGGTGCCAAACTCTCCGAATACCATACCGGCTACCGGGCCTTCTCGCGCGACTTGCTTGAACGCCTGCCGCTGGAGAAAAACTCTGACGACTTTGTCTTCGACAACGAGATGCTTGCCCAAATTCTCTGGCGGGGGGTCTTCATTGCCGAAGTCAGTTGTCCCACGCTCTATTTCCCGGAAGCCTCCTCGATCAATTTCCGCCGCAGCGTTCGCTACGGTCTCGGGTGCCTGCGTGTCGCCCTGGCCTACCGCTTGGGCAAATGGGGGCTGGGAACACAGCGGCTCTTTGCGGAGTAAAGAGGCCGGAACACTGCTTGGTTGGCTTGCGCAGCCTTAAGCACACCGGGGCAAGCCCGGTGGATGAGAACCGGGACAGGGCTAAGCCCGGTGGATGAGAGCCGGGGCCGGGGCAAACCCGGTGGATGGGGGGAATCCCCCGGGCTTGCCCCGGGGATCGTTAGGTTGGCGGCGCAGGTTGTATGACTGCGCAGCCTTAAGCACACCGGGGCAAGCCCGGTGGATGAGAGCCGGGGCCGGGGCAAGCCCGGTGGATGAGAACCGGGACAGGGCTAATCCCGGTGGGTGGGAGGAATCCCCCGGGCTTGCCCCGGGGATCGTTAGGTTGTTAGACTATCCAGCATGTTCCTGCCGCCCGTCCAGTTCACCACCCTGCGCCTCGCCTCCGTCAACAAGGTCTATCTGCGCTGGCATACCCATCGCCTGCGCCCCTTGTCGGCGCTGGCCCGGTTGACGCTGGGAGAGGTACAGGAATTGGCGGCAGCCCTGGGCATTCGCGTCGTGGAGTTCACTGCCGACGAGCGGAATGCGTTGGCTCTGGTCATACTTCTGCCGACGGAAACGGTTTCGGCCTGCGCCAGCAAGTTGAAGGGACGCATAAGCAAGTGGCTGCGGGGACAGGCGGGACTGGCCCAAGTGGATCATGTGCTGGGGCGGGGTTATTTCGCCTGCACGTCCGGGCACAACACGCGGGAGGATGTGACGGGCTACCTGGAAAGCCAGCCAGGTCACCACGGGTACGACCGGCGCATCCTACCGCCGGTCTTCGTGAAGGAGTGGAGCCTCTCCCCGGTGGACGAGTCGCGGCTGAATCCGACGCATGCCATGGCCCTGCTGCACTACCATATGGTGTTTGCCGTTGCAAACCGCCACGGCGTCTTTGGGTCTGAATCGGGACCCGTGATTGCAGACAACTGGCGTCGGAAACAGAAAGCGGGGAAGTTTGCGTTGCTGAAGGTCGCGTTTGTCCCGGACCACATCCATCTGGCGGTGAGGATTCACCCCGCTGTTGCGCCGGTGGAACTTGCAGCCCAACTGATGAATGTGGCGCAGGAATGCTTGTTGCGGGATTTTCCGGAGCATTTGATTGAGGCCCGCGTGGGGCGGCTGTGGCCGGACAGCGCCTATCTGGGCAGCTACGGGGATATTACGACGCGGACGGTGCGGGGCTATCTGCGAAAGTGGGAGGCGCAGGCGGGGCGGGGGTGAGGGCTGCGCAACCTGTAGGGGCTCCGCAACCTGTAGGGGCTCCGCAACCTTAAGCACACCGGGGCAAGCCCGGTGGATGAGAGCCGGGGACGGGGCAAACCCGGTGGATGAGAGCTGGGGACGGGGCAAGCCCGGTGGATGAGAGCTGGGGACGGTGCAAGCCCGGTGGATGAAAGCTGGGGACGGGGCAAGCCCGGTGGATGAGAGCTGGGGACGGGGCAAGCCCGGTGGATGAGAGCCGGGGACGGGGCAAGCCCGGTGGATGAGAGCCGGGGCCGGGGCAAGCCCGGTGGGTGGGAGGAATCCCCCGGGCTTGCCCCGGGGATCGTTAGGTTGGCCGCAGCTATGGATGGGCAACCAAGCAGCCCAAAATCTCAACCACCCTCGCTCAGCATTACCGCACAACACCGAGTAGAATGTTGTTAAACAAAGTAAATTTTACCAGGAGAAAGATCGCTCGTACCCGCCGGACTGGAAACAGGAAGGCGCGAGTGAGTGAAAAGCGCCTGGCTATAGGGACTATCAGGCCCGACGGGAATTGTTAAGAAATGGTAAGAATCCCTGAAAATAATATTACATTATTCCCTTTACAGTGTTCATGAGTTGGCGTAGAAGAGGACTCAACGTTGGAGAAGGAAGACTCCATTGTGGTATTTAAATAAAACAAACAAACAGGAGACGATGATGAAAAAGTTATTGATCGCATTGACCATCTTGGCGGTGGCCTCGGTGGCACAAGCCGAATTGCTGGCGACGTGGACATTTGATGCTGGTGCCTCGTCAGTGGCAACCGAAGCGGGTGCGGCTAACATTGGCCAAGTGACCTTTGGCGAATTGACCCGCGTGGTTGTGGGCCAATCCGGCACGTCTTCGGGCCAGTTTGCCTCGAACAACTGGGGTACTGAAGGCAACGGCGTCAGCTTGGCTGTCACCGTGGCGTCGGGCTACGAAATTGCTAACACCGTGATCGGTGTTGGTGGCGTGAATGGTTCCAACACCGGCCCGGGCACCCTGCAGTGGTCGCTGGGTTACACCGGTGGCACCAGCTTTGGAACCGACGTTGGTGATGCGTGGACGGTGGCCTATTCCAGTGGCAGCTCCGTTGCAGCTGACGTTGCAGTGGGTACGATTGATTCGGGCGCGAACACCTTGTTCTTGCGTTCCACAGGTGGCCAAGTCGCCACTCCGACCGGCACGCCTGCTACGGCCGGTTCTGCTCGTCTGCACACCAACCTGACCATGGGCGGCGACATCCAGACCACCGCGATTCCCGAGCCGGCGACGATGAGCCTGCTGGGCCTCGGCGCCTTGGCGATGGTGCTCCGTCGCAAGATCCGCAAGTAATCCTAGTTTTAGGATGAAGCAAAGGGCGGCCTTCGGGCCGCTCTTTTTTTTGCTCCATTCAGGGAAAGGGCCGTAAATTATAGCAATTTGGGCTTGTGGCCAGGCGGGGGTGGGGGTGAGGGCTGCGCAACCTGTAGGGGCACCGCAACCTGTAGGGGCTCCGCAGCCTTAAGCACACCGGGGCAAGCCCGGTGGATGAGAGCCGGGGACGGGGCAAACCCGGTGGATGAGAGCTGGGGGCGGGGCAAGCCCGGTGGATGAGAACCCGGGACAGGGCAAGCCCGGTGGATGAGAGCTGGGGACGGGGCAAGCCCGGTGGATGAGAGGAATCCCCCGGGCTTGCCCCGGGGATCGTTAGGTTGGCCGCAGCTATGGATGGGCAACCAAGCGGCCCAAAATCTCAACCACCCTCGCTCAGCATTACCGCACAACACCGAGTAGAATATTGTTAAACAAAGTAAATTTTACCAGGAGAAAGATCGCTCGTACCCGCCAGACTGGAAACAGGAAGGCGCGAGTGAGTGAAAAGCGCCTGGCTATAGGGACTATCAGGCCCGGCGGGAATTGTTAAGAAATGGTAAGAATCCCTGAAAATAATATTACATTATTCCCTTTACAGTGTTCATGAGTTGGCGTAGAAGAGGACTCAACGTTGGAGAAGGAAGACTCCATTGTGGTATTTAAATAAAACAAACAAACAGGAGACGATGATGAAAAAGTTATTGATCGCATTGACCATCTTGGCGGTGGCCTCGGTGGCACAAGCCGAATTGCTGGCGACGTGGACATTTGATGCTGGTGCCTCGTCAGTGGCAACCGAAGCGGGTGCGGCTAACATTGGCCAAGTGACCTTTGGCGAATTGACCCGCGTGGTTGTGGGCCAATCCGGCACGTCTTCGGGCCAGTTTGCCTCGAACAACTGGGGTACTGAAGGCAACGGCGTCAGCTTGGCTGTCACCGTGGCGTCGGGCTACGAAATTGCTAACACCGTGATCGGTGTTGGTGGCGTGAATGGTTCCAACACCGGCCCGGGCACCCTGCAGTGGTCGCTGGGTTACACCGGTGGCACCAGCTTTGGAACCGACGTTGGTGATGCGTGGACGGTGGCCTATTCCAGTGGCAGCTCCGTTGCAGCTGACGTTGCAGTGGGTACGATTGATTCGGGCGCGAACACCTTGTTCTTGCGTTCCACAGGTGGCCAAGTCGCCACTCCGACCGGCACGCCTGCTACGGCCGGTTCTGCTCGTCTGCACACCAACCTGACCATGGGCGGCGACATCCAGACCACCGCGATTCCCGAGCCGGCGACGATGAGCCTGCTGGGCCTCGGCGCCTTGGCGATGGTGCTCCGTCGCAAGATCCGCAAGTAATCCTAGTTTTAGGATGAAGCAAAGGGCGGCCTTCGGGCCGCTCTTTTTTTGTGCATAAATTCAGTGGCGGGGAAACTACGATTCCGACACTCAATAGGTCGGGACTAAAGACGCGAAAGGGATTTCCTGTAGGTGCGCCCGGTGGGCGCGCCGGAACAGAGAGAGGAGGATCAGCCGCCGCGCTCAACGAGCGCAGCACCAGGGCGCGCTGGATCGGAGGGGCAATAGCCACTATTGTTGCGTGGGGAGGCGGGGCATGGTATAGAGATGGAATGAAACTCTGTCGCATTATGGTGGGTTTGGCTGTGGCTGGTTGGGGATGGGGTGTGCCTGTGCAGGCGCAGACCAATGGTTTATTTGCGGATTTTTCGACTTCGGCGGGTGCGTTCACGGTGGAATTGGATTTCATTCGTGCGCCGCGAACCGTGGCGCATTTTGTCCGTTTGTCAGAAGGGGCTCAATCGTGGATGGATCCGGTCAACGGCGTGGCGCAGACTGGAACCTGGTACGTGGGGAGTGGCTTGTACCGGGTGCAATACGAGGTACCGACGCCCGGGACGACGAATCTTCTGGCTTTGCAGGGCGGATTGCGCGAGGTGGAGGGGGACTGGGCCGGCGGGCCGGGGTACGGCATCCTGGATGAGGTCACCAACGGCTTGAGCCATTCCAACGGGGTGATTAGCATGGTAACGGATGGCCCGCATACCGGGGCGGCTGAATTCATGATTTTGCTAACGAACGGTGCAAACTATTGGGACGGGCGGCAGACGGTATTCGGCCGCGTCAGCGCCGGGATGGCTGTGGTGCAGGCGCTTGCCGAGGGGGCGCAAATTTACGGTCAGTTGGCTTCACCGGTGGTCATGACCAACGTGACCATTCGGCGGGTGGGGGCGACTGCCGAGATGTTTTCAACTGATCGGGCCGACTTGCCGCTGGCACAAACCAACGAGTGCCGGGTGGATATTCTGTCCAGTGAGACATCACAATATGTTTGCGTGAAAGGGGCGGAATCGGAAACGCTCATGGTGCACACGGCACATTTATTGAATCCGCAATGGGACATCTACTCTTTTGGCTTCAATGGGTCGACGCAAGCCGTGGATTTGGCAGTACCATTCAGAACGACTGACGACGGGTGGACTCGGCACTTTTTCCACGGGTCCCGCGTGGTCTATCCGGTATTCAGTGCCATTCCGCTGGAATCGATGTCGGGGATCATATTTGCGGCGCAGTGGGGCAACGGGGAGGTTCATCAGTACTGGCTGAATCTAGTGGCCCAAACCGGTTACTGGCAGAATGTCAGCACGACCGGTGCCGTCGTAAAAATCAACGACTGCCAGCAGCGGACGCGCGGTGCAAATTGTACGCAGCTCAATTTTATGGATCAGAATGGAAACGTGTTTGATTACGTCCTGGGATTTGATTCCCCGGGGGACATGACGGGGCGGTATTTTTTGTCTTTAAAGTCTCAAATGACTGGGGAATCGCTTGGTGAGGAGTGGGGCGACTGCCAATATGCGGCATGGAGCCCGGGCGTGACCGCCAAACGGGCGGCAGCCACGTCTGAACGCTGGGTTGGGAAAGGCACGGAGGCAGGACCCGTGCAGCCCAAAGGGATTCATTTCCTGAATCCATGAAGTGCGTGGGTGCCGCTAAACAGCCGCGGCTCACCCGGCGGTTTTGCCCTAACAACGATGAGCGATTTCAAAATATTCTTAATAATTCTATGGTCGCGCCCAACGGGCGCAGCTACACCCGATCCCGCCTTTTGGGCGCGGAGGAGGTGTGATCCGAGCGGGCTTCTGTAGCTGCACCCGCTGGGCGCGGATTAGGTGTGATGCGACCCGGGCTGTTTTAAGTTAAATTTAAGGCAGCATCTTGACCGGCGGAGTGGCCACCGTATAGATGCGGGTATCCAGATGGGAGGGGGCCCATTGGCTAATGGCCGGAACGAGGGTGTAGAGGACCGGATTGACCGCCGCGTTTAGTTTTTCATCATAGCGGAGCCACGGGGGGATTTCCGTGCCGATGCCGGTGAGGGCCCCGCCGACTGTTTGCGCCGCTCGCAACTGATTGGTGGAGCCGGTATGGAGATCATAGAACATCAGTGCATCCTGAGCGCCTTCGTTCATGATGACATGGGTGATGTGGCGGTTGGCGACAATGTCGCGGGCTCGTTTCCCGGGGAGCGGATCGGCATAGAAGTCGACCGCCGCTTCCAGCCCGGCGACGTTTTCCCAATAGAGTGATCCGATGCCATCGCCGACACCAAAATAATAGACCAGGGGAGTCATTTCCGCCGGCGCCAGCACTCGAAGTGGCGTGGTCGGCTCCGCCGCTTTCAGATTGGTCATCAGATTGCGCATTTGCAGCGCCTTCAGATAGAGCGGATCGATGGTTTTGACTTTCCACATATCGGCCAGTGGGGCGAGACCGATCCACAAGCCCAGCAGCCATTGCAGGCCCACCAAGATCGCCAGCAGAAGCGTGGCACGCTGGATGAGTTTGTCTGTGAATGGCCGCTTTGTGCTGAGGAAGGCAATGGCCACGAGCAGGCTGGCCATGGCGGCGAAGGGGCGCCAGCGAATTTGCCAGAGCAAGAGCGTGCTGAAGACGACAAACAAGGGAATGGCAAATCGCACCCTGAGTTGTACCGTAAAAGGTAAGCGGAGTTTGGTCCGGAGCCAGAGCCAGCCGCCGATGCAGGCTAGGCCAGGGCCGATAAAGCGCAGTAAAAGAAGCCAGGAATTTTGATTGTTTTGTGATGCCCAGACAAACATGGTGACAAATTCATTGATGTGGCGCGCGTGCAACCGCCACATCAGGAGCGTACGCGGCAGATAGGCTGACTCCGGCCCAAACAGGACCAACGCTGGCAAAGTGGCGGCAGCGGTCAGTGCCAAAGCGGCGTGGACTAGTCGCAGGGCGGAAAGATGGCGGTCCGCGTGTTGCCAGCGCGCCCAGAGATAGAGGCCCTCTCCAATGCCGAGCCAGGAGAGGGCATAGAGGGGATGGTTAACTTCCAGCCGCAGTGGAAAGGGGCCGGGCGCATATTCCAGGGCATACATCAGCAGGGATGTTCCCGCGCCGGCCCACGACCAGATGCGCCAGTATTCCGGGCGCATGCGAAGCGCAGAAGTGTCGGAGGCAGTGGGAGAGAAGAAAAGGAGAACCGTGGCGGCGAGCGCGATGGCGGCGAGCGAAAAATAGAAGGCGGTGGCACCGGACCAGAGCCCGAAACCGCCGAGGATGCCAGACAGAATAAAATACCGTTTTGCGGCGTGATCGGTTCGCGTCGACGAGGTCCAGCCAAACCCGCTGAAGAGCAGGGCTAACCAACAGAAAAAAGCGCTCATGATTTGGACGGCATGGTGATCGGGGCGCAGCGGATGAAAATCCCAGAACAGGAGTGTGGCCGGGGCCAGGGCGCACAAGGCGGCTTCTCCGAATCCGATTCGGCGGTACAACCAGAAGAACAAGGCAGAAAACGCCAGAAACCCCGTCAGGGGCATAAGCAAGCGACCGGCCAATTCCAGTGCCACGGGAGGGGTCACGCCGACTTTTTCAAGCGTGGTGGAGATGGCCATCAAACTCCAGATGGGCAGATGGCTCCAGTGCATTTCGCGGCCGTAGGGAGCATTGTCGGCCACCGTGTGGCGCAGGCGCCATTGTCCAGATTGGCGCAGGTCGCGGGTGTAGGAAAGCCAACAATAGGCATCGGGATCGATGAACAGGCGCGCCTGCCGCCAGGATTCGCTCGCGTCGATGTGCGGCGGCGTGGCACTGGTGTGGCTTTCGAATTTGCGCAATGCGGTGTCGATGCCCCAGGTCATGCCGCCGAACCACACCGCCAACAGGGCGATGGGCAGCCACGCCAGACATTTTTTAGGAAAAGACGAAGATGAGGGATGAGGCGTATCCATGGGCGGGTCTCGGTGAAGGTTATGGGGTGGGTTGGATGGCAAAGACCTGGTAGCGAAGTCGTTCCTTGGCATAACCGTCCGGCGTTTTGAAGATGTAGTCGCCGCGCCCGATTTGCGAGAGCGGTTCATCAATGACAGTCCACGCCGGGCGGTTCGTGAAGGGCTCGTAAGTCAGCCGACCGTCGAGCGTGTGGAGCGCGGCATAGGTCGGATCATGGATGCCAGTGGCGACGTAAAAATAGACTTCGGGATATGAGGAATGAACAGAGGAGACGAGGTGGGTGAGGCCGCGTTCACGTGCAATGGCCAACGCCTGATCTGCCGCGGGCGACACATCTGCCAACAAAGCGGCTTCGGCCTGCCAGCCAGCGGTGTTTTCCCAATAGTAGGAGGCGACGGAAGGGATGCCGGAAAAGTAATACAAGAGGGGAACCTCAGGTGCCATCCCGGCAAATCGCCATTGGTTGGTTCCTGCCGCCAGTCCCCATTGAAGCGCATTGCGCTTTTTGAGAGTGTTTGCGATCCAGCTCTCGGGCAGGGCGCGGTTGATGGAGATGTTGTTTTCCAGTCGGAGGCGGGACCGGTCCGAATGGAAGGCATCCAGCAGGATCAGCGCTACCAGCAATCCGCCAAGGAGGCGTGGGAGGGGGGGCGACGTATTCCCGCCTGGCGCAAATATATTGGTTAGCAGCAGCAACGTCAGCCACACCAGCGCGGCTGCCAGGCTGAATCCCCAGCGCTGTTGGAGCATGCCCGCCACGAAGAACAGGCCGACAAATACAAAGGCACTAAACAGCAGCCGCTGCGATTGCGAGGTGCGGGCGCGGCGCAGAAACAAGAGGATGCCCACCCAGGGGAGCGCGATGAGGAAGGCGCGGAAGGTGGCCAGAACAGAAAGCCAGTTGCCTTCCCTGAGCAACAGTGATGGCAAAAATTCAACAATGTATTTGCCGTGCAGCCGCTGCATGAATGGATCGTGCATGTGATGCCAAGCGGCTGGACCTAGAAGGATCGCCACGGGGAGCGCCAGGGCTAGAAGTCCCGGAATCGCAAGGCGGGCGGCCAGAGCAAGGCGGGGGGTGAGCGGACGCCGCAGGCGTGCGAGTTGTTCAAGCCCCAGGGCTACGCCGATCCAAGAAACCCAGTAGAGCGGATGGTTGACTTCCAGCCGCATGGAGAAATGATGGGGGGTATATTCGAGCAGATAGCAGGCAAGACTGACCAGACAGCCCGAGGCGGCCCATGTCCGCCACAGGCCCGGCATGCAGATTTCGTCTTTCGGTGCGCGATGAAACAACGGAAGCGCCGGAAGCATGGCGAGCGAGATGATCGCCAGAGAAATCAGCCAAACAGTGGCCCCCACCCATAAGGCCAGTCCGCCAAAAACTCCGGAAGCGATCATCCACTGGCGCGCTTCTGGTTGCTCAGGGGTGGTGGGGAATCCCAGAAGCACAGGGGCGGGGATAGAGGATTTTGATGTACGGACCCAGCCCAATCCGCCGAACTGGAGGCAGACAAATGAGGCCAGAACAAAGAACAGTTGGAACGCATGGTGGTCCGGCTTGAGCGGTGAAAAGGCAATGGCGATCGGTTCATAGGTCAGGCAGACCAGGGTGAAGCCCGCGGCGGGGAGAACCCCCATTTTGCGGGAAATTCCCCAAAGAGCCGCGGACAAAAATAGGAATTGGAATAGTGGCATGACCCAGACCCCGGCCAGTTCCAGCGCACGCGCCACCGGCCACTCCGTGGCTGTCATGATGGCAGTGGTCATGCCTCGCAAGGTCCAGATGAGCAGGTGACTCCAGTGCATCTCTCGACCGTAGGGCGCATTATCCATAAAGGTATGGCGGATGCGCCAGTCATCGGAGTTCATTAGGTCGCGGGTATGAGCCAGCCAGGCATAGCTGTCGGTTTCGAGAAAGAAGCGGGGTTCGGGGATGCCCTCAATGGTGTTGGGCGGAACGGTGGATTGGTTGAAGGTTTGCGCGGTGCGATCGGTGTGCTGGGTAAAGAAACCGATATGTCCCGCCAGCAAAAGAAGCCCGAGGAACAGCCAGAGTGCTTTCGTTTGGGGAGAACGTTGTGCCATCCGGGGGGGAGGGGGTTTTATGGATTTGCCCATAGCCTGGTCGTGGTCTCCTCGCGATAGGGGTGCTGGTGTTGATACAGTGTGATACGGGAAAGAAGACTGCGACGGAACGCGGTATTGGGTCCTGTCTCGGGAACAAGCGCCAAGGCTTGCTGCGCTGTGTGAAGGGCCGCGTCGAAGTCGCCCGCGTTGGCCAAGGCGACCGCCAAGGTGTCGAGTAGAACGGGATGAGGGGCGGGCGCGAGTGCTACTGCGCGCTGGGCAAGGGCCACCACTTCACCAGGCGGTGCAGGTGACCAGTCGGCGGTGGCCAGAATCCAGGCCGTATTGTTCAGCAGGTCGCCGCGGTCGGGATAGGATTGGATGAGACGTCGGAAATATGCCAGCGCATCGCGGCGCAGACCCAAGTCCCAGTGGAAAGCATGGAGGGGGAATAGATCAGCCAGCGCGATTTCAGTGTGGGTGCGATAAGGCGGCAAAGAGCGGGCATAGGCCAGTGCGTTCGCCGGGTCGCCCAGCTCGAAAGCCGCCGCCATGCCCAGGAGATGAAGATTATTTTGGCCGGCATCGTGGGGCGGAAAAAGATGCCGGGCTTCTTCCACGTGAGCCAGCACTTGGCTATACTGCGCACCCAGAAAGGAATACATGGCCATTTGGAATTCCCATTCACCCAAGGCGGTGGACGCCGTCGGGCGGTGCTGGATCAGAAAATCCAAAGCAGCCTCTGTGCCCTGTTGTTCATGGAGGCAGAGGGCGATGGAACTGATGAGCGCAATGCTCTGAGGCTCGGTAGCAAGCGCGTGTTCCAAGGCAGATTGGGCCTTGGGGAAGTTGCCATCCTGCTTTAATTGGTGCAAAATCTGGACGTTCTGGATAGCGGGATGGTGAGGCGCGATGTAGGAAATACGCGCGAACAGGCGATCACCATTTTGCCAGATTGGCAGCAGGCGGAGCGTGAGGAGGCCCAGGAGAGCTATAATTAGCCCCGCCGCCAGCACGCGGGCCATGAGCAGAGTTTTGCGGGAGCCCCCTGTGGGAACAGGCCAAAGGAACAGGAACGCCATGGAAAGGCCCATGGCGGGCAGATAAGTGAAGCGGTCTGCGACGCTGTGCACTCCGACCGGGCCAAAAAAGCCGATGATGGGGGCAAGGAAAAATAGAAACCACAACCATCCGACCCCTATGTTGGGGTGTTGGATGCGGAGTTTCCACGCCAAAAGAGAGAAACCCAGCAGCACGACAAGGGCGACGAAAAGGCGCGGCCATGAAAAGGCGATGAGCGGATAGAGGGGGCCGAGATGGAGGGGGGCGAGAAATTTTCCCAGATAGAACCCATAGTGAATGGGGACTTGGAGGCATCGCTCCCACAGAGGGGAGGAGGACAGTGCGCCCACGGCGTGATGGTGGCGCACAGTGGCCAGGGCGATAGCGGCGGCAGCGGCGAAAAAGGGCGCCTTTTCGATGAGCAATCGCGGGAATTGACGCCGGGCGGTCCCTGTAAATTCCAGGCGGCGCAATGGCCAGATATCCAGAAGGAGAAGAACGACGAACAACGGAACGACGGAAGGTTTAACCAGTAGGCCGCAACCGTAAAACATGAACGCCAGCAGATAAGGGCCAAGGCCTGTGCCGAGTTTCTTGCGGTTGGCCCAAACATAGCATCCCACACTTAGCAGGCAGAATAAACCGGACAAGACATCCTTGCGTTCTGTGACCCACGCCACCGATTCGACGCGCAAGGGGTGAACGGCCCAGACGGCTGCCCAAAAGAAGGCGCGCCAGGGCTTTTTGCACCACGCAGCGAACAAGACGAACAGAAGGCTTGCGGTGAGGGCATGGAGCAGGACATTGGTGAAGTGGAAGCCCCAAGGATGGGTTGGCGAGGCGTTCAAAAGCGTTACATCGGCCATATACGAAATCCACAGGAGAGGCATGTACATCGGCGCAGTGGCAGTGCTGGGAGAGAAGGCCGCGCGGATGGACTGCGGCGAGAGGCCCGTCAGCACAAGCATGTTTTCGGTAATGTAGGTAACGTCATCCACCGGGACCAGCTCATACGAAAGAGAGGGGGAAAACAAAGCGAATGTTGAAACGAAAAGAAGCAGCCCCAGGAAGGGGGTCAGAAGGCGTGTGGGATGTGTGGCAAGCCACTTCATAGCTCATCACTGTAGAGCGATTGGCAGAAGCAAACAAGCGGGAAGGGTAGCCAACCGGCTAGCCTGGATTATCCAGGCTAGAACAGACGGGCCGCCGCTTCTTCGCGATAGGGCTGGCGGTTTCGATAGAGGTCGATGCGGGCTTGAAGCTGCTGGCGGAAAAGGGCTTGTTGCGGAAGGTCGGGAACCAGCGCCAGGGCTTGTTCGGCAATATGGACGGCCGCTTCAAAATCACCAGCGTTCGCCTGAGCCACCGCCAAGGTGTCGAGCAGGACGGGGTGGGGGACAGGCGCAAGGGCCTGGGCGCGTTCGGCGATGGCGAGGGCTTCCTGCGGAGGGGCGGGAGACCATTCGGCAGTGGCCAGAATCCAGGCCACGTTGTTGAGCAGGTCGCCGCGTGCAGGATAGGTCTGAACAAGCCGTCGAAAGTACGCCAAGGAATCCCGGCGCAGAAAGATGCCCCAGTGGTAGGAGTGGAGTGGCAGCAAGTCTGCAAGTTGAATCTTGGTTCGATTGCGAAAGTGCGGATTTTGACGAGCATAAGCCATGGCCTTGGCTGAATCACCTTTTTCAAAAGCCGCTGCCATGCCAAGGAGGAGGAGATTGTTTTGTCCCGTGTCGCTTTGGGGCATGCGTCGTCGGGCCTCTTCAACGAAATTCAACGCGTCGTCGTAGCGGGCACCCAGAAAGGCAAAGGTGGCCATTTGGAATTCCCATTCTCCATCGCGGAAGAGGTCGGACCGGTGGTTGAGCAGGAATTCCATGGCAGCGGCCGGAGTCTCCCGCTCGTTGATGCATAGGGCGATACGAGTCATCGTGCCCCGGTCGTGCGGGCTGAGAAGTAGTGCGGATTCCAAGGCGGATTGGGCATCAGTGAAATTTCCTTCACGTTCCATGAACTGGACGGCGCGATCAGTGAGCACCAGCGGATGCTGGGGGGCGAAGACAGAGAGATGGCCAATGAGTCGCTGGCTGTTTTCCCAGATGGGCAGGGCGTGCCACGTCCGGGCGGTTAGTCCGAGCAGCAGACCCATTGCCAACAGAGCGCGCAGCGGCGCACGTGCATTTGGCGGGAGGAAACGTACAGAAGATGTGGGGAACAGGGAAAGCCCCGCGATGGATAAGCCGATGGCCGGGAGATAGGTGAAGCGATCGGCTACCACTTGGGCACCAAACCGAACCAGTCCGCTGACGGGCAGTAGCAGTCCGAGAAACCACAACCACCCCACCCATCCATGCGGGTGCCGGTGCCGCAGACGCCAAAGCCAGATAGAGAGGATGGCCAGCAGCGCACAGGCGAGGCAGAAATCGAACCAAGTAAAAGCGACGGGCGCATACAGCGGGCAGAGGTTTCGTGGCCTGAATATCTTGAAGAGATAGAACCCGTAATGAATGGGCATATCCAGCAGCCGTTCAACCAGCGGCAATTCGGTGAGGGAGTGGGTGGCTTGATGGGCTTTTACGGCAGCGACGGATGCCGCGAAAGAAGCCAGAAAGAAGGGTATTTTTTCCAGAAGTAAACGGGGTACCGCGCGGAGCAGGGGGGGGGCGTTGGATCCATATCGGCGCAACGGCCAATAATCGAGAAGTAGCAGTACGAACGGCATGGGCGTCAGAGAGGGCTTGACCAGCAGTCCCATCGTGAATAATACGAGCGAAGCTAGATAAGGCCTGACGCCGAGATGTCCCGTGTTGCGGTGTGCCCTCACATAACAACCCAGGCACAGCAGGCCGAAGAATCCCGACAGCACGTCCTTGCGTTCCGTGACCCAGGCGACGGATTCCACGCGCAGCGGATGCAGTGCCCACAAGGCCGCAAAGAAAAAGGCACGCCACGGCTTCTTGCACCACGCCAGGAGTAACAAATAAAGCAGCAACGAATTCAGGCAGTGAAGGAGGACATTGGTGAAGTGGAAGCCCCACGGATGGGCGGGGCTGGCTCCTCCAAATGACACATCCGCCATGTAGGAAATCCATAACAGCGGTGCATACATTTGGTTGTCGACATTCGCAAATGCCTCGCGGATGGCCGGCCAAGACAGACCGCCTAACACGAGTTGATTGTGGCTGATGTAATGGATGTCGTCGATCGCAACCAACTCATAGCGTAGGGAGGGACTGAAGATGGCGAAGACCAGTAAGAACAGCAGCCCCCCGATCCACATAGAAGAGGAGCGCCTGAGGCTGACCAAGCCCTTGTCCACAAATCCCAATGGCGGAGAAGTGCTGACGGCCTCAATGTTCATAATAATCATTCAGTATGCGGTCGGCCGCGTTTTCCTCACGCCAAGGAGAATGGTTCGTATACTTTTCCATTCGCCGGGTGATCTGCTGGAACAGAATCGATTGCTCCTGGTTGGTGGCGCGAAGGATGTCTTGGGCCTGTCGGGCGGCATCTTGTGCGGCTGTAAATTCTCCGGCATGGGCCAGAGCTACCCCCAGCGTGTCCAAGAGAATCGGATTGGAAGGAACCAGTTCATTGACCCGGCGGGCATAAGTTACAATTTCCTGGGCGGGCATGGGGCTCCATTCGGCTGTAGCCATCAGCCAGGCGAGGTTGTTCAAGGCGTCTGGCTGGTCGGGATTCTGGGCCAGGTATTCCCGGAAATAGGCAACGGCTTCGGGGCGTTGCTGCCGTTTCCATTGGCCAAGATAGTATGGCATGAGATCACCAAACCGTACACGAGTGGCATTGCTCAGGCGAGGCAAACGGCGGGCCCATTGCAGGGCATCTTGTGGGGCATCCATCCGATACGAGATGGTCAGACCTAGCAGCAGGAGGTCCCTATACAGCAAGTCCTGAGGTTCGAGGGCTTGAGCGGCTTGTTGAGTGTGGCGCAGGGCTTCCGGATAGTCTTCCATCTGGTTTAAGACCATCGCGAGGGCAAAATGCCAGTACCCAGAAGAAATGCCGGGGTTTTTCAATGTTTGCGACAGAAGGTGTGCCTTGGCTTGCTCGGTCTTTCCTCGCGAGGCCAGAATCTCGGCCAACATTATCTGCTGGCTGTCGGTACAGGTGGGCTCCCGGCATGCGCGCCGGATCAACTCTTCGGCCTCCTGCAACCGTCCCAAGCGAGTCATCTGAGAGGCTTTTTCGGACAATGCGTAGGCATGATCAGGGGAATACCGGAGTAACTGGTCAAACAAGTGTTCCGAATCGCGCCAGACGGGGAGCTGCCGATGAGTTAGCAGGGCCAATCCCAGCAGAACGCTGGTGCATAGGATCACGCGAATGCCTCGCAGGCGGGAACCTCGAGTGGGGAAGAGGGGCAGGACTAGGATGGACAGGCCGAAGGCCGGAAGATACATGAAGCGGTCCGCCAGGCTTTGAACTCCAAAGCGGATGATACCGCTGGTGGGCAGCATGACGCCGAGAAACCACAACCAGCCGATTAAGGATGCCAGCGACTGCCGTCGATAGTCCCAGACCCACAGGGTGAGAAGAAGGAGAGTTAAGAAAGAAAGCAACACCGTGATGGGTTGGACAGCCAAGTTAGGGTACAGGATGGTCAAGCGGATGGGCAGGGCCGTTTTTAGCAGATAAAAAACATAGTTGAGGGGAATGCCCATAAGGCACATGCTCAACGGTGCGTTTCCAAGACTAGTCCCTTGGGCGTGGGCGTAGATAGTCATGAACGCGGATGCAACGACTGCGATCCAATACAGCCATTTTTCAACGATCAGGCGCGGTAATTTCCGAAGCAGGTCTCGGAAAGTGAGTTGAGCTCGTCTCAACGGCCAGATGTCCAGCAACAGCAAAACGACTGGGGTGGTGACCAGCATGGGCTTAACCGTCAGGCCAAGGGCCATCGAAAGCAGGCTGGCAGTAAGCCAAAGCCGACGGGGCCAGGTCCGCGCTGTTTGAGAGCGCGAAGGCGGTGCCCGATGCGCGACATAATAAAATAAAAGACACATCAGGAAAAACAACCCGCTGAGGACATCTTTGCGGGCAGAGACCCAGGCGACGCTTTCGACGCGCAAGGGATGCCAGGCCCAGATGGCGGCAGCCCAGAAAGTGTGCCAGGGCTTGCGCGTCCAACTCCAGAACAAGCCAAAGGCCAGCAGGGTGTTGACCGTGTGTAGCAGGATATTGGTAAAATGCAGGCCCCAAGTGGTCATGCCGTAGAGCTTGATGTCCAGCATGTAAGAAAGCCACAGGCCAGGTGCCCACATGGTTTGATGGAGGGAGGTGAATGCTTCACGAATGGCAGCCCAGTTCAACCCTTCGAGGACAAGCTGGTTGTCTTTGACATAAACCAGGTCATCCAAGTTTACCAACTTGTAGCCGGTGGCCGGCCAGAAGAGTGCCAGTGTCAGGGCGGCCAATAGCGCCATGGGGACCCACGCTGGTTTTGTTTTAAATGACCTGTCCTGCTTCATCATGTAACTACAGGGTAGAATACCGATTAAAGCACAGAGAGGAATTCAATATTTGCAAAGGGGCAAAGCTGTCAGCCCATGAAATGTAGGTGAATTATAGCAATTTGGGCTTGTGGCCAGGCGGGGGTGTTCGCTAGAGTTTTGCAATGCCCAGAAGCATTCGACATGAATATCCCCAGTCTATCGTGTGATGAGCCGGGGCAACAATTTGAATAGCAAAACAAACGCAGGTGGTCTATTGGCGGGGAACCATTTTGCAAGAGGGTGCCGGTGATGATGGATGGGCCAAGCGCGCCATCGCTGCGGGCAACAATGCACCCCTTCACGGGCTGACCCCTTTGGGATGAACCTGGTAGCTTCGAGACGGGATGAATGGATGGCGGCGGGGGGCGCGCTGGTTTCGGCGTTGCTGTGGGCGGCGGTATTTCCCCCTTTGGAATGGACCTGGGCGGCGTGGGTGGCGCTGGTGCCCTTGCTGGTCATGGTGCGCGGGCTGGGCGATGGACGTCGGGCTTTGCGACTGGCGTGGGTGGCCGGCTTTCTCCATTGGCTGCTGGCGGTTCGTTGGCTGACGCATGTGACGGTGGGCGGATGGATGGTGTTGGCGGCCTATTGCGCGCTATATGTGCTGCCGCCGGTCTGGCTGGCGCGGCGCTGGCGCGTGGGGGGGCTGGGCTTCGCGGCGTCGTTGGCGGTGGTCTGGAGCGGGTGCGAGTTCTTCCGCGGGTGGTTCGGGTGGGGGGGATTCCCCTGGAACCCGTTGGGGGTGGGCTTGACGCCGTGGCTGCCGGGGGTCCAGTTGGCGGAATGGGGCGGGGTGTGGCTGGTATCGGGGTTGGTTGTGTTTGTGAATGGCCTGGTGGCCTGGGCGCTCCTGGAGTGGAGGGCCTGGCGGTTACAGTGGCGGGGCCTGGCGCTGGGCGCGCTGGCGGTAGCCGCCGTACTGGGATGGGGGGGCTGGCGGGTTCTTCGGCTGGAAGAGGCCGACCGGGTGGCGCGGATGGGTTCCGGGCGGTCCATCCGCGTGGCGCTGGTGCAGACCGCCATTCCTCAGGATGAAAAATGGGTGTCATCCAAAATACGCATGATTTATTCCCGACTGGGGGACCTGACGCGTCAGGCGCAGGCGGATTCCCGGACAGAGCTGATTATCTGGCCGGAAACCGCCCTGCCGGACGATGTGCGCAACAGTCCCAACAGCTATGAGGTGGTGTGGGAGCTGGTGCGGCACGGGCCGCCGATTTTGGCGGGCTCACTGGATGTGGCTGAGGGAGAGGACGGATGGCCAGACTACTTTAACAGCGCCATGTTGTTCGATGTGCAGGGGCGGATCGCCGGGGCCTATAACAAGCGCCATTTGGTGGTATTTGGGGAGTTTGTGCCGTTTGAAAGGTGGGTGTCGCCTGACTGGCGGGTGGCGTTGGGCCTGCCATTGAGTATTACGCCGGGAGAGCGGGGAGCAATATTTTATGCTGGTCGGGCGCGGGTGCCGCTGTCGCCGCTGATCTGCTTAGAGGACATTATGCCGTATCTGGCGGGGGCGGATGTGCGTGCCGGGGCGCGGATGCTGGTCAATTTGACCAACGATGCGTGGTTCGACGACCGGACAGCCCCGAATCAACACATGCGCAACGCCGTGTTGCGAGCGGTGGAAAACCGGGTGCCGTTGGTGCGCACGGCCAATACGGGGATTTCCTGCGTGATTGCGCCGTCGGGACGCGTGGTGTCACGGCTGGCCGACGGCGAGGGGTGGACGTGGCGGCCGGGGGTGCTGACCGCGGATGTCGCCGTGCCACCAAACGAGATGGCCTTGACGTTCTACTGCCGTTATGGAGATATGTACGGCTTGGCGTGTGCCGTTGCCACGGGACTGTGGCTGGCGGCGGCGTTCTGGAATCGCAGAAATAGGCGCAAACGGGTATGGCGACATCTGCCGGATACCTGATAGTGCATGGAGAATGGTATGATCGACGAGCTTTCATCGCGACTGGCGACATTGAAAGAGAACCTCGCAGAAATGAGAGGCTATCTTTGACGTCGCGGGCAAACAACGGATTATTGAAGAACTGACGCGGCAGATGTCGTCCCCGGGGTTTTGGGACGATGCCAATGCGGCGCGGGCGGTGATTGACCGCAAGAATGCGCTGGAAGGGGTCGTCGCCCCCTTTGAGAAGCTGGTGTCGGGTCAGGCCGACGCCGAGGTGATGGCGGAGTTGCTCGAGTCAGAAGGGCATGCTGCGAAAACCCATCCCGACATGGCTGAACTGGTCCAGCAGGTGGCGGCGCTGGAGAAGCAGCGCGATCATTTCGAGCTGCAGTCGCTGATGGTGGGGAAATTCGATGCAAACAACGCCTTTTTGACACTGCACGCGGGGGCGGGGGGGACGGAATCGTGCGACTGGGCGGCGATGCTGCTGCGCATGTACGAACGCTATTGTCAGGATAAGCATTTTGACGTATCGATCATTGACCACCAGCCCGGGGACGAAGCCGGGGTGAAGACCGCCACCTTGATGGTGTCCGGGCCGTGGGCCTACGGGTTTTTCAAGGCCGAACGTGGGGTGCATCGCCTGGTGCGTATCAGTCCCTTCGATTCCGCCAAGCGGCGGCACACCTCATTTGCGTCGCTGGATGTCGTGGCGGAGATTTCGGACGATGTGGAAGTCGAGATCGATGAACATGATTTGCGCGTGGATACCTTCCGGGCGAGTGGGGCCGGCGGGCAGCACATCAACAAAACGGATAGTGCGATTCGGATCACGCACATACCCAGTGGAATTATTGTGGCCTGTCAGGCCGAGCGCAGTCAGCATTCCAACCGGGCCCGGGCCATGAAGGTGCTGCGGGCCAAGTTGTACGAGCTGCAGCAGGATAAGCAGCGCCGCGAAATGGAACAATTTTATGGCGACAAAGGCGAGATTGCCTGGGGGCACCAGATTCGCTCTTACGTGCTCCAGCCCTACACCATGGTGAAAGACCATCGCACCGACGCCGAAACCGGGCAAGTGGACGCGGTGCTCGATGGTGATCTCGATTTGTTCATTGAGGCGTGGCTGAGACAGAATCGCGGTAACTGCGAAGTAGAGAGCTGAACCGCCGGTTTGAATATCCAACGACGATCCCTGTCGTCTTCGCGCCCCCTGTCGGCTTGTCCGGCAGGAGCAAAAGGCTGAAGAAAAGCATGGGGTGTCGGTTCGCCCGTTGGTAGTCCAGCCTTCAGGCTGAAGCTCTCAGCTTTCTCGCGCCCCCTGCCGGCTTGTCCGGCAGGAGCAAAAGGCTGAAGAAAAGCAGCCATCGCGGCATTTCTTCAACCGGATTCACCCGCGACACAAGGTCACGGGGGTCAAGCTCCGGATGGTGTTAGCAGGCGGGCATAGATTTGTGCGGCGGTTTCCACCTGGGCGCTGGGAACCGATTCATCCCGGGTATGGGCTTTGGCCAGTAGCCCGGGGCCAAGCATCAGGGCCTTGCAGCCGGCGTCCCGTAGCAGATTGGCATCGGAGTGACTGCGGAAAGGCATGGGGTGCCATTCCAGTTGGAGGTCGGCATAGATCGAGCGCAGCGCGCAGGGCAGCCGTCCGTTATCCGGTATGCAAAACCCGTCGGTGCAGGTGGGAAATTCGACTTCACAGCGCGACGCCCCGCCCTGGCGGATATGGGTCTCTACAAACGCCTGCATGGCGGTGGCGTAAGCTGTCGCAGACCATTGGGGCGGCAGATGAAAGTCAATGTTGGCCGAGCAGCGGTCGGGAACCGCGAAGCCGGATTCAGAGCTGTGCAGATTCCGAATGTTCAAGACCGTATCCGGTTCGTGCGGTTCCACGCGGTCTTCGATCTTCAGCAGCAGCCGCAGCATGGCGCGGATGGCATTGGTTTCCCGTCCGGAGACCGCCGCATGGCGGCGGCTGCCGAAGGCGCGCACCACCATTTCGACATAGCCATAGTGCGACAGGCACGGGTTTAAATTTGTAGGTTCGGCCACCAGGGCATGGTCAAAGCGATAGGTATTGAGCAGGGCCTCGGTGCCGTCGCCGGATTCTTCCTCGCCCACCACCAGAGCCAGCAGGGTGCCGTCTGGCAGGTTGCTCCGTTCGTGGCAGGAGATGAAGGCTTCGATCATGGCCGCACAGCCGCTTTTCATGTCGGCGGTGCCGAGCCCGTGGCAGTCGCCGTCGTGTTCGGCAAATCCGTAGCTTTCGTAGTCATACGCGGGGACGGTGTCGATGTGGCCGAGAAACAGGCGATCAGCCGAGCCGGCCGGCCCGGTGGAGATCAGCAGATTGCGGCGAGTGTCGTCCACGGGCTGCAACTCCAGCGGCAAGCCGTGCATCCGGATGTGCTGTTCCAGGAACTCCGCCAGCTCCTCTTCCCGACCAGAGGGGCTGTAGATGTCCACCATGTCCCGGAACAGCCGGAACAGGCGCTCCCGGTTGATGGGGTCCCCGGGCTTCGGCATCACGAGTCCTTCCGCAGGTGCATGGTCATGTAGACGTGATCAGTGGGATTCTCGAATCCCTGGCGGCGGAAGAACGCGAGGGCGGGGTCGTTGTCGGCCTGGGTGTCCACCAAGAGGATACGAATGCCTTTCTCCTGCATCAGCTCCTTGAATCGGGAAAAGAGCAGGTCACCGATTCCGGCGCGCGCGAATGTTGGCGCCACGCCCAGCCAGAGCAAATGACCGTAGCTCCAGGCGGACCCGGCCTTGTTGATCGTCGTGCCCATGGCAAAACCGATCACCTGATCATTCTGTTCTGCCACCAGAATGTTTTCTGGCTCGCTGTTGAACAGCCCAGTGATTTCAAATTCATCCCAAGTACGATACAGGTTCGCCACATCCTGGGGGGTGAAGACCTGCTCTCCCAGATGGAAAATTGCGGCTAGATCGTCAATCTGAGCCTGGCGGATTTCAATGTTGGCAAGCGTCATGGGTGCGACCCTATCAGAGCGGTGTTGCGTCGGCCACCCCTTTGAAATGGCGGTTTAATCGCGTTTGATGACCCGGGACTTACCGCCGGAGGAGCGGGCGAGGCGCTTGTAATATTCAATGGCTTGCTTGCCGCGCTCATTCTCAAAGGGCTTGTAGAGGATGGGATAGAAGCGGACCGATTTGCCGGTGGTGGATTCAATGGATTTGACGTATGTCGCAATGTCTTCCATGTGGGTGGGTATTTCCACTCCTGTTTGAACATTACCCACCTTCAGGTAAGGCGGGTCATCGGTGAGGACAAACACGGTATCGGCCCCCATCTCAACCGCCATCTCAATGGCCATGTGGGGCGTGGAGCCGGAGTGGCCGTGGAGCTGACCCTGGCGGCGCCCGTCAAAGGGCTGTTTGAGCCATTCGATGGCTTTGGCCTTGTTTTCCTGGGTGGCATAGACCATCTGGGGGGTGAAGGGCGTGCTGCCATCCACAAAGACGACAATGTTGAACTTGGTGCCCACATTCATGTTTTCAAGCATTTTGGTGGCCTCGGTGAGAACGTCCTGGGTGACGCCTTTGGCGACCATGGAGGGCGAGATATCCATGCAGATGGTGATGGCGCGGGTGCGGACATTTTCGCCGAAGAACTTGGCATCGGAGTAGCCCATGCCGCCGGTGAGGCCGCGGCCGGCACCGCCGCCGCCCCCGCCGAGGGAGCCAATGGAGCCGGCGCGGGAGTTCATTAGCGGCGTATCGCGCATGTTCTTGATATCGGGCGTCTTCATCTCGGGCATTTCCGGCAAAGCGACTTTCGAGGGGGCCTCGGTGACGAGGCGCTGCAGGATTTGGGGCTTGCGGGTCTGCTTCTTCATCTGCTTGACGCGGATGGAGTGCTCGAGCTTGCGGGGGGGCAGCGAGGGGGATTTCTTGCCCTCGAACATCATCTTGGGCTTGGGCGCGATGATCAGGATGGTCAGCGACACCGCCGCAATAATGAAGACGATATGGACAAGCAGGGAGATGAGGATGGCATTCAGGGCGCGCTTCTTCTGCGCGGCATCCTCAGACTTGGTTTGCGAAAAGGCGGTCCAAATAGCGAAAGGCTTCATGAAAGATCCCCGATCTCAATATTCAATATCCAATTTCCAATATTCAATTTCCAAGTGGAGAGTCGAAAATTCATTAGGAAAACGCGGGCCATGGTTATGCCTTCAGTTGCTTGGCAGTTTGGATGCTAGTGAAGAGGATGGCACTGAGCTCATCCGTTTCTTTCAGCAAGGGCGTTAGCCGATTGGCGGTTGGGACCATTTTGGCTTTCACGATGATCTTGAGCCAAATTTCAGTTTCGCGAAGTTCCTTGAGCGCTATTTTCAATTTATGCACGAAGTCAGCCTGGGATTCTGCCGCCAAGGCTTCGCCGTAGTTGGGAGCGGGCGATGTGCCGCTGCGCAGAATTTGGCCGGCAACATGCGTGCCAGCCTTGGTGGCAGGCAGGGATGTAGAAAGTCGGATGATGCGCACCGCATACTCAATCAGCCGATCCTTTAAATCAAATGATCCCTCTTTGATTATTGAAGATTGAATATTGAATATTGAATATTCAAATTTTTTCTTGCGAGGCATTAGGATTCCTCATCCTCGCCGACGGCGAAGGTGACATTGACGATTTTGGCGGCAGTGCACGCATTGAGGACATCGACCACGCGCTGCTGCCGGACGTTGTCCTCGGGGGCGATGGTGATCATGGCGGGGACTTTATTGGCCTCGGCGGTTTGACGAAAGAGTTTAAGGGTTTTGACCAGCTCGGGCATTTCAGGGTCGGAGGGGCGGTCATATTCAAGGTCGTTGAGAAAGACGTTGCCAGCTTCGGTGATCTGAATGATCTGCTCGTCGGGGATTTCGACGGCATCGGACTGTTCGGCCGTGCCGGGCAGGGCAAAGGAAATATCGGCTTCCTGTTTATTGAAGGTGGTGGAGACCATGAAGAAGACCAGCAGCAGGAAGACGCAGTCAATGAGCGGCGTCATCGCGACTTCGGCCTTGGGGTCCGAGGGACGGCGGAGTTTCATCAGGATTCCCCCCCGGCAGATTTGCTCTGGAAGGTGCCGAAAATGATGTTGAAAACGCCGGCATTGGCGCAGGCACGAATGGCGCGTTTGACGGTGCGGAATTCGGCGTTGCGATCGACGCGCATATAGACGCGCAGGTCGGGTTCGGCATCACGGCGCTCGCCAATGATTTTTGCGAGGCCGGGCTCGTCCATGAGTTGGCCATAGACGATGAAGGGGGTCTCCTCGGAGGTGGCGCCGCCGCCCGCGGGGGTGCCCAGCGGCACGATATTGACCACACCGCGGTTGCGTAGGTCTTCGGCCTCGGGAATGGCGGCTTTGGGGGCGATGGGTAGCTTGACCTCGGGGGTCTGGTCCACCTTGCTCATGGTTGCGGCGATCATGAAAAAGATCAGCAGCAGGAAGACACAATCGATCATGGGGGTCATGTCGATGTTGGCTTCGGGTTCTTCGGGTTGGCGCAGTTTCATATCAGAATACTTTTTTCACCATAGAGGGCCACAGAGTTTCACAGAGAAAGAGGAGGGAGAGAGAAGGGGGGGAAGGGAGAGGGGAGAGAACAGCCCTTTTAACCACAGAGGGCCACAGAGGTTCACAGAGAAAGAGGAGGGAGAGAGAGGCGGGGGACAGAGATTTAGAGAGATGGGTCATAGGATAAATCGTTGTAGGCCGTCGATAAGACGGGGATGGTGGAAATTGATGAGTAAACCGAGTCGGAGGCCGGACAACTTCATGTAGGTCAGGATTTGTGCCTGATGGACAGGGAGAATGGCGTCGACTGCTTTAAGTTCCAGAATCAGGGATTTCTCGACCAGCATGTCTGCGCGATAGCCGCAATCCAGGGTATTGTCCTTGTATTTTACCGGCATGGAAACTTCTGTTTCAAACGCAATGCCCTGATGTTGCAACTCAAGTGCCAGACACCGCTGATAGGCCGATTCCAGCAGACCCGGACCGAGGATTCGATGAACCTCAATAGCGCAACCAATAACCTTTTCGGTCAATGGGTCGCGTCCTTCATGTTGTTTCAACGTCATCGGGTTTTCTCTGTGAATCTCTGTGGTTTATTCTTCGGTCTCGGCGGGGGCCGCTTCGGCCTCGGCGAAGAGGTCGCCAGCGCCGGTGAGGGCGTCGAGAACCGCCGAGTATTCGCCTTCGGCATCGCGGACAATCCGCGAGAGGTTGTTGCGGAAGAGGAAGTAGGCGAACATGGCGGGGATGGCGATGGTCAGCCCGGTGGCAGTGGTGATGAGCGCTTCGCCGATGTTGCCGGCGAGGAGTTCGGGCTTGCCCATGCCGCCCATGCCGATTTTCTGGAAGGCACCAATCATACCCGAGACGGTGCCGAGCAGGCCGATCATGGGGGCGACGCCGGTGATGAGCGAGAGGAAGTTGATCCAGAAGCCGACCTGGGCTTCTTCGCGGGAGACGGCTTCGGCGATGGCGCTTTCCATCGCGGGTTTGGAGGCGGCGGGGTCATCGGGGTCGAGCTTGCGCAGGCCGGACATGAGCCCATTGGTATAGAGGTTGGGCGCGGAGCGCGCGAGGGAATACATCTGGCCGACATCGCGCTGCTCGGCGGCGGCGCGAATGGGGACAACCACGCCGAGGGGCAGCAGATTCTTGCGGCTGACCATGCGCACGTTCAGCACGATCATGGTGATCAGGCCGACGGAGCAGGCGCCCAGCGGCCACATGGCCCAGCCGCCGGTCTTGATGAGGTCCCAGAGGGTGGTTTTGGTCGCGACGGGTTCGGCGGCCTCAGGTGGCGGCGTGGGCGGGGGGGCCTCCTGGGCCAGGGCGGCGAGGGGTAGCAGCAGGGCGATGAGGGCGAGAACGGCGAGGTGTTTTTTCATGATGGTTTCCTTATGGCTAGAGCGGGTGCGGAAGCAAAAAATGGAGTGGGTGCGTGGGGGGGGTCTCATGGCGCAGTATCCGATGAGGTGATCTTGGCGGCATCGACAAATTGGCCTGCTTTGACCAGTTCGTCGTGATACTTCTCGAGGAAGTCATCGGCGGTTTCCTGGGCGGGGGAGTCGGGGTAGAGGCGTTTGATTTCCTGGATGGTGCGGTAGAGCGGCTCCCATTCCTCGAGGTGGGCATAGCAGGTGAGGCAGGCGGCGAGCCCGCGGGCTTCGTTGGCCTGGACATAAGGATAGAAGACGACGAGGGGGAGGTAGGAGAGCAGGGCATTGTCGTAATTGCCCAGGGCGACATAGGAGTTGCCCAGGGCGTAGAGGAGAGTGGAGAGAAGTTCTTCGTCTTCCTCGGGCAGGGGTATGCCGGCGAGATATTCGACGGCGAAGTAATGTTCATCGCTCTTGGCGTAGGCAATCCCGGCATAAATTTGCGCATTGGTGGCGGTTTCGGTGCCCGGGGCATAGGTGACGACATTTTCGAATTGGCGAATGGCCTCGCGCCAGAGGCCTTTGCGGGCATAGAGTCGGCCTTTGAGCAGGATGGCCTCGTTGGCGGGGATGCCGGGAATGTCACGCATGGCGCGGGTTTGGAGGATAAACTTATCGAGGGCGCGATGAGCGGCCTGGAACTGGCGATCGGTGGCCTTAGGGGCGGCGCGCAGGCGCTCGACTGCGTCGAAAAGGGCCGGGCGGGGCATCTGGACGTTGAGAATGTCCGCGATGGCAATGCCGACCTGCGGGGTGCGCTCACCACTGGCGGATTTGCGTTCCACCCACAGGATATCTTTGTCGCGCTTGTAGAGAGAGGCCTCGAAAGTGGCCTGCTTGGTCACAACGGGATAGGGGCCGAGCTGGGCGGAAGCGGGCAGGGCTAGCGCGGCGAGCAGGGGCAAAACCGCGAAATGGAGTCGGCACGACCTTGGGCCGGAAGGGGAGATAATAGTCAATAGCCAATGGCCAATAGCCAATATCCAATAACCAATAGCCGATGGCCAATATCCACTGTTCAATGTCCAATGTTCAGGTGAAGAGAAAACAGACGATCCGGAAAATTTCCGAACTTCTGGCTCCTGACTCCTGATTCCTGACTTCTGGTTCCTTTTCATGACGTGCCTCCGGCAAGGGCGGCAATGCGGTGGCGGGCGTGGGCTGCGCCGGCGGTGCCAGGCGAGAAATCACTGTTGAGAAATTCGCGATAGGTCTTGACGGCGGCTTGCGTGTCGTTGAGTTCTTCAAAGCAGGCACCGGAGCGCAGATAGGCCTGGATGACCGCCTTGCGGTAAGCGCCATAGAGAACATAAACGCGCTGGTAGTAGGCAATCGCCTGGGCGAATTCCGATTGGGCTTCCATGCAGGCGGCGATGCCCAGAAGCGCCTCGGGCTTGAGCCGGCGGGGGGCGGCGCGGTTGGCAAGGATGGCGTTGTAGTCGCTGATGGCCTCGCCGTAGCGCCCGATGCCGTGGAGGGCTTCGGCGCGCAGGAAGGTGGCTTCGAGCACAAACTGAATTTCGGCGGCGTTGGCGAGCACCGAGTTGGCATAGGCGAGCGCGATGGGGTAGTCCTTGGCATCGATGGCCTGCTGGGCCAGCAGCGTCTGGGCTTCGGGGACCTGGCGGCTATCGGGATATTTTTCGAGCAGCAATTCGAGGTGGGGGATGCCGTTTTGGGGCATGCCGTGATGTATCCAGGAGCGTCCGAGCCAGACGAGGGTTTCGGCGCCGAGATAGTCGGCTTTGAAGCGTCCGGCAAAGACCGCGAGGACCCGGGCCTGCTGGTCGTCGGGCAGCAGTTGGGCTTCGGCCCAGGTCAGGCGGGCGGCAAGGGTGAGGCGCTGGTGGGTGAGGGCTTTGTTGTAACGGGTGCGCAGCTCCTTGGCATAGTCGTCGGTGGCGCGCGGATACATGGTGGCGAGGTCGGCGAGCATGAGGTCGAAGCCTTCCCAGGCGGGGGTATTGCCGTGGCGCTCAATCATCTGCCAGTAGAGCGCGCGGGCCTGGTCGGAGCGGCCGATCTGGCGCAGCGCCCAGCCGGCGTGGTAGGCGGCATCGATGATGTTGCCGTCGTTGGGCATGTCCTTGATGTATTGGGCATAGTCGGTGGCCATGGCGCGGTAGTCGTCTTCCTCGGCGAGGGCTTTGTGGACGCGGGCAATCTGGGTGAGGGCCATGTAGTAGAAGGGCCCGGCGGCGGGGGTCAACGCGAGGTGGTAGGATTCCTTGGCGGCGTCGAATTTGGCCAGGACGGCCAGGGCATCACCACGCATGATGGCGGCCTCAAAACGGAAATAGTGGTCGGGGTGGCGCGCGAGCCAGGCCGCGGTGTCGGCGGCGCAGCGCTCGTAGTCTTCGAGGGCATACCGGCAGCAGGCGGCGCGGTAGGTGGCCTCGGGGGCATAGATGCTCATGGGGTTGTGTTGGGCGTACTCGTCGAAATAGGGCAGCGCTTCTTCGTACTTGCCGTCGTAGTAGAGGCTGATGGGCATCCAGTACTGCACATCGGGGACGAGGATGTGAGAGGGGTACGCCTGTAGCCAGGTCTTGAAGCGCTGGACTGCCTCCTCGAAACGCTCCTGCATCGCAACGGAGAGCGCCAGGTAGAACTCGATGCGGGCCTTTTGAACGTGCTCGGGGAAGCGATGCACCAACTTGCGCATCTCGATTTCGGCATCCTCGTACTGTTCCGAGTTGATGAATGCCTCAGCGCGCAGGAAGGCGACCGTGGGAACGTTGGCCCACTTGCCTTCATAGACGCCCACCTCAACTTCATCCTCAATCCACGCGGGGAGGGCGCCGGGTTCGGTGGTGCCCTCTTCGGGCTCGATGTCGAACATCCCCTCGACCGTATCATCCCGCTTGCTCTTCTTGCCCTTTTTGGCCCAGCCACCGAGGCGCTTGGCTTTAGCGCGCCGTTCCAGTTGGCGCAGCTTGGCAAATTTCTGGTCAATCGTGGTGCCGTCGGGCAACACGGTGGAGGCCCCATAAACGCGGGCCAGGCCATTGGCGACCAGCAACTCAGCGAGATCCTTCTTGCCGACCTTCACCACGCCAAAATAGCGCTTCTGGCCGCTGCCCATGGCATCCTCCCAGCGGGTCCAGACCGTAAATTTTTCGCCGGAGAGGGTCCGGCGGGTAAAGGTTGTTCCTTTTTTGCCGAGCGAGACCACCCGGGTGATGGGGATGCTGAAGTAAGCAGCCTGGTCGGCGTTGCGGTCTTCAAACTGTTTATTGCTTTCGGGGGTGTCGACATAGTACAGCCGAATGACGTGGTTCTTGCCGTCGTGACGGATATGGAAGCTGTCGCCATCCATGTAGCCATCGCCCAACACCGCGTCTTCCAGCTTTTCCCAGCGTCCGGAAACCGCCGCGGCGGGGAGGGCGGTGCCCAGGGCGACGAAGAGAAAGATCAATATCCAAGAGCCAATGCCCAATGTCCAATGTCCACGTGAGCAGCCGGAATGGGCCGGACAACGGCGGAACCGAGCAGGCCCTCGAGCGCCTGATTTTGGAATGGCGCGCTGGGGGCTCATTCCCATTTCCCGGTGGTGTCATAGGTGGCCAGATACTGGTCGGCTTCGATGAGCAGATCATCAAAGCGGCGCAGACGGGAGACGGCGAGGATCAGGTCGAAGTGGCCCGCTTCACGCACCGTTTCATCGGTGGCAATGGCGACCACGCGGGTAAAGGCGACGCGCGCCTCCCAATACCGGTCAGTGTTGAAGAAGCAGCGGCCGATGCGGTGGTACAGATTGGCGTCGTAGTCGGGGAGCCCTTCGAGCTTCTCGGCCATTTCGCGGGCCTGGGCGAGATCGGCCACGATGCGTCGCTCTTCCTGAAAGCGCGAGCGAATGTCGCGCACCGAGGGCCGGGCCGATTGGATGGCCGCGAGCCGGGCTTCGAGCGTGGCCAGATGGTTTTGCTGGTGGCGCAACAGCGCAATGCGCGGCTTGACCCGCCGGTAGGCCGTCAGCGCCAGCTCGTATTCCGTGTCGTCGAACAGGAAATCGCCGATTTCAAAGGCGAGGAAATTGCAGTAGGTGATGACGGACCAGGAGCGCGGGCGCTGTTCAATTTCCTGCAAGATATCAATGGCTTCGGTGGCCTTGCCATCGTCGAAGAGCGCGCGGGCGCGAAAGGCACCGGCCTGTCCCCAGAGGAAACTGCGGGGATAGGCGTTCATAAAGTCATGGAAGGCAGCCGCCGCCAGCGCATTTTGCTCCTGGATGAGGCGGCAAATGGCCACTTGATACAGCCCGTCTTCGGAGTAGCTCGAGCGTGGGAAGGTCGAGCGCAGCTTCTGGTAGGCAGCGATGGCCAACTCGTATTCCTCGAGCTGCTGCTGGGCGGAACCGATACGGAAGAGGGCTTCGTCGGCAAACTTGGACCCCGGGAACTGCGCGGTGTAGGCCTCGAAAGCTTTGATGGCCTCGGCGTGCTGGCCAAGATTGTAGAGCGCGCAGGCGTGCGCGTACATCGCTAGATCAATCTGAGTTTGCAGTTCGGGCTCTCGGCCAAAAACCTTGACGAGTTCCGCGAGGAAATCCACGGAATTGGCATAATCGCCGGCAATGAAGCGGCTCATGCCGCTTTGAAAGAGCGCTTGGGGTGAGTCGTCAGGGGCGGGTTCCTGGGCGGTGGCGGGCAGAACAGACCCAAGGAACAAGGTCAAACCCACGACCCATCCTGCGGCGGCCCAGCCGTGCCCACTGCGGTGCTTGTTGCCTAGTCGGATCATTACAGGGCGCATCCTAGCGAACTGTTTCTAAAAGAACACCCTTTTTTTTACATCAGCCATGAAACGGTTTCCCATGTAGCGGGGAACTTGAATGTGAACTCATGAAAGCAGGAAAGGGGAGAGGTGCGTCGTGGGTGGGGAGTGGGGAGTTGTCAAATTTCCCCCCTTGGCTGCTCATCCACCGGGCTTGCCCCGGTGTGGTTAAGGCTGCACAGCGATACACGCTGCGGCAGCAACCTAACCATCCCCGGGACAAGCCCGGGGGATTTCACAAAGGCACCGTAACAGCCACCACGGATGGCGCCGATAACACGGATGGGGGAGACTGGAGACGAGAGACTATAGATTGAATCCTGTAAATCTTGTCTAAAATGGCTGCCAGGTCTTTTTCTGTGTTCCTGTCAGATTAATTTTCTCCCCGGCGGCGCGGCTGTTCGCCGTTATTTTTGCACCGTTGGGGTAAACGGCGACATCGCGGCAGTCGTGAGTTCCCGGGTGTAGGATTTCACGTTGCGATCGGCCAGATGCTCAAAGAGCATGGGCGCATCAGAGCCATAACTGATGCGCCGGATCGGGTCGGGGTCCAGTTCGGCATAAATTAAATCATCAACGGCGCGCGCCAGTGCCAGGGTTTCGGCGATGGGCGAGACAATCATCGAATGCCCGAAGTAGGCCGTCTGGGCGGCGTCTGTCCCGACGGCGTTGACCCCGATATGATAGACGTGGTTTTCATAGGCACGCATTTTGGTGGTGCCTTCCCATATTTCAAAGCTGCGCATCAGCGCCGTGGGGCGGCAGAGGATGGTCGCACCCTTGACGCCCAAAATACGGGACACCTCTGGAAAGTCGCCGTCGTAACAAATGTGTATCCCAATGGTGCCGATCTCGGTCTTGAAAACGGGGTAGTGGCGGCCAGGGGTAGCCCAGCCATCGTTTTCCAGACGCTCGGTGGGAAACAGGTGCGTTTTGCGATAAACACCCAGGCATTTGCCGCGCGAATCAATCATAAAGGCGGAATTATAGACCACCCCACGCCGGGACCCGCGCTCATAGGTTGGCAGGACGCAATGAATCTTCAACTCCTTGCAAACGCGCTGGATCGGGAGCAGCATGTCCTGGGTCGGCGGCAACCACTCATAGAAGTCTTCTGCGGCCATCGCCGGATTGTAGCCGGTGGTGATGGATTCGGGGAACACCACCAACTTTGCGCCCGCTTCTTTGCTGGCCCGGCGCAGAAAATGCACGCAGCGCTCCAGATTGGCGGGAATATCGTTGGCCACCACCGCGAATTGGGCGCCGGCGACGACCAGGCGCTTGGCAATGGGGGGGCGTTTACGGGATGTCAGGGTGCGGCTCATGTCATTTTCCTCCAGTCGTGGCCTATGATACGCCAATGCCCCCACGAACTCAACCGCTAAGAAAACAAGCGCCAGGAACACGGAACCAACAGCCGAGGGAGCATCCAGCGTGCCCAGCGGCTGTCATCCCGACTTGTCGAGGGATCTCGGCCCGGATGCAACCGGCCAGCCATAGCAGCGAAACCGAGATGTTTCGACTTCGGCGCGGTGCGCCTCCACTCAACATGACCAGCGCTTGCACACTATCAGTGTTAACCACCAAGGGCCTCAGAGATTCACAGCGCGACCGCGCGACCGCGCGACATGGCCGCAACCCAAGAGGGATAAGAGAACCACCGATGAACACAGATGAGGTTCATGATGGGGCAGGCTCCGTCCTGCCCGGGATCGGGGGAACGACCGGAGAATCGTTCTGGAATCAGCCCAAGACGATGGCTGCAAAGATTCAGCCTGAAGGCGGGACTCCAAACGGGCTTCGTAGGGTGTCCACGTTTCAGCGTGGGCCACCTTCCTGTGTCGGACATCAGACCTCCGGCCTCGGATTCCCCTTGCAGGCAAACTGGTACGCGAACCCCCTTTGGGGTAAAGCGCTCGACCTGCTCGACAGATTTCCTGGAAAGATTTCCCTTGCCGGAGGATGGACGTTGGGAGTATTCTGATTACAGAATTCGTACAGCAGTTCTCAAATCAGGAGATTGGCATGAAAAAGTGGATTATAGGATTGGCGAGTATTTGTCTTGGCGCGAGCATGGCGGCGGGGCAGTTGATCATTTCCCAGTATGTGGATACCGACAGCGGGACCACGCCCAAGGGACTCGAGCTTTGGAACGCGGGTGGCTCCGAAATCGATTTTAGTGTCACGGGATTGGATATCCTCAAGGGTGTGAACGGTGGGGCACTGTCCTCCGACTTCACGCTGGATGCCGGCACATTGGCCGCGGGTGCCGTGATGGTCGTGGGCACGCAGGATATCGTTGATTATGTGGAAGGCTTGGGCACGGGCGTTTTGACCGCGCTAAAGGCGTTTACCTTTAACGGGGATGATGCCTTGCAGGTCCAGTTGGACAGCGTTGTCCAAGATACGTTCGGCACCCCGGGCGTGGATCCCGGATCGGCCTGGTCGGGTAGCGGGGTGTCCACCGCCGACCAGAACATCCAGTTGCTCGACGGAATTTCGACGGGTTCCACCGCGGGCTGGACCGATCCCAGCACACGGTTTGAAACGATTTCCGAGACGCCTAGCGCCGCCGGTGGGCTTGAAGGGTTTGGCGTGGCTCCCGGGCCCGTGGGCTTTGCGGTGAGCTTCGACCAGGCCGACGCCTTTACTGTGGAAGAAGGCTCTAGCGCCACGATCACGGCCACGGCGGCTAACGGTACCGAGCCGTATGCCTATGCCTGGACCACGGATTTGGGCGAGACCTATCGCACCATCAGTGGTGGCACGCTGACGATTCTGGCCACGGCACCCATCGGCAGTTATTCTGCGAGCGTGGTGGCGACGGATGGCGCTTCGGCCACGGCGAGCAATTCGCTGACCTTCTCGGTGGCGGCACCGGCGGTCAAGTACGCCATCACCGTGAGCCCGTCCGTTAATGGCAGCGCCACCACGACGCCGGCAACCGAAGCCGAAGCCGGCACAACGGTGACCGTCAACCCAACGCCTGACAGCGGCTATGCGAAGGATACCATCACCGTGACGGCTGCGGACACCTCCAATGTCGAGGTGACCGGCGAAACCTTCACCATGCCCGCGCAGGCGGTGACCGTGGCGGTGACGTTCCAGGAGGCCTCCACCAGCGGTGCGCTCATCATCTCGCAGTATTACGAAGGTCCCAGCTACAATAAGTGGATCGAAATCTACAATCCGGGCAGTGCGGCTGTTGACCTGTCGGCTGGTAGTTACTACGTGGGCTCATGGAACAACGATAACCGCGAGGGCTGGAAGACGGACGCGGCACCGAGCAAATCAGTAGCCTTGACGGGCACGATTGCTGGCGGTGGCACCTATTTGGTTAATGAGAGCCGGGCAGCGCTTCCGACGTATGCCACCGCAGATCAATCTTTTACCCCGGATTTCAACGGTGACGACAGCGTGGTGTTGTACACTGGTGAGACCTATGCGTTTGCAAATGTCGTGGACGCGTTTGGACTGACCGGTAATACAGCAAAAGACAAAAGCTTTGTCCGCAAAGACACTGTGACCGTTGGCGTGAATACGGACTTCAATGCCGCCGACTGGGATGAGTTCACGAATGCCGAAGTGGATGCGGCGGCAGAAAGCACCAATGAGCGCATCGGCTACCACAGCACAGGGCCGGCGGTGTTCAGTGTGAGCTTCGACCAGACCAGCGGCTTTACCGTGGAAGAAGGCTCCAGCGCCACCATCACGGCCACGGCGGCCAACGGTACCGAGCCGTATGCCTATGCCTGGACCACGGATTTGGGCGAGACCTATCGCACCATCAGTGGTGGCACGTTGACGATTCTGGCCACCGCACCCATCGGCAGTTATTCTGCTAGCGTGGTGGCGACGGATGGTGCCTCGGCCACGGCGAGCAATTCGCTGACCTTCTCCGTGGTGGCGCCGACTCCAGCAGAGGGTATCGTCGACTTCCGGTTTAACGAAGACCCCTATCTTCAGGTCACGGCCAAGGATGCCAACTTGACGGTTTCTGACATGGCCTTGTCTGATGGCACGATCGAAACGGCCGTTACCACCGGTGACTATTTTACCGACGAGCCCTACATCGAGGAAACCTCTGGCTGGACGGCGACCGCGCAAGCGGACGCCAAGGCGTTTGTGTTCACGATTACGCCGGCGGCAGGGGCTTCGATGACGATTGATGCCATTTCCTTCAAGGCCTATGCAACATCGGCGGGGCCATCGGCCTTTGGCTTTGATATCGCTGGCGGCACGGCCACCTATGAAGTGGATGCTCCCAGTTCCACCCTGGTGACGGTCAGCCAAGCCGTGGCCGGCGTGGTGAGCGAAACCGGAGCAATCGAAGTCAAGATTCAAGGCTGGCAGAACGGCTCCCGCGAAAGTAGTGGCGGCGGCATCTTCCGTCTGGACGATGTGGTGATCCACGGTAGTGTGTCCACTGGCCCGTTGCAGTTCTCGGTTTCCGTGGATAAACCCAATGACTTCGAGGTGCAGGAAGGCAACAGCGCGACGATTACGGCGACGGCGGCCAACGGAACCGCGCCCTACAGCTATTCCTGGACCAGCACGCTGGGCGGGGCGTACTTCACGGATGTCGACGATGTCTTTACGATCCTGGCGACGGCGCCGACGGGCGACTACTCGGCGACAGTGACCGCGACGGATGACACGATGGCAACCGCGCAGAAGACCGTGACCTTCTCGGTGGTCGGCTTGCCGCCGGGCCAGCCGGCCGTCCTCATCTCCGGCGACATGTCGGGCACCGTGGGCGTACCGCTGTCACTGAACATCTCCATCACCAACGAGACGGCCAGTGACTGGGGGTTTGAGTTCTTCAATCCGGACACTTCAGCAAACTTCGATGCAGACTACTCAAGCTTCCCGCCGGTGTGGGCGTTCACGCCCGCCACGAACGGCACGTACACCCTGACGGTGACGGCAACAACGGGCAGCGGCGACTACAGCAGCACGGTCTATCTCGTGATTAGCGCCGGTAGTGGCGGCGATGATGTGCCGATCCCGGCCATCACCTTTGTCGCCGGCACCGGGTTCACCTTTGATATTCCGGACGGCTCAGGCCTGGCTCGGGTGGAAGGCGCAAATGCCACCGTGACCGGTCAGGAGTTTACCTGGACGACCTTGACGTCGCCGACGGATTACGAGGTGGTCGGCACCACCGTCACGATCAAGTCTGGCGTGGCCACCCAACGCTTGATCCGGGTCTGGTTCAACTAACCGGAACGGTTCTGGTTGCCAAACGGCAACGCAACCGCCGGTCCCATTCGTGGGACCGGCGGTTTTTCAATGAGAAACCCTATTCAACGGGCAAAGCCGGTGGCCCAGCAGCAAGGGGAGAGCCGGTATCGACGGCAACCGTCCCCAACCTGAAATCGGTCATCGCCTATCCCCTCGCCCAATCTTATAGCGCCCAGGCGAGGAGTAGGGGGACGGTGAGTAGTGCCCAGAGATGGGTGAGCAGGAGCCCGCCCGCGATGAAATCGGTATCGCCACCATAGCGCTCGGAGAAGAGGGCGCTGACCATCGCAGAGGGCATAACCGCAATGATGCACAGAATGCCGCGGGCGATAGGATCCAGCGGGAGCAGCGTGAGCAGGGGGATCACAATCAGCGGCACGGCCAGGAGTCGGATGACCGAGACAAACCACACGCGCCAGCCAAGCATCGTCTCAAATTTCAGCATCGCAAACCGACTGCCGGCGACCAGCATCGAAAAGGCAATGGTGGCCGCGCCAAGAGTGGATAGGCCGGTGTGAAACGTGCGCGCGGCGAGCTGGAGCCCCTCCGGCGGTGTGGGCCAGGCAAAACTGTCGCGGATCACAACCAGGGCGAGACTGACGACCAGCGTGATCAGCGGGGGGCTGAAAAGCGATTTGAGGCGGTCGCGGTTGCGCTCGGTACGGGTAAAGAGCATCACGCCCAGCGACCAGAGCAGCAGTTCGAAACCGACAGAAGAAAAAACAAGCAGGCCGACCCCTTTGTTGCCATAGCGGAAGAGAACCAGCGGCAGGGGCAAAAAAGAGTAGTTGTTGATGAGGCAATGGAACAAAAAGGCGCGCGACGTGGCGGGGGGAATGCGGCCAAGCCAACGGACGGCGATCAGCCCCAGGCCCAGGCCGGTCATGGCGATGACCATCGCCAGTAGCGGTAAGGCAACGTTGGCACGTAAATCAGCGAGATGCAGTTGCGTGATCGAGACGAATATTAGGGCGGGATAAATCAGCGATAGCGCAATATGTGCCAGATCCGTAGTGCCCTGGGCCGAGAGCATCCCCCGGCGGCGAGCTGCAAATCCGGCGCAAACAAGCCCCAAAACACAGAGAATTTGATAGAAGAATATCATAAAACAGTTGGGGTCAGCCCTTCACAATACACATTACGAGGTTATCTGTTGCGACTAGGTCTCACCTTTGTGTCGTTGTTGAAACCGCTTTTCAAGTTTGGCGACCTGTTGCTGTAAGTGATCGTCCTGTACCAGTTTTTCCGGCAGCCGGTGAAGTTGATTGCCAACCGCCGCTCCACTTCCGATGCAGAGCACATCGGCGATATCCCGCTGAGAGCAACGCGAATATCGAATCAAAAAATGAGCTGCAACGCCCCGCAGCGGGCTGCCATGAAGCCGACGCTTAAATGCGCCGGGGTCGACATTCAAAACCTCGGCCAGTGTTGCCAACACCTCGTCCACTGACAGTGGTTCAGTGATGTGCCGAAACGAAACATCCTCAATCCGGGTGCAACTCTCAACTTGCCGCTGATAAAGATCGTCAATCCACGCCCGAAAACTGTCGCTTCCGATGCTACGCGGCGATTGCTTTAACATCGCGTTGAAGTCGTTGTCCGATTTAGCCAGTCCGCGTTCCACGAACTCGCGGTAACGCTGCGGCCATTCGCGCCGTTTGCCCGACATTTGAGCAAGCAGCGGTCCGTATTCGATGAAATCAATTGCTTTCTGAAGTCCGATATAGCTTGGGTAGCTGCTCCACGCATAGCTTCGCAACGTCGCAATCCGCTTTCCGAGCGGCTTGTCCCTCTCTGTCTCGATCTGAACCGGATTCAGATGCACATATCGTGAAAGAGCCAGAAGATAGTTGTCACCATCGACCAACTTAGCCTTATAGCGCCCATCAAGGAGGTGCCCGTGGCGCTTGTGTCGAAGGTTATAGTAGACCGTGTAGGCAGTCGATAACGATTGCATAAACTTCGAGCAGTTTGCCTCTGGCGTCTCAAAAACCAGGTGGAAGTGGTTGGTCATGCAAACGTACAAAAACAGCCGGATGTGATATTGCTCGACTCGCTCGGAAAGCTGATTTAGAAACCGGTTGCGGTCTGCATCATCCTTAAATAATCGAGAATGCTCAGTTCTCCAGTCTCCCAACATCCGGCAGGTGACATGATAGATCGCGCCAGGAAACTCAATACGTAATGACCGTGCCATGGCCGTAATGTGCAACACTAGCCAAGGCTTGTAAAGTTGTTTGTGAAGGGCTGACCCCGAGGGTCAGGGTTTTTCCTTATGAGTGGCTGAGAGCCTGTAAACATTGATATTTATTTGGGGATAGACAAAAATCTCCCTTCCTGCTAAAAGCCATGGTGGGATGAAAACGAAAACAACCACATCAAACCGGGGCTCCAAGCACGCAGGCCAGAGCCGTAATTCGCCATTGAGCATTGAAATCGTTCAATCAAGAGAGGGGAAAAAGCGTTTTGACCGGCTGCTAGGCCACTTCCATTATCTGGGGGAAGGTCATCCCGTCGGGGATTATCTTCGGCAGGTAGCTGTTCGAGAGGGGCAGTGGGTGGGGCTGCTGGCCTGGGGATCTGCCTGCTATGCCCTGAAGGATCGCGACGAGTATATTGGCTGGACTCCAACCCTTCGCGCCGAACGTCAGAAGTTGATTGTGCAGAACCGGCGTTTCCTGCTGCCAAGCGAAGCGGGCAGCGAACCCAATCTGGCATCGCAAATACTCGGCGCGGCCATCCGCGCCCTTCCCCGCCAGTGGCAGGAGTGCTTTGGATATGAACCTCTCGCCGCCGAAACCTTCACCGATATTGAAGCCTTCGAAGGCACCTGCTATCGGGCGGCGGGTTGGACAGCGATCGGGATGAGCAAAGGATATTCACGCCATCGGGCCGACTTCTATGTGCCCAATGGGCGGCCCAAAAAGCTATGGATGAAGCCGCTGCGCGCCAGGGCATTTGAAACTTTCTGCGCGGCGGAACTGCCAGAGGGGTGCCGTGGAGGCGCCCAGTCAAATGCACACGGGGTCCTACCGTTCAAAGCACTCCAGATCGAATCTCTACACGAGGCGCTGCGCCGGACTCCGGATCCGCGGGGGAAGAACCGTACATTCTCTTTGGGGGCGGTTCTTAGCATTGTGGCCATGGCCATGCTGAGCGGGCACCGGGACATCAGTGCAATCCATCGCTTTGGCCAGCGGCTCACCCAGACCCAGCGCAAGGCGCTTGGCCTCCCCCGCAAAAAAGGCATGAAATTCATTAAAGCGCCCGGATACAAGGTGTATTACAACTTATTGGCTCAGTTGGACACCGACGCATTCGCCCAGGTTCTTTCAGGATGGCTGAGTGAAAAGGCCGGTTCACTTCCTGGTGCCCTGGCACTGGATGGGAAAATGGTCCGCGATACGATTGGGGTCGTTAGTCTGGTGGACACCGAAACCGGAACCCCTTGCTCCATGGCACCAATGAGCATGAAAAAAGGGGAGGGGGAACGCTGTGAAATCAAGGCGGCGCAGCGCTTGATTGAAGGCCAGACCGATCTTAGCGGGCAACTGGTGAGCGTCGACGCCCTTCATGCCCAGCATCGAACAGCTCGAGCGGTTGTGGAGCGTGGAGGAGACTATCTGATGCAGATAAAGACCAATCAAAAGAAGATCCGCAAGACATTGGAAAAGAAGGCCAGGCAATCCCTCCCCCTTTTTGCCGAAGCGAAAAAGGGCATGGGCGGGAAGAGCGGCGATGTCTTTCGGTCATAGGCGTGGAGGCAATGGAGGTTTCCTTTCCCCATGCCCGCACCCTGCTTTATATCAGAAGCTGGCGTAAAGTTGGAGGTCAGGAAGGCCGCTGGGAAGATCGCTACTATCTGAGCAGTCTGGAGTCCGGGCGGAAAATGCCTGAGCAATGGGCTCATTCGGTGCGGGAACATTGGGGTGGAGTGGAAAGTCGGAATCACTGGCGAAAGGACGCCTGCCTGCTGGAAGATAAAACCCGCAGCCGCAATCCAAATATTGTCCCTCATCATGCTGCGAAATGTCATCTTCCAATATTATGCCCAGACAGATGGAGCCTACCCCTCGCTGCCAGCCTTCATCGAAGCGAATACCGCTAATTCAAAACGCACGTTCATCCTTGGTTGCGGGAAATGAACGCTCCAAAAGGAAAAACCCTGCCCCGAGGGTGTCGCTACCGAGCCGGGCATCTGTGGCGACAGGGTGCCGCCGGAAGAAATCGAGGGGAATGGAATAGAAAATGCCGAAGGTTTCGGTGCCGGGATTATAGTCGCTGAGCGAGCCATTGGAAAGGTGGGCAAAGCAAAGGCCGAAACGGTGGCCGTTGCTGAAGCGTTTGGTGATTTCAATGGCCGTTCGGAATTGGGCTTTGAAACCGAGCGTGAGCCCCTCGGAGGCGTTGTAGTAACCCGCGCCGAAGCTGGGGGTCAGCACCCAGTCTCGGCCGAGTTCGAGATTCATCAGCACCCCGGCGGCGGCATAGAATTCGTGGTTCTTGCCCGTACCGAAGAGCAGCCAGGGGCCGAGATGAAACATCCGAAAAGCAGGACGGTACTCGAGCCCCCAGAACAAAATTTGGTGGGAGTCGAATATCTCGGCGGTGCCGACGCCGACGCTGAGCAAGGGAGGGTCTTGTGCAAACCAAACGCGGGCACTGGCCGGAGGAAGGGCCCACAGCAGCACAAGGATGAAAATGGCATAGCGTGGCATGTGAATCAAGGGTCGGTGGGGAGCAGGCGGCGGTAAAGGGCGATGGTTTTAGCAACGGTGTGGCGGAAATGGAAGGGGCCGTTGATGCGGTCGCGGGCGGCAGCACCCATCCGACGGCGGAGGGCGGGGTCGTGGGCGAGGGCGAGGAGGGCGCTACGCAGGGCCGCCGCGTCGCAGGGCGGCACGACCAGGCCGGAGACATCGTGTTCGACGAGTTCGGGCATGCCGCCGACATCGGTCACGACGGCGGGAAGCCCCTGGGCCATGGCTTCGAGGACGGCCTTCGGCAGTCCTTCGCGATCAATAGAAGGCATGACGGCGATGTCGCAGGCGCCGACGAGAGCGGCGGCATCGGGGCGAAAGCCCAGGAAGTGGACATGCGGGAGGCGGTCAACTTGTTTCTGGATGTGAGGATCGCGAATTTCACCAAAGAGCAGGAGGTGAATCTTTTCAGTAGGCGCAATGCCCTGAAAGGCATCCAAGAGGACATCGACGCCTTTGACGGGACGTATGTTGCCGACAAAAGCGACAGGGATGGCATCCGGGGGGATGCCAAAGGCATCGAGATCGGCGCGTGGGGCGGAGGTATACCAAGCGGGATCGTGGCCCTTCCAGATGACTTCCAAGCGAGAATTGGGAATTCCGAGGTCTCGAAGATAGTTGCGAACGGCGTCGGAAACGCAGACAATGGCATCCACCCGAGAATTGAGATAAGAGAGGCGCGAGGCGGGGTCCCAGCGAAGGATGTGGCCCATGGTGCCGCGATACCCGATGATATTGGGCGGGTGGTTCATGCGGCGGGTGGCGAGCAAGGCAGTGGAGAGGGCTCGGTTGGTGAGAGCGTGGATGATGTTGAAGGGGTGGTCATGCAACAGGGTGCGGTAGATGTGGATGGCTTCGCGATCAAAGCGGTTGTGAAATTCGTGATCCATGTGCGGGATGCCGTGGGATTGGCACCACTCGATGGCGGGGCTGTCCGGGTTATCGATGGCAAACAAATCGATGCCAGACCGTCGGATGGCGCTTGCTAGATTCAGTTCGACACGGTCGTTGCTGAGGCCGGATAGAAGGACGCGGGGCACGGGGTCAGCTTCGGGAGGGGTAGCCTTGCAGGGTTTTGCGTGCCATGCGCAAGAGCGTGGCCGCAGAACAGGCGGACCGGATACGGGCGCGCTGGAGGCTCGAGGCGTCCAGACGCGCAAAATATAGCGGCAGAAAGGCGTTCCAGAGGGGGGCGTCCCAGCCAAATCCTTCACGGCGGAGTTTAGCCTGAATAATTCATCAAGCTGCCGAATGCGATAGATTTTGATGAATATCGCTTCGTAAGGATGACGAATCGATGCGGCGTTTGGGCGGGAGGCACTTTTCAGTGATTTGGATGTGATCCGGGCACAG
>JAQUJC010000016.1 GCA_028681135.1 Kiritimatiellia bacterium | reverse complement strand
GGGCAGGCGGGGGGGGCTGGGCCAGGGCAGCAGAAAAACTGAAAAATGTGCCTAGCACAACAAAAGTAAAGCGATTCATTGCGATACCATACCCGCAGCAGAGGGGTGAAGCAAGGTGCACCGCGCCAAAGTCCAATGCACGTTTTCCATAGCGTGGAAAAATCGTAAAAAAGTTTTCCATAGCGTGGAAAAGTGGGATACGGGAAGGGGCCGGGCGCATTTGTCGCTTAATCGAGCATACGATTCATTCGGCCCAACGGGTCGCCTGACTCATCCCAACCAAAACAAATATACCGGATATCACTTATTACAATAAGCGGATATTCCTATTTTGATTCAGAGGGGGGGAAGTGGGAAAGGCTTTAGATATAGAGCATATATACCGCATGTTACTTATTACAATAAGCGGATATTATCATTTTGATTCAGAGGAGGAGGGCAGTGGGGCAGACGGTTGTGCCGGGGTGGTCGGCCTCTGCTTAGCCTGGACCCTTCACCCATTTGGATGAGCCATTTCGGCTAGGGCTTGGCGGGAATCGCGGGCAATCTGGGCGGCGGCAGCAGCGGGATCGGGGAAGATCATGTGGCCGCGCAGGCGACGAGTGAAAGAAATTTCGACATCGTGGTCGTAGAGGGTGCGATCGAAGCCGGGAAGATGGATTTCGACGACTGCGCCAAAGTGGGCCTGGCGGGGGTCGGCGGGATCGGGAACAAAGGCGGCGCCGGGGTGAGGGCCGTCGTGCAGGTGAAGGCGGGCGGCATAGATGCCGGGGGCGGGGCGAATGGGGAGAATGGGGTGGATGTTGGCCGTGGGAAAACCGAGGGTGCGGCCGATGGCTCGTCCGCGAACGACCTTGCCGGCGAGGGCGAAGGGGCGGCCGAGGAGGGACTGGGCCAGGGGCAGGTCGCCGCCGAGAACCGCGGCGCGAATGCGCGTGCTGGAAATCGGCGCGCCGTCAACCTCGACATGGGCAACCATCCGGGCCTGGAGACCGGCCGACTCGGCCAGGGCGGGCAGAGTCGCAGCGTTCCCGGCACGGTTTTTGCCGAACGTGAAATTCTGCCCCACCACAATGTCGGCCAGGGACGGAAATGTCTTTTTTAGTAGGGCCAGAAATTCGGCGGGAGGCATAGCGGCGAGGGCGCGGGTGAAGGGCAGGGAGTGGATGGGGCCGATGCCGCAGGCGGTGATGAGGGCCTGATTCTGGGCGGGGGTGGCGAGGAGGGGGGGGGCGTGGGCCGGATCGAGGACGGCGGCGACATGGGGATGAAATGTCAGGCAGCCGGCGATGCCGTTGCGGTCTCGCGCAGCCGCAACGGCGACGCGAAAAACGGCCTGATGGCCGAGATGGACACCGTCGAATTGTCCGATGGCCAGCGCCAGCGGCCCGCTGGCGTCAGTAAAATTGGAGAGCAAAGACATCAGGCAGCCAAAACCTTACCACAGGCCCCTCCGGGAGAAAAGCGGCGCCACTGCGATTTCAATGGCGATTTCAATGGCCGCATCGCCTCTCCCCCCGCAGCATCCCAGGTCGCCGCCTATAGTTCTTGCGGCATATATCATCTGGGGCTTTTGTCTCGGGCGTCCGTTATTGATTTCACGGGGGGGGGGAGGTAGGGTGAGCGCGGTTCAACCTTGAGGATATGTCATGGACTTGACGGCACACGAAATTGAATTCCGCAATCAACGGCGGGCTCATCTGGAAACGCTGAAGGCGGCGGGGCATCGACCCTATGGGCGAGCATTTGAGCGCACGGGCACACTGGCAGAAATTCGCAGAGATTTTGCTGAGGGCCGGGGAGTGCGTGCGGCAGGCCGGGTGGTGGCCGTGCGCGAGATGGGCAAGAGTACCTTCGCCCACCTGCAGGACGGCAGCGACCGCTTCCAAATCTATGTGCAGAAAAACACACTGGGCGATGACGCATTCGCGGCGTTCAAGGCGGTGGACCTGGGAGATTTTATCGGCGTGGAAGGCGAGCTTTTTACCACCCGCACGGGCGAGCCGTCGCTGAAGGTCCAGTCGTGGGAGCTGCTGGCAAAGGCGTTGCATCCGCTGCCGGAGAAGTGGCACGGCTTGCAGGACACCGAGGTGCGCTACCGCCAGCGCTATCTGGATTTGATCGCCAATCCCGACGTGCGACGGGTCTTCGATGCACGCAGCCGCATTCTGTCGTTTCTACGCCGCTTCCTCGAGTCCCGAGGCTATCTGGAGGTCGAAACGCCGGCCTTGCAGCCGATAGCGGGCGGAGCCATTGCGACGCCCTTCCGCACGCACTACAATGCCCTGGGGCAGACGATGTACCTGCGCATTGCGCCGGAGTTATATCTGAAGCAACTGCTAGTGGGCGGATATGACAAGGTCTTCGAGCTGGGCAAGAATTTCCGTAACGAGGGCCTCGACCGCTCGCATAATCCGGAATTCACAGCACTGGAAATTTACGAAGCGTATGGCGATGTGCATACCATGCGTCAGTTGGTTGAAGCGTTGGTGAGTGGGGCAGCGCAGGACGTATTTGGCACAATGGTGGTCGGCAAGGACGGGCAAGAGCCAATTGATCTGACGCCGCCGTGGCGGGTGGCACCCTACCGCGACCTGGTGCGGGAGCGGGCGGGGGCGGATTGGTTTGAGATGTCCCGCGACGCCGCGCGTGAATGGGCCCGGGCACAGGAACTGGAGATACCCGATGAGATGACCCACGCGCAGATCACCCACGAGGTGTATGAGAAATTGATCGAAAAGACACTGATCCAGCCGACGTTCGTGACACGCCTGCCCGCGGAATGGGTTCCGTTAGCCAAGCGCTGCGAGGACGACCCCACGCTGGTGGATGTGTTCGAACTGGTGGTGCGCGGGCGCGAGTTGTGTCCCGGCTACACCGAGTTGAACGATCCAATCGATCAGCGCGCCCGCCTCGAAGAGCAGGCCGCCGGCGATGGGTCTAAACTCGACGAGGAGTTTCTGCGTGCGCTCGAGCAGGGCATGCCGCCCGCCGGGGGCATGGGGATCGGGATTGACCGCCTGATCATGGTGCTGACCGGTGAAGAAAGTGTGCGCGACGTGATGTTGTTCCCGCAGATGAAAAACCGCTCCCCCTTGCGCGCCGAGTCGCCTGGTGAGTCGCCCAACGATCTGCCTGCCGAGTTGCCTAACGCATGACCTTGCCCTTTTCATTATTCCTGGCGCTGAAGTACCTCAAGCCCAAGCGCACTTTTCTCTCGGTGGTGACGCTGCTTTCGGTGCTGGGGGTGCTGCTGGGGGTGGCGGTGCTGATCATCGTGCTATCGGTCATGACGGGCTTCGACGATATGTGGCGCACGAAGATTCTCGATTTCAACGCGCACCTGACCGTGGCCATGCCCGGGGGACTGGCCGGTGATGAGGAGCGCCTATGCGAAGCCATCGAAGCCGTGCCGGGCGTCAAGGGAGCCGCGCCTTTTCTACAGAGCCTGGTCTTTATCCAAAAGCCCAATGGTCAGATCGAAACGCCATTGATCCGGGGTATTGATCCCAAACGCGAGGGGCGGGTGAGTGCTCTGGCGAACAATCTTGTGGCAGGGGAATTTTCGGTGGACGACGGCGGCGTAATCATTGGACATACGCTGGCGGCGCGTCTCAATGTCGGGGTGGGCGACACCCTGACCGTCTATTCGCCGGCGACCTTTCTGGCCGAGGATGAAATCCGTTTGCCCGCGGAGATGCGCGTGGCGGGCATCTATGAAATGGGCATGTGGGAGTTTGATAGCGGATATGTGATCGGATCGCTCTGGGAGGCACGCGATTTCTGTGCGGGCGCCGGTCTCGAAGCGATCCAGGTCATGGCCGACGACCCCTTTGCGGCCGGAGCGGTGGCCACCGACCTGAAAAAACGACTGGGGCCGAGCGTGCGGGTGACGACCTGGATGGAACAGAACCAGCAACTCTTCGCCGCGCTACGGGTGGAGAAGAACATGATGTTCTTCCTGCTGATATTCATTACGATCGTGGCCGCTTTTGGTATCACCAATACGCTGATTACGGTGACGGTACAAAAGACGCGGGAGATTGGCCTGCTGCGGGCGCTGGGCTTCTCGTCGGGCTCGATCATGCGGGTCTTCTTCTGGCAGGGCTGGGTGGAAGGCGTGCTGGGCACAACGCTGGGAATCGCTGCGGGACTGATGGTGCTGAAGTATCGCAACCACCTGCTACGGTTTTTGAACGACCGCTTCGGGATGCAGCTTCTGCCTGAGGAACTCTACCATTTGGCAGAGTTGCCCTCGCGTACGGTGCCCGGCGACGTGGCGCTGGTGGCGGTGTCGGTGCTGGTGATTTGTACGTTGGCGGCGGTGATCCCGGCCTGGCAGGCGGCGCGGCTGGATCCGGTGGGGGCTCTGCGCTATGAATAGCTTGCTCGAAACCATCGATGTGAAGCGCTCCTTCGTGATGGGCTCGCGCACCTTGGAGGTGTTGCGCGGGGTGTCGCTAGGGGTGGCCGAAGGCGAATCGCTGGCCATTTCCGGCATGAGCGGGGCCGGCAAGAGCACCCTGCTGCATGTGATGGGCGGTCTGGACCGGCCAACCGCCGGCCGCGTGCTCTATCGCGGGCGCGATTTGTATGCCGCCGGTGACCGCGAGCGCTCCGCTGTGCGTGCCCAGAAAATTGGCTTTGTCTTTCAAGCCTATCACCTGCTGCCCGAGCTGACGGTGTTGGAAAATGTGCTCCTACCGGGACTGAGCGCTCATGGAGCTTTTTTGCGCGGCTCGCGCTTGCGCGAGCGGGCGGCCATGCTGCTGGGGCGCGTGGGGCTCTCCGAGCGCGCGCTGCATCGTCCCAACGAATTATCGGGCGGAGAACAGCAACGCGTTGCCATCGCCCGGGCCCTCATGAATGACCCGGAGTTGGTGCTGGCCGACGAGCCGACCGGCAACCTTGACTCCAGGACCGGCGAAGATGTGCTGCATTATTTGTTTGAACTGGCACGCGAAGAGGGGCTCACGCTGGTGATGGTGACGCACAACGAAACTGTCGCGGCCCGCTGTGGTCGCCACATCGAGCTGCGCGACGGCCGACCGGTGGCGTAGGCCAGAGCCGAACAGGTGAACCAACCGGTGGTCTGACGTTTTCCACGCTATGGTGCCACCGACAAAAGGCATTTGTTGTTGTAATTGTCTGTTGTGGAAAGAAATATGTTAATTTTACACTTGACTTCCTCCATTGCCTCGCGTATTGTAACAGCATGATCAGCAATGGAATGCAGCTATTATGAAACACAAGATTGACCCTCGACAAAACAGCTTGTTTGACCCCGAGCGCCAGAATTTTAGCCAGGTTGGCTATGACCGTCTTGATCAGGGCTGGCAAGGCATCTTCCGACGCAGCCTGCTGGCGGTCATGCCGGCGGACGAGTTGGCCACGGAATTTTCCGGCGACACGGGCCGACTGAGCAAAGAACTCTATTCCATGGCCGGGTTGGTCGTGATCACTGAGATGCGCGGCTGGACTTCGCAAGAAGCGGCCGATGCCTACATGTTCGATCTTTCGGTTCAATATGCGCTGAACGTCGGTCACCAGGCGGTGGAACTTTCGTACCGGACGGTGGAACGCTACCAACGGCTGTTTCGCGAACGGGAACTGGCACAGGATGTGTTCGAGCGGGTGACGAAGACATTGGCCGAAGAGTTGCAAATCGAAGTGGACAAGCAACGCCTGGATTCGACGCACCTGTTCAGCGACATGGCTATACTCAGTCGGACGCAATTGATGGCCGTATGCATCCGACGTTTTCTGATTCAGCTCAAGCGGCACCAGAACAACGAGTATGCTCTGCTGGATGCCCAGGTCCGTGAACGCTGCATGGCCTCGGACAAGCGGCTGTTCAGCCAGACACCGCCGGAGGGCAATGCGCGCGCGCAACTGCGCCAACGGGTAGCCGAAGACCTTTTGATGCTCATCGACCGATTTGCTGGACATGAACGGATCACAAGCATGAGCAGCTACAAGGCCATGGTCCGGGTGTTCTCTGAACAATGCAAAATGGTTGGTGGGAAAGTCGCTCTGCGCAAGAAGACCGGCGGACGCACGATGCAGAACCCCTCCGATCCGGATGCCACCTACGACGGACACAAGGGCAAAGGGTATCAGGTTCAGCTTTCCGAGACCTGCCATCCGGATAATCCGGTGCAACTGATCACCTGCGCCATCCCACAAACCGCCGCCGACGAAGACGGCGACGCGCTCCCGCTTGTGGTCGATCAACTGGAGCAAGCCGACCTCAAACCTGACAAGATTCTGGCCGATACGCTTTACGGAAGTGATGATAACCAGCAGCTCTGCGAGGATAAAGACATCGATTTGGTGGCCCCCGTACGCGGACCTGCGCCGAAGAAAAACCGGTTTCCGACAACCGATGCGCAGAAACGTCTGGCCTCGAGACGTTCTGCGGAAAAGACCGAAGAGTGGCGGCACACCTATCGCCTTCGAGCAGGCATTGAAGGAACCAACAGCGGATTGAAGAGGCGATTGGAACTTGGGAAGTTGCGGGTGCGCGGGAAAAAGAGCGTATTCAACGTGGTGCTGCTGAAAGCAACTGGATGGAACATCTTCCGCGCTGCCGACGCCATGGTTTACAAGACGAAAAGAACGATTCAGACAAGAATCATTGCTCCCAGCGCCGCGCTTTCGTTGCTTTTTGACCTTTTGGGGCAGGTTGAATGCCCTCAAGGAGCACGCTGCGGGTTCCGATCTCATTGGCAAATTAAAACGCCCGAACTTCTCGTCGCATGAAAAATAGCCCACATTCTGGTTCCGACGTTTTGTCGGTGGCGTCACGCTATGGAAAAATGTTTTCCACAGTGTGGAAAACAGGGGAGGCGGCCATCGCCCCCTTTTCAGGACGGGCTGATTTCGCCCCCTGGGGTTAACGCTTGAACTGACTGAGAAACGCTTCGAGTTCGCGATTGCCAGGGGCATCGGGGGTGAACCAGGCACCGCTGCCATGCTCGCCGTCGATTAGGGCGAAGCCTTTGGGTTTGGCGGCGGCGCCATGCAGCAGTCGGCCGCTCTGAAAGGGCACGACGTTGTCGTCGAGCCCATGGCCGAAAAGCTTGGGCAGGCCCTCGAGGGTCGCTGCCGTGGCCGCGCCATCATACGACACCGACAGCAGGCGGTGCAGAGGCAGCCGGGGAAACCAGCGTTGGGCCATGTCGGCGGCGGACGCAAAACTGGATTCGACGATGAGGCCGGCTACGGGGCGGTCTTTGGCCAGTTGAATGGCCACGGGTCCGCCCAGCGAGACGCCATAGGCCAGAATGGGGAGGCCGTCGCTGATGGCCGCCGCCGCATCAAAGGCTGCGCGGGCATCTTCATACAACCCCCGTTCGGTGGGGCGACCGCCGCTTTTGCCATAGCCGCGATAGTCCCACAGAAAGAGATTGAATCCGCGGCGAGTAAATTCGGGCGCGAGGTGAGCGCTACTCCCGATGTTGCCGGCGTTGCCATGACAATAGATCATGGTGCCGCGGGGCCGGTTGGCACGAATCCACCAGCCAAAGAGCGGGGTGTCGTCGGCCGCGGTGAAGTGTACATCCTGGTATTGGGATTGAAACTGGGCCGGGGTCGTCTGGAGTTCGGGGGAGGGGAAGTAGAGCTGCGCGCGCTCGAATCGGCGGAGATATATCCACCCCGCCACAATCACCAACGCCAAGACCCACAGCATGATCAACATAATGGTTTTGAATGTCATCCCGGACCATATTCCAATTTTTTCGAGCAGGTGGCGAGAAGTTTGCACCCGGTCAGCGTCACCGCGACGGTGTCCTCGATACGAATGCCGCCGAGGCCCGGCAGATAAAGGCCGGGTTCGACGGTAAGGACATTGCCCGCCACCAGGCGCGTAGGTTCATCGCGCAGGCCGGGGCTTTCGTGAATATCGAGTCCTACGCCATGGCCAAGGCTATGAATGAAGCCAGACTCCCGGCCCGGCGGCGTCAGGCGCGTGGGGTAGCCGCTCTGCGTGAAATACTCTTCGACGGCCCGTTGGACATCGCGCGATTTCACGCCGGGACGCACCAGGGCCAACGCTTGCTTCTGGGCGGCCAGCACGGTTTGGAACAGGCGTCGGACGTCCGGCGTGGCGCGGCCCCGAACCACCGTGCGCGTGAGGTCGCCCCAATAGCCGGTTTGTTTGTCGCGTGGAAAAATATCGATGACTACGGGCACGTTGGTACGCAGCGGACCGGAACCGGCATCGTGCGGCCGCGCACCCTGCGGACCAACCGCGACGATCGTGCCGTCGGCGGTGCAGCGCCGCGCCAACAGCGTCTGCTCGATGATATCCTTGAGGCGTTGCGAGGTCAGGGGGCGCCCGTCGGCCCGCAACAGTCCGCTGGCTGATAGTTCCGCACCGCGGATGGCGGCAATTGCTGCACGCATCGCGGCGACAGCCGCCCGCTGCGATTTCGCGATGCAGGCTATTTCGTGCGGTGTCTTGATGGCACGCTTGGGGAAGGGGGGCGTGGTGACCAGACGCACGTCGATGCCGCCCTGTTCGAGGGCCCGCGCCACGCCAACGGGAAACCACGGGCCGACGGTCACGGCTTGCGCCTTGAGCTGGTGCAGCAGCGCCAGGACTTGTGCCGCCAGGGTGGGGCGACGAGACGGTGCCTTGGCAAACAGTGTCGCGGGCGTATGCAACATGGCGGTCGGACACGCACGGCGTGCCCGTGCCGCCTCGAGAGCGGACACCACCATATGCTTGCGCGGCCCTTCAATCAGCAGGGCAAACGGATCGGGCGCGGTAAGCCCGGTGGCATAACGGACATCGCTTTCTTCCAAGCCGGTTGCGATCAAAATACGGGGGACTGTTGATTTCTTCATACGTTCTACAATAACCTGGTGAGAGGGGGGTGTTACTAAGTTGATTTTCAGGGGGTTAGACCTGAATTTCAACCCTTAATTTCATTGTCAAGGGGAGAGTTCTGCCGGGAGGAGAAATCGCCCATTACAACTGAATATAGGTAATATATATTGCCGCACTACTACATATGGTAGGACGCGGGAATTATATGGAAATTCCTGAAATGAGCTTGTCTAAAAGAATCGAGGTCTTTACAGTTTGGTCTGTAACAGAGGCTGATAGAGATAAGGAGGCTGTTGATAAGTTGTGCACAAGTGGGTTAAAGGCCCATCCAGCCGGGTCCAAATGCGACTCTGGCCAATACTGATTTTAGAAACTAAATTGAGATTGAATGGCGACCGGGCTCGTGCGAGACTCATGGGCTGAGGGCAGAAGAGGTTTTTTGTGGAACTGAACAAGGCGAAACAACTGTGGTCAACAGCGTGCGAGTTTCTCAGCACGGCAATATCCGAGGATGTCTATAGCCGGTGGATTGGCGTCATTGATGCCGCCGGCGATGATACCGTTGGACAACTCACCCTGACCGTACCGAACGGGTTTTATCAGGACTGGCTCAAGGAACATTATCTCCCCCTGATCCAGGAAGCCTTGGGCGCCGCCGGGGCTGAAAACCTGTCCATTGTTTTTCGGCTGGGTGGCTCGCGCCATCTCAACGAAGGGGACACGCCGGAGCCCGCGCCCAAAAAGTCGTCCCGCACCAAGACGCGTGCGGCCAAGGTCGCCAACATCGGCGTATCCCTGAATCCGCGTCATACGTTTGATAATTTTGTTGTGGGGCCGCCAAATTCATTTGCACACGCTGCTGCGCTGGCGGTGGTGGAAGCACCGGGGCGGGCCTACAACCCGATGTTCATTCACGGCGGCACCGGACTGGGCAAGACGCATCTGATCCAGGCCATGGGCCAAGCCGTACTCAAGCGCGGCAAAGGGTCCGTCTGCTACACCACCTGCGAAACCTTTACCAACGAATTTATCCAGTCGTTGCAGCAGCACGATCTGGCCGCCTTCCGCAAGAAATACCGCCATATCGACCTGCTGCTGATCGATGATATCCACTTTCTGGGCGGCAAGGAAAGCACCCAGGAAGAATTTTTCCACACCTTCAATTCCCTGCACCAAAATCAAAAGCAGATCGTGATGACCAGCGATCGGCCCATCAGCGAGATTGCCAATCTGCAGGAGCGCTTGGTGTCGCGATTCGAGTGGGGATTGGTCACCGAGATGGACATGGTCGACTTTGAAACCCGAGTGGCCATCCTGCGCCGCAAGCGAGAAGAACTAAGGATTCAGCTCGGCGATGACTGCCTCATGTTTATTGCGCAGCATGTCAAATCGAACATCCGTAAACTGGAAGGATCGATGCTGCGAGTGGCCTCGTATGCGTCGTTGACCCGCAAGGCCCCGACGACGGAAACACTCGAATATCTCCTCCGGGATACCATCGAACAGGAAAACCAGACCGCGTTGAGCATCGAAGGCATCCAACGCATGGTCGCCGAATACTACGATATCCGCCTGGGGGATATGACCAGCAAACAGCGGCCACAAAATATTGCATTCCCACGCCAGATTGCGATGTATCTCAGCCGGGAACTCACCGAACAATCTCTGCCGTCCATCGGCAATGCGTTTGGCCGCAACCATGCCACGGTGCTGCATGCCCACCGCAGCGTCGGCGCCAAGATGAAGAAGGATGCCAATCTGCGTCAGACCATTCTGTCGCTGCACCAGCGACTAGGCGGAGTCTCGGCCCCCTCCTGACATGACTCGCCATCACCCCATTTCACTCCACTTTCAGCTCGGGGGAAGCGGCCTGTTGTCCCCTGTGCATAACCCGGCAACAAGACACTGGGTGCTTGTGAGCAACTCGCCTGGATTGTGGACAACTGGAAGTTGTTCAACTTGGGCACAAGAAGGGGGGGGGGCTTTTGCACAAGCTCAAGTGTCACAAGAGGCCCGTCCCTGCTATTCTGTTCTTGATGTTCACAGGATTCACAGGACATACTAATACGACTTATTACTCATGTATAAAGAAGACATAACAGTGCGAGGGCGATTCCCATGAAAATCAAAGTCAACACCGAAGCCATCCTTGATGGACTCCAAAAAGTCCAATCGGTGATCAATCCACGGAATGCGTTGCCGGTACTTTCGAACGTTCTGATCCGAGCCGCTGACAATAAACTAGAACTCACGGCAACCGACATGGATTTGACGGTTCGAGCGACTGTTCCCGCAGAGGTGTTGGAACCCGGTGTCACAACCCTGCCTGCCAAGCGCATTTTGGGTGTGTTCCGCGAGTTGAGCGTGGATGAGGTGGAGATGGAGGTCAACAAAGAGAACATTGCTTTTATTCATGCCGCCAGCTCCTATTTTCGCATTCACGGTATTCCCGAAACCGATTATCCGCTCCTGCCGGAGATGGGCGATGCCAAGCGCTACAGCTTCGATCAGGCGGCTTTTCGCAATATGCTCAAATTGACCGGGTATGGGGCATCGCCTGATCCCAACCGCTCGCTCCTGCATGGGGTATTGCTCAGCTTCAAAGCCGGCAAACTCAGCGTGGTGGCCACTGATAGCCGTCGCTTAGCCTTGGTCGAACACGATAGTGAATTTCCTGCCGATGCCGAAATGGATATGATTCTTCCTCTGAAAACCGTTGAAGAACTCGTGCGGACGCTGGGCGAAAGCGGGACGGTCACGATCCTGGCCACGCAGCAGCAAGCGGCCTTTGAGTTCGATGGGACCCTGGTGATTTCCAAGCTGGTGGAGGGCACATATCCCAATTTCCGCCAAGTGATTCCCCAGGCGACCGGCGAACGGGTTGCATTGGAGCGTGAGACATTTCTGACGGCTGTCCGCCGGACATCTCAACTCGTCAGCGACGCCGTATCAGGCGTCAAGCTGACGTTCACGACGAATCGCCTGGAGGTTTTGGCGGCCGCAACCGAAATCGGCGAAGGCCGCGAAACTCTGGATGTGAAGTACTCGGGGCCGGATGTCGCCATTTCCTTCAATCCCGCCTTTCTGATGGATCCGTTGAAAGCGTTGACGACGGATGAGGTCTTTCTCGATCTGATCGATGACACCAGTCCAGGGGTGATCCGCTCCACCATCAATTTTGTTTATGTATTGATGCCCATTCGAGTGACCTGATTCAGGGCGTGGGGGGAAGCGCTGACGTGATGTCCGTCTTGTTCGAGACCAGTGAGTGGGGGGCATCATGGTTGCCCGACTAGGATTTGAACCTAGACAAACAGCTCCAGAGGCTGCTGTGCTACCGTTACACCATCGGGCAAGAGGATTCGCAAACGCTGTAAAAGGTACTTTTTTTAGATATGAAGTCAAGTCTCACTGTTACGGGCCTGGTGTCCCGAGCGGAACAAACAGCTCATGAGTAATTTCCAGCAAGACAATGTAGCGTTGATGTGTGACATCAGCGAACTCGTCAGCCTTTTTGATTTTGAGGCCGGGCTTGATGGGTTTCTGGCCAAGGTGGTCTCGACCGTGGCGTGGCACATGCGTGCGGCGGTGTGTTCGATCTATCTCTACGAGTCCAAGACCCGCGAGTTGGTTCTACGAGCCAACCAGGGCTTGAATCCGGCCTTGGTCGGGCACCTCCGCCTCAAACTGGGCGAAGGCATCACCGGCACCGCCCTGAAGGAAATGCGCGCCATCTGCGAGGCCAACGCCACGGATCACCCCGCCTACAAACATATACCCGGCAGCAACGAAGAGGCCTATCTCTCGTTTCTGGCCGTGCCCATCCAACGCAAGATGAATCCAGTCGGGGTGATTGTGGTGCAGGATCCCCAGTGGAACTACTTCAACCCCAACGATGTCCAGGCTCTACGCGTCATCTCCTCCCAACTCGCTGCCGTGATCGAAAATGCTCATTTGCTCCTGCGTTTGCATGGGGGAGCCGATTCTGCCGATTCAGCGCTCGGACATGATCTGTTTCCGGGAGACCCCGGTTTCGAGGTGGGCACCCACTGTATCCGCGGTCAGGGCGCGGCGGGTCGAATGGCGATGGGGCTGTCCACCCGCATTGGCCAATATCTTTCTCAGAATCCGGCCGACCACCTGTGTCCTCTTGGTCTGACCGAGGCCGATTTCGACCGCGCCATCCAATTGACCGAGCGCCAACTGATGGATCTACAAGCACGCCTGGAGGACAAACTCCAGGATGCCGCCTCGATGATTTTTGGCGCCCATGTCCTGATGCTCAAGGACGACGCATTCTCTGGCGAAATTCGCCAGAATATCCGCTCCGGTGTTTCCCCGTGGAATGCCATACTTAACCAGGTGCGGCATTATTCCAATCTGTTTGGCCAAAGCTCCAATCCGGCACTGCGCGAGAAAGTGCTCGATGTCGAGGATCTCGGCCACCGCCTACTGTATAACCTCGCCACGCCCTCCTTCGACAACGCCAGCCCGGATTACACTGGTCAAATCATCATTGCCGAAGAATTTTTGCCGTCGGACATTCTCAAGCTGGCCGCCGAAGGCGCGGCCGGGCTGGTCTTGCTGGGGGGCGGTCAGTATTCGCATGTTGCCATCCTCGCCAATGCCCTTCAGGTGCCGCTGGTGATCGTGTCCGACCGTCGCCTGCTCAACCTGCCCGAGAACACGCCCCTGCTGCTGGATGGCAAGGAAGGCCAGGTGGTGATTCGGCCCGGCCCGGATGCCATCAAGACGATGCAGGAAATTATCCGGGCACTGGTCGATTCCGAACGGTTGGCCGACGAAGTTTTGCCTGTCACCCGCACCCGCGACAATGTCGAGGTTCAGTTGATGGCCAACCTCAATCTGGTCACCGAACTGGATGTGGCATTGCGCGTCAAGGCGAATGGCATCGGGCTCTATCGCACCGAATTTCCCTTTATTGTTCGCAACACCTTCCCGACCGAGGAGGAGCAATATCATGGGTATCGGAGTGTTCTTCAACGCATGGACGGCCGACCGGTGGTGTTCCGTACGCTTGATATTGGCGGTGACAAGGCGCTATCCTATTTCCCGGTTGGTCATGAAAACAATCCGTTCCTGGGGCTCCGCGCCCTACGCTTCACCTTGCGGAACCCGGAAATTTTCAAGCAGCAACTGCGCGCGTTATTTCGTGCAGCGGCCGGTCATCCCGAAGCCAAAGTCATGTTCCCGATGGTGGCATCGCTGGATGAATTCATGGGGGCGCGGGACCTTGCGTATCAATGTTGCGACGAACTCGCCCGCGAGGGCATTGTTCATCGTCTGCCGGCGCTGGGCCTGATGGTCGAGCTACCGGCTGCGGTGATGATTGCCGACGAACTGGCTGCCGCCGCGGACTTCCTTAGCATCGGCAGTAACGATCTCATCCAATACATGCTTGCAGCAGATCGCACCAATGATGAAGTGGCCGCCTGGTATTCGCCCCATCATCCCGCGGTGCTGCGTGCGCTGCAGCGTATTGTCACGGTGGCCGAACAGGCGGACAAGTCCGTCTCCATTTGTGGTAATTTGGGCGCTGATCCAAGCATGCTGCCATTCTTGTTGGGCATTGGATTGCGCGTCTTCAGTCTCGACCCCATGCAGATTCCGGCTGTCCAGCGTCGCATCGCGGAAATTGATCTTACGCGCGCACGCGCCTTTGCAACCAAGCTGTTGGGGTTGGGGCGCATCTCGGATATTGCGGACGCCATCCCGTCCTTTGATCGTCCGGAGTGAGATGGACACATTGTTCCATGGAGTCTTGGGCGCGGTGGCCTGTAGCCGCACCGGACTCCCCGGCGGACGCCGTGGACCGGTGGACGCCCAAGGAGAGCGGCGCCTGACTGATTGGACCCTGTGGATGGCCTTTTTCTTCGGCATTCTTCCCGATATCGCATCGCTGGGCATCCATTTTGCGACGGATATTTTCACTGGCGGCGGCCTGCGCTGGCACGGCATTCCTGATTTTGTATTTGTGCTCTACAACATTACCCACAGCCTGGTGGGTATGAGCATCGGCTATGCCCTGCTCGTGGCGTGGAAGCGCGCCCTGTGGCTGCCGGCGCTCGCCTGGCCGCTCCATGTGCTGGTGGACATCCCCACTCATGGCAACGGCCGCTTCATGACCCCCATATTGTGGCCGTTTTCGGATGCCGGATTCAATGGATGGGGCTGGTGGATCCATCCCTGGGTATTCTGGGGCGGATGGATCGTGGCTGGCGCCCTCTGGCTGCTGGTGGTAGTGTTGCGTCTGTCTTGGAGGAAGAAGTCATGACGTTTATGGACTTAGTTACGACCCGCCAAAGTGTGCGCCACTACAAGCCGGAGCAGCGCATCCCGCGCGATAGTCTGGAGCGCTGCCTGGAGGCGGCCCGCCTGGCCCCCTCGGCCTGCAACTCTCAGCCGTGGTCTTTCGTGGTGGTGGATGATCCCCAGCAGGTGCGCGAGCTGGCTCTCGCCGCCTGCACCCGCCCCCCCTATGGGATGAATAAGTTTGCTGCCGATGCCTCCGCGGTGGTGGCCGTCGTGACCGAGAAAATGAAGCTTGCCGCCCGTATCGGGGCCCAGTTCCGCGGCGTTCAGTACAGTTTGATCGATGTGGGCATTGCTTGCCAACATCTCCTGTTGCAAGCGACCGATGAAGGCCTCGGGAGTTGCTGGCTGGGATGGTTCGATGAGCGCGCTGTCAAGCGCCAGTTGACGATTCCCCGTGGCTGCAAGGTGGACGTCCTTCTCTGCCTGGGCTATCCGGTCGATCCCACCCTCCGCCCGAAAATTCGCCGCCCCCTCGACACGGTTCGGCGCTACTGTTGAGCGTGGCCGGAGCCTGGCCTGACTAGTCCAGGCCACGCCCGTCGCTACGCATGGGGGTCAGGCCGTCGGTCTATTTTACCGCAGCCAGCGCCGCAGCATAGTCCGGCTCCTGGCCGATCTCTGGGACCTGTTCGCGATACACCACGCGGTTCTGATCATCTAGAACGATGATCGCCCGCGCCGTCAAACCAGCCAGCGGACCATCCACAATCTTGACCCCGTAGGCCTGGGCAAAGTCCGGCGAACGAAACGTGGAAAGCGCCACGATGTTCTTCAACTCGTTGCTCTCACAAAAACGTCCCGCCGCAAAAGGCAGGTCGGCGGAAATGTTCAACACCACCACATCGTCCAACTTCGAGATGGCTTCGTTGAACGTCTTCGCGGAGGTCGCGCAAACCCCAGTATCCAAACTGGGCACGATGCTCAGAATCTTTTTCTTCCCGGCATAATCCTTCAGCGATACATCCGCCAAGTCAGGTGTCGTCAACGTGAAGTCCGGTGCCGGACGGCCTGGGGCCGGCAGCTCGCCCGATGTCTGGATGGGGTCGCCGTGAAATGTAATTGTAGCCATGTCTTCTTCTCCTGTGTTCAGTGATTGATACGTCAATATACCCATCCAGACCGGAAATTCAAATTTCCTGATTTCCAGATTGGTTTTCCTTCCGCGAAATCCGTAGCTTCTTCTGTGGCCTCTTCACTTCCTATCCCGAACCGCACAGAGGCTCTGCCATAGCGAACAGGTTGTCCCTCCAGAAATCGTATTTGTCCTCTGTGGTATTTTCCTGTTTTCCTGTTGTTTCCTGTTTTCCTGCTAAATTCTCCCTCCTCTCCCAACCCTTCCCATTCGTGTCCATCGGTGTTCATCCGTGGTTATATGGTTATATGATCTTCTTTGGTTGCGGCTAGGCCGCGCTGTAAAACTCTGTGTCCGCTTTGGTGATGTGGAAATTTTGGCGGCTGTGCGGTGTGGTGTGCGGGAAGAATATATTTTCACCGGACCGCATCGCCGCAATAAGCCTTGCGGCGACAGGTGTCGCAGGCGTCGCCGATCCAGACGGAATCGAAGTGCGCCGCAGCAGAATCGACCAATTCAGGATCGTTAGTCCAGACGCCTGCTTCGAAATTACGGGTGCCGTCGCTTTTCATCCCGATGCCGGCGCCGGTGAGGTTCGCGGAGCCGATGTAGGCTTCGCGCAGGTCAAAGATCAGCAGCTTGAAGTGTACCCGCGGGCACAACACCCGCTCGAGACCTTCCATAAGCGCCGGGTAGCGGTCGAAATCGGTCCGGAAGCGGGGGCCGGGCTCCTTGGCATGGATCAGACGGACATTGATGCCGCGCGTGATCAGATCAGCCAGTTCGCCCAGAAACGGCCGCGAGTGTTTTTCGCCGCGCATCACAAACAGGTCTTTGATATCCGCCGTGCCAATCCACAGTGTTGATTCCACCTCCCGAACTTTCAGAAGGACGTCCGAATAGTGTTCTTCGTCGCGAATATAGCGATGGAAGATGGGGGGGGCGGGGGCCATGGGGGAAGTGTTTCACGGAGAGGGGCTGAATCTCAATCTCCAAATATTCCAAATATTATATTCCCAAAGACCTTGAACTTCGGAAGGATGGTCGCCATACTTGCCCCGTGGTCGGGATCATTCCATCCAGATGGAGAAAAAAGGGGCCCGTTGCATTGCCAGTTCGCTGGCTGTGGTCGGCGGCGGCTTTGTGGATGCTGGCCGGCAGCCTGTGGGGACAGGAAATTTCGCCGATCCATTACACGGGGACGGGAACGCTGTACCGGACCTGCACCGTCGAGGGCGGGGGCGTGGCTTCCGAGCAGGTTCCGCTCGAAGGGGATTTTTACACCATCAGCTACGGAAACGCCTTGCGCGGCCTGAAAGTGGTCAGCATCAACCCGAGCTATGGCCCGTTAATCGGGCATGACGACGGGGAGTTGGACGGCGATCCGCCATATCCGCCGCCGACTCCGGTCTATCCCAAGTATGACCCACCTTGGGATACAACCAATACCATTTGGGGGTCGGGGCCGTATCTGGGCGTCGAGTACATCGGCATTCAGGATGGAGTAGGCGAGTGGGGGAACGAAATTGGGATGGTCGCGGCCTCCTGGGAGGACTTCGACACAACCGTGATGGTGACCGGAACCCTGAAGACCGCCGAGCTTTCGCTCCGGCGGTTGGAGGTGACAACAAACGAATATGAGCATGTCTGGACAGAGGAATCGGGAGGGGAGGTTATCCAGCACACCCAAACCTGGACCTATGTGAGCAGTGACGAATACGTCTTCGAAAAACTGACACCGTTTGGACTCGGCATGGATGCCTTGCTGCTGGATTGCGAGGGGGATGTCGAGGTTCTGTTCAATCTCGATGATGGAGACAGTGAATGGGAGAACGCGGAACCGGGAACGCCGCTGGGCACGAACATGATGATATCGACCGGATACCGCTCGACTGCGCGGATATCCCTGCCCGGCGGGCGCATTGTCACCATCAAGGAAATGACCCAGCTCCGGATCGATGTTTTTTTTCATGAAGAGAAAGCCACGGAGGTTGAACTGCTGCTTCGGATTGGATCGGTGAATGCGGTGGTGAAACAATCCAGCGATAAAAAAGTCATCAGTGAAACCTCGTTCAAGGTCCGCACGCCCACACCAACCATTTCCGTGCGCGGCACGCAATTCAGCATCAACGTGAACAGCAACGGGGCGGGAATCCTGCACATGGTGGAGGGGGTCGTGGACGGGCTCACGACGAATGCAGCGGGGGGGACTGTCACCCAAACCGTGTATGCCGGTGACCGGGTGGTCTTTTCCTCCAATTCCATCGATAGCGTCACCGATACCCGCCAGTCCCGTTCCGTGGTGTTTGATTTTGGATGGGATGAACGCGCCCGCTGGCGGCTGGATGATGACCGCTGGGCGTTGACCGACGGCCGCCTGCAGTTTGAAGGGCAGGGCCGCGGCGGACGGTCCCGGGCCCTGCTGGCCCGGGAATTCCTGGGCGTGGATATGGATTTTAACTGCGCGGCATCGGTCACCACGAACTGGGGGCTTCAGTTCGGAATCCAGGAAAGCGCGACCAATCGGTTTGAACTCACCATCGATGCCGTCGGCAACTGGCGACTGGAGGGCTGGACAAACGGTGTGATGGAGCTGCTTCGGCAGGGCACGGATGCCGGATTGGGGTCGAGCTCAAGCAATCGGTTGTCGATCGACCGCTGCGAAGCATCGTTTTCCTGCAATGGATCCAAACTGTTCCATATCACCCATGCCACGCCCATCGAGGGCAAGATCGGGTTCTTTGCCGATGACGCGGCCGGCAGCGCGGTGGAGTTGGACACCCTCAACCTGACGATTCATTACGTGGATTCCGACGACGACGGCCTGGAGGATGTGCTGGAGGGCGAGCTGATCGGCGATCCCGAACTGCCGGTCTTCAGCCTGGAGGACGTGGACGGGGATACCGATCTGGATGGCGATGGATATAGCCTGGCGTTGGAGCAGGAATGCTGGACGGATCCAACGGATCCGCAATCCCATCCGGGCACCTGTTGCGGTACGGTCCAACTCCAGCGCGTGTGGACTCGGCTGCACGGCAACAGCAGCTTCAACCGGTTCTATGACGCGCACCTGCTCGACAGCAACCGCATCTGGGTGGCGGGCTATTCCTGGGGCCCGATGGACGGGGCGGCCGGCACCCAGGCGGATGCCATGGTCGCGGAACTGGATGGCGACGGACAACTGCAGCGTTCGTTTTTGTTCGGCGATGCCGAACATACGGATTATCTCTATGGCATTTCCCTGATGTCCGATGGCCGGCTGGCGGTCTGCGGCCAGACTGATGGCGGATTCGATGGCTGGACGAATGCCGGCGGCAATGACGCGTTCGTGGCGGTCCTGACCACCAACGGCATCCTGGAATGGTCCCGCTGGATTGGCAGCGCCGGGGACGATCAACTCCGCGATCTGGTGGTCATGGGCAATGGAGACATCGCCGTGGCCGGCCGCATCTACGGCGATTTGCCCTCGCATGAGATTGCCGGAACATCCGATGGAGTTGTGGCCATGTATTCACCGGAGGGGACCCTGCGCTGGATGAACTTCTGGAGCTCGACGAATTCGGACAACGTGGCGGCGGTGCTGGAGGATTTGAATGGCGAGCTGATCCTTGGCGGTTTCGCCGGGGGCGAACTGGACGGTCAGGTCCCGATGGGCACGGTTGACGTGTGCTGCCGGCGCATGACCACCAACGGCTGGGCCGACCAGCCCCGGCTGGCGGGCACGGCGGGAAATGAGTATGCCTTCAACGGGGCGGCCGACCTGGACCGGCGGGGCGACGTTCTGCTCGGGTCCCGCACCCACGGAGACGTTTGGGCCGATGCGGGCCGCGGCAATGGCGATGCCATGCTGACGCGCTTTCCGATATCCGGGGAATCGGCTCAATCCTGGACCTGGGGCACAACCAACCGGGATGAAGTCAGTGCGGTGCATGTGATGGCGAACGGGCTGATTGCCGTGGCCACGGTATCCAACGGGGACTGGCCGGATCATGCCGGCGCCGGCGACTATGACGCGGTGCTGCATGTCTTCGACCACAACGGGCATCTGGTGGCCCAGGATTTCCTGGGAACGACAGGATATGACTATCCCTATGCGCTGGTTTCCACCGGCAACCGCTTGATGATGCTCGGGCATACCAGCGGCGATCTGAACGGGGAAGTGAACAACGGCGAACGCGATGGTTTCATCGTGGGCTGGGAGGTTCAGGTGGATGCTCCGGTTCCGGCTGCTGTCCCTCCCTTCCATATTCAGGCCATCCATACAGACCCGGAAGGGATGCAGTTGGAGTGGCCGCTGCAAATTGGGGCCCGTCACCGCGTGGAATGGTCCACAAACCCGGCAACCGGCTACCAGATGGTCACGAGCGGCATCCGGCGGTCCTGCATCCTGACTAATGTGCCACCTCATTTGGATCAGAAGGGCTTCTTCCGGGTATTCCGATATAGGTAGGGATGGGCTGTAAATCGGGGAACGTAAGATTCTGCCCCGAGCCCCGTATCTGTCTCTGATCAGAATTCCAGGCCGATTTGGGCGGTGACGAGATCGATGTCATCCACCTCATTGTCTTCGAACGTGCCGTGCATGTATTCCAGTGCGAGTGACACGTTGTCGGTTAGGCCGTAGGCCGCCACTACGCCGTACTGGGCTTCCGGCATGTTTGGAAATTCATCTGTGCCTTCGTACCGAAGGGCCAGTTCCAGTGGATCTGTGATCGCAAAAGCCACTTCCAGATTCCAGGCCTGTGGCGTCAGTTTTTCTTCACCGAGCAGCCCGGCGTTGAAGGAGTCCAGGGCGGTGATGTATTCTGCATCCACGGTGACGGCCCCCATGGATAGGCTGACATATCCGCCGACACCGCCGACCTTTTTATAGGGCACGCCGACCACGGCCGGCTCGACAGCGGGTTGGCCGTCCGCGCCGACCACGACGTTCGCCGGGGTACCTTCCGATGCTTCCGCCAGGCCTTCTTCCAGCCCGCCGGATTCTCCCAGATCGGACATCCAGTAGGTACCCAGTTCCACGCCATCCATGGGGGTCAGGGTCAGTGACGCCACTAGATCCTGGATCTGGTCATCGTCCCCTTCATCATCCAGATCGCCGTTGAAGGCACCGACCTTGACTTCAAAAAAGTCATGCGCATAGCCAATCATCGCGGCGGTTTCCTGTGTTTCGCCCAGTTCCAGTGTCAATGGATCGCTGATAAAGTGGCTGTTATAGGCACCGAAGGGAATATACAGCCGTCCGGCTTCCAGATAGACCGGAATTTCTTTGGTGCCGCCGAGGGTGATGAAGGCTTCATCCACGGCAACGCCTTCATCTTCGCCTTCTTCCCAGAGCAGCAGGACATGGCCGCTGATGCCATCTGTCAGTTCCGCATCCACACCCAACTCAAAGGTGGCCAGACTCAGGTCGCTTATTTCTTCATCGCCCTGCTTGCTGTACCCGGCTTCCGCTTCTACCAGCACGCCGACCGTGACGCCGGGCATCCATTCGATCCCTGTCGGATCTGTCTTTTCTTCGAGGTCCTCAAACAACTGGGCCTTGGCGTTGTTTTGTCCGAAGGCTGTGCTTCCTGCGATCAGGACCGCGGTGGTCATGATGATCCATTTTTTCATGGGTTTTCTCTTTCTTTTTTTTCGTTGGGTTGTTGGGTGAGGGGAACGCCCTCTTTTTTTTAGATGGTTTCTGGTTCTGGAACGGTTTCGAAATGCAGGACACGATCTTCGTCCATGCAGGCGCAGCCGGCACATTTCCCGCTGCAGCCGATCCGGATGGATCGAATCTGCTGTTTATCCTCCAGCAGTTGAAGCATGGGGCGAAGGGTGTCCGGGCTGACCGAAAAATGTTGGGCCAGTTCCTTCAGGGAAAGCGGGGAATGTTCCCGCAACACGTGTTTGATGTCTCGAATCATGGGGTTTCCACTTCTGTGTGTGAAGTAAAGGGAACCCTGTCCCGTCGGCCGCAGCCGACGGAACAGGGGCCTTTGGGAATCAGGCTTCCACCTTCAGCGTCCGTCCCCGAATCCGGAGGCCGGTGATCAGTGCGATAACCAGAGCGGCTCCGATCCCGATCCACATCGCGGAGCTGCCCGGATGACGGGTGAACGTCCCGATCTGATAGAAGAACATGCCGGCCAGCCAGGCCAGCAGGGTCAGGTACCCGACCGAAAAGATCGTCCAGTTCAGATTGGTCTCGCGATAGATGGCCGCAATGGCGGCCACGCAGGGCGCATAGATCAGAATGAACAGCAGATAGGCGATGGCACCGACCTGTCCGTCAAAGTATTTCGCCATCACGCTGATCGTTCCGGAATCCACCTCCAGTTCTTCGGCGGCGTCTTCGCTGCGGCTTACTTCTGCCGTGGCTTGCAAGCCCACCGGGTCCTTCAGGGCATCCGCGAAGCCTTCGAATCCAGCCGGGATGGCGGCGAAGGATTCTGCAATGCCACCCCAGAAGTCGAAGGCTTCCGCTTCCTCTGCTGCGGCATCTGCCGGGGCCTCGTTTTCGGCCAACTGCGCGTACAGGGTGTCCAGCGTGCCCACGACCGCTTCCTTGGCGAACAGACCGGTGAATAGGCCGACCGCCCCCGGCCAGTTGTCTTTGGTCATCCCGAGCGGATAGAAGGCCACGGCCACCTTTTTGCTGACGGCGCTTAGTACAGACTGTTCGGAATCTTCATTCCCGAACGACCCATCGGTTCCAATGGCGTTCAGCAGATTCAGCACCAGCACCACCGGCAGGATGATTTTGCCGGCGCGGAGAATGAAGGTTTTTACCCGGTTCCAGGTGTGGAACAGAATGCCCCGGACCGTCGGCAGATGATACGGGGGCAGTTCCATCACAAAGGAGGAGGGCTCTCCGCTCAGGATCGTCCGCTTGAACAGCAGGCCGGTCAGAATCGCCAGCACGATGCCGGTGAAATACAGACCGAACAGCAGCGTCCCGCCATTCTGCGGGAAAAATGCCGCCGCAAACAGCGCATAGACCGGCAGTCGCGCCCCGCAGGACATGAAGGGATTCATCAGGATCGTCAGGATTCGGTCCCGGTTGTTTTCCAGCGTTCGGGTGGCCATGATGGCTGGCACATTGCAGCCAAAGCCCATCAGCATCGGGATGAAAGCCTTGCCCGGCAATCCGATGGTCCGCAAAAACCGGTCCATCACGAAGGCGGCCCGCGCCATGTAGCCCGAATCTTCCAGAATCGACAGACACAGGAAGATGAAGAAGATCGGCGGGATGAAGGTCGCCACCGTCTGGATGCCGCCGCCCAGGCCGCTGGCCAGCAACGTGACCAGCCATTCCGGTGTATGCAGGGCATTCAGAACATGTCCCAGGCCATCCACGAAAATCGTACCGCAGAACCCGTCAAAGAAATCAATGAACGGGCCGCCCACATTCATGGTGATCACGAAGACCAGATACATGATCGCAAAGAAGATCGGAATGCCGACCAGGCGGTTCAACATCACCTTGTCAATGGCATCCGATACGTTTTGTCGGGTTTCGCCGCGGTGAACCACATCCTTGGCCAGCCCGTGAATGAATCCATAACGGCCGTCCGCCACCACAATGTCGAGTTCATCCCCCGTATGCTTTTCCACTTTCTTGGTTTCACTCTCGATCTGCTCCGACAGATTCATATCCGCAATGAGTTCCACGGCCAGTTCATCCTGCTCCAGAACCTTGAGTGCAAGCCAGCGGGCGTCGAGGTTCTTGTCAGCCGCTCGGCGTTCACAGGACTCCTGGAGAGAGCCAATGGCCTTTTCCAGTTCCGAATCATATTCTACCTGTGCGGCAGAAATATGGGGCGTTTCGCTCGCCTGGAAGATGGCCTCTTTCAGTTCCTCGATACCGGCTCCTTTTGTGGCGGTGAGCGGAATGACGGGGCAATCCAGATGCCGGGCCAAACGCTCCAGTTCAATCCGAATCCGAGATTTGTTCGCCATATCCATCATGTTCAGGGTCACGATGACCGGTACTTTCATTTCCAGCAGTTGCGTCGTTAGGTACAGGTTTCGTTCCAGGTTGGTCGCATCGATGATATTCACGACGACATCCGGCTTGGCTTCCAGGATATGCTGGCGGGCGATTTTTTCGTCGATGGAGTAGGCCGAGAGGGAATAAATGCCCGGCAGATCGGTCACATCCACTTTTTTGTCGCGATACGCATACTGTCCTTGGATGCGTTCGACCGTGACGCCGGGCCAGTTGCCCACCTGCTGGCGGGAGCCGGTCAGGCGATTAAACAGGGTGGTTTTTCCCGAATTGGGATTGCCCACGATGGCAATATTCAACTTTTTCATGTTCGTGCTTCCTTTCCCATCCGGAGGGACCCCGTTTCGGCTTCGAGAACCTCGGCCTCTTCTTTACGCAAGGTCAGCTTGAATCCGTTGAGTTCGATTTCAATCGGATCGCCCATCGGGGCTTTTCGCAGCAGTTTAAAGGGGGTTCCTCTGACCAGTCCCATTTGTAGTAGTTTTTGCCGATAGGCCCGGTCCGCTCCACTGTAGCCGACCACTATTCCGGTTTGACCCGGAATCATATCTCCAAGTTTCATTCTCCTTATTCCTTTCTGTTCCGATCTTTAAATTCAGTAGAGGTATCTGCTATTTTGCGCATAAAAAATGGGATGCATCTTTCATCCGTTTACTCTCTATGGATCAATACATGCTCTGCCATGCAATGCCCCAGCATCAGGCGGGTGTTCCCGGCCCGGATCAGAATGGGGCCCTCGCACCAGCCGGTCCCGCTGCTTTTCATCATCTCCACCTCGCAGCCAATATTCAGGCCCAGGCTGGTAATCCGCTGCCGGAAGGAGCGCCCGCCGCACAAGCCGCAGATATGCGCCTTCTGCCCCGGGAGCAGGTGGCTTAAAGGAATATGCTGGCATCCGGTCATCATGGTTGGTTTTTCTTCTGCCTGGCCCTTATGGGGGGCTCTTGGAGGTCGTTTTTATAGGTGTTTGTTTCGAATTTGCGCAAAGTTAAGCTCACATAAGAATGTTTGACAAGCCTAAAAATTTAGCAATTCCCCGAAAGAGCCACTCGTACGGGAAAAAGGCGGGAAAAATTGCCCCCGCATCGGACCTCTTGGCGCTTTTGTGCCTATGCGGTTGGCTTGGCAAGCTTGGCGTGAGAGGGAAGGTCAGGCCCGGTCGAGCCCATTGCGCAGGTCGCGGATTTTGGCGGCCATGCGTTCGGGAAGGTCGGGGGCGGCGGGGGCATGGGCAATGACATTAACGAGGGCAGAGCCGACGATGATACCGTCGGCCATGGGCGCGAGTTTTTGCGCGTCCTGGCCATTGCGGATGCCGAAGCCGAGGCAGACGGGCAGGGGGCTGACGGCTTTCACCTCGGCGGCGTGCTTGCGGATGACCTCGACGTCGAGGCCACCTTCGCCGGTGGTGCCGGCTCTGGTGATGAGATAGAGGAAGCCGCCGGTTTCCTGCGCAATCATTTGCACGCGATCGGGGCGCGTGGTGGGGGCGACAAGAAAGACGAGTTGGAGGTCCGTGCCTACGAGCGCGGCCTTCAATGGGCCAGCTTCTTCGGGCGGGAGGTCGACCACGAGCAATCCGTCCACGCCGGCGGCGGATGCTTCCTTGGCGAGGCGTTCGAGGCCGTACTTGAAGAGGGGGTTGTAGTAGCCGAACAGCATGATGGGGGTGTCCACTTCTTTACGCAGGCGGGCGGCGAGGTCCAGGGTCTTTGTCAGCGTCATACCAGCTTTGAGCGCACGCTGGGAGGCGGCTTGGATGACGGGGCCGTCGGCCGTGGGGTCGGAGAAGGGAATGCCGAGTTCGAGGATGTCGATGCCGGCGTCGCAAGCGGCGCGGAGAATGGCAAAGCTGGTCTCGGGGTCGGGATCGCCGGCAGTCAGATACGTGACAAGGGCTTTGCGGTTGGCGGCGGCGAGCGTGTTAAAGGTTTGGGTGATTCGGTTCATGGTGTGGTTATGGGGGTGAGGGTGGGATGGATCCTGCGGAAAAGGATTTCAAAAATCGAGGCGGCAAAACGAAGGCCCGTCTGATCCGCCCTGGCGCGTCGAGGCCGACCACTCGCCGACACAAGTCGCGCTCGGGTCGTCCGCAACGCGCCATCATCGGACCATCCGAGCGCTTATTTTGCCGGTCAAGCCCCTCGTTTTGTAAAATCTTTTTCCGCGCCTGCCACGCCTGCGGCGGGCGGACACGTGATTCATGGAAGTCAAAGGTGTTAAAGTGTGCAAAGGGACGCTCGTAACAGCCCCGTCCAAATCCAAAAGATATCCTCTGCATCCACGTCCTGCGGACAGCGGGCATAAAAGTCACATCCTGCAGATGGCGGGCAGGGAAAGTTTTCCACACTGTGGAAAACATTTTTCCATAGCATGGAAAAACTGAAGAAAAGTTTTCCATACTGTGGAAAAACCGGGGAGCAGAAAACAAACCGCGAGTTATGGCGGCGAGGGTCATTGTTCGGAACCCATTCTGAATTCTGAATTCTGACTCCTGAACTTCTCCAAGACTTGGCCCACATGGTCCAAGTCTTTGTCTCCGCGGCCGGAGAGGTTGACGAGAATGGTCTGGTCCTTGGGGCGTTTTCTGGCCTCGCGGATGGCGGCAGCGAGGGCGTGTGCGCTTTCGAGGGCGGGGATGATGCCTTCAAATTGACACAGGAGCTGGAAGGCATCGAGGGCTTCGCGGTCGGTGACGCCCTCATAGGTCACCCGTTTCAGGTCATGCAAGAGGGCGTGCTCGGGGCCGACGCCGGGATAATCGAGCCCGGCAGAAATGGACCAAGCTTCGTGGATTTGGCCTTCGTCGTTCTGCAACAGGTAGGTCAGCGCTCCGTGCAGTTCGCCGGGAGTGCCGCCGACAATGGAGGCGGCATGGCGCGGGGTGTCCAGGCCGTCGCCGGCGGCTTCGGCACCAATCATCTCGCAGGGGTCGTCGAGAAAGGGGTAAAAGAGACCCATGGCATTGCTGCCGCCGCCGACGCAGGCGACGAGCAGGTCGGGGAGTTGGCTACATTTTTCCAGGAACTGGGCGCGGGCTTCGTCGCCGATCACGCGTTGGAAGTCGCGGACCATCTCGGGATAGGGATGGGGGCCGGAGACCGTGCCGATAACGTAGAAGGTGTCCGCGCTGGTGCCGGACCAGTAGCGCAGAGCTTCGTTCATCGCATCCTTGAGCGTAGCGGTGCCGGAGGTGACCGGAATGACGTCGGTCCCGAGCAGTTCCATGCGGTGAACATTGGGGGCCTGGCGGCGGATGTCTTCCGTACCCATGAAGACCTTGCATTCGAAGCCGAAGCGCGCAGCAATCGTGGCGGTGGCAACACCGTGCTGGCCGGCGCCGGTTTCGGCGATGACGCGCTTTTTGCCCATGCGGCGGGCGAGGAGGCCCTGGCCGACGACATTGTTGATCTTGTGCGCGCCGGTATGGGTGCAGTCTTCGCGCTTGAGCCAGATGCGCGCGCCGCCGATGTGGTCGGAGAGGCGGTCGGCACAGTCGAGCGGCGTGGGGCGGCCGGCGTAATCGCGCAGCATGGCGCGGAAGTCGGAGAGGAAGGCGGGGTCGTTTTTGGCCTCATTCCAGGCGGCTTCCACGTCGAGGAGCGCGGTCATCAGCGTTTCGCCAACGAAGCGTCCGCCATAGGGGCCGAAGTGGCCGGAGGCGTCTGGATATTGTCCGATCAGCGGGGTGGAGTTGGGTGATGTCATGGTGTGGCGGGTGCGGGGTGAGGGTGGGGGGGGTGGCGGCGGCGTGGGGGAGAGGATTTCTTTTGGATTTGGCCGGCGCGGGAACCAACCGGCATCTTTCCCGCGTGGACGCTCCGAGGCCGACCCCTCGCCGATATGAGTCGTGCTCGGATCGTCCGCGAAGCGTCCCCATCGGAAAATCTACCGGTTATTTCCGCGAAGCAGCCCCGTCCAAATCCAAAAGAAATCCTCTGCAACCACGTCCTGCGGACAGCGGACAGGAAAAAGCCAGTTATTGGTATTATTTTCATTCTGAATCCTGAATTCTGGCTTCTGAATTCTGCCGCATGAGCTTGCTCATGCGGCTATGCGCTTCACGCAGGAGGGATTCGGTGGTTTCCCAGTCGATGCATTCATCGGTGACGGAGCAGCGGGGATTGAGGAGGGCGGGATGGCTGAGCATCGGCTGGTTGCCGCCCTCCAGATTGCTCTCCAGCATAAAGCCGCGGATAGAACGGTTTCCGTTTTCGAGCTGGGTCAGCACATCCTTCAGCACGATGCCCTGCCGCTCAGCCTGTTTGTTCGAGTTGCCATGGCTGCAATCGACCATGATATTCTGCGGCAGGTGCGCCTTGCGCAGGGCGTCCTCGCAGGCGTTGACGCTTTCCGCGTCATAGTTGGGCTTCTTGCCGCCGCGCAGCACCACATGCGGATAGGCATTACCGGTCGTGCTGAACACGGCGGGAAGGCCATCTTCGGTGACCCCGAGAAAGTGATGTGGGCCCAGGGCCGAGCGCACGCCATTGATGGCGCCGCCGAGCGTGCCGTCGGTGCCGTTTTTGAATCCGATCGGCGTGGAGATGCCGCTGGAGATTTCCCGATGGGTCTGGGCTTCGGCCGTCCGCGCACCGATGACATTCCAGGAAATGAGATCGCCGATGTACTGCGGCATGAGCACATCGAGCAGTTCCGTGCCAGCCGGCAGGCCAATCTCATTCACCCGGAACAGAAAATGCCGGGCCATGCGGATGCCTTCCTCGATGTGGAAGGTGTCATTCATATAGGGGTCATTGATCAATCCCTTCCAGCCGATGGAGGAACGCGGTTTTTCGAAGTAGACGCGCATGACGACGCAAATGGTGCTGGAGACCTCATCTGCCAGCCCCTTGAGCTTCTGGGCATACTCTTCGGCGGTTTCCAGGTTGTGAATGGAGCAGGGGCCTACCACGGCAATGAGGCGCGGGTCTTCCCCATCGAAAATGCGTTCCAGGGTTTCCCGCCCCTGGGCCACGCGGCTCAGGGTGGTCGGCGTATGCGGAATCATTGCCTTCATCTCCCGGGGGGTGGGGAGCGGCGTGACCGATTCGATATTGATGTTTTCCAAATGCGGGTGACTCATGACTGTCCTTTCCAGGAAAATGGGTCCACGGGGCGCGGTACTCCTGTCATCGCCTGCATGAAGGCCGTTACGGCGGCTTTATCCTTGATGCCCGGCGCGGCTTCGACGCCGGAACTGACATCGAAGCCCGCGGCCTGGCTGGTGCGCGCCGCCACGGCGATATTAATAGGATGCAGGCCCCCGGCGATGGCAATGGGGCGGTGGTTCGCCAGCGGAGCCGCGTCGCCCCAGTTCCAGATGGCAGCGTTTCCACCAGGCAAGATGCCCTTGCCGCATTCGATCAGGATGCCGACCTGCGGAGGTAGGGCGCGGGCGGCGGCGAGCAAGTCATCGCCAGTGGATTTGAACACCTTGACCACATGGAATCCGGCCGCCAGGACCGCGTCAATGGTTTTCAGGGATTCGTTTCCGTGCAATTGCACGGTATCGAGCGCGGCGGCCTGGCCGATGGCGATCACGCCCTCGGGGGGCAGGTCGACAAACACGCCGACGCGGGCGATGGAGTCGGGCAGTCCATCGAACAGAGACCGCGCCTGGGCCGGGGTGACGTACCGCGGACTCTTCTCGTAGAACACCGCGCCCAGTGCCCCCGCCCCGGCCTCGGCGCAAAGCAGGGCGTCAGGCTTCCGGGTGATGCCGCAGATTTTCAGATAAGGAAGCATAAGAATACTTAAGAATGAAGAGTTAAGAATGAAGAATGTGAGCAGAACACTCCGGCTCGGCAGGGACGCCTCGCCCTACCCAAAGCCGGATTCGCAAGCCTTGGGTAGGGCGAACCCTCCGGGTGAGCCGCGGCTGTTAAGAGTCTTAATTTGGTTATGCTGTAATACAATATGCCTAAGAATGGGTTGAATTTATTTATAGAATTAAGGGATCAACTGGAAGTGTGGTCCACTCGCGCAGGGTGGTCACCGGGTCATTCTGGCGGACCAGGGCCTCCCCGATCAGGAAGCGGCGAATTCCCTGGGCAAGGATTCGTTGCAGGTCCTCCGTCTCCATGATTCCGCTGGCGGCAACGACGGCCGCATCTTTCGGCAGGGTGGCGGCGATCCGGGCGGCACGCGCGGTGTCGGTATGAAAATGGGTCAGATCACGATTATTGATGCCGATCAGGAGGTCATTCATTCCTGCGAGTCGTGTTGCATCGGTTTCATCGAAGATTTCGGTCAGGACATTCAGCCCGAGGCTGCGGGCCAGGTCATGCAGGTCATGGAGTTGCTGGTCATTCAGAATGCGGACAATCAGCAGTATGGCATCCGCGCCCATCGCGGCGGTTTCGAACACCTGATATGGCTCCAGAATGAACTCCTTGCGCAGAACCGGCAGCTGCACGGCGGCACGGGCCTGCTGCAGGTCCGCCGCTGATCCTTTAAAGAAGGCCGGCTCGGTCAGAACGGAAATAGCGGCGGCGCCTCCCCGTTCATAAGCAGAAGCCACCGTGGATGGATCCAAATCGGGAGAGATATCCCCGCGGGAAGGGGACGCCCGCTTGATTTCGGCAATCACGCGTACGCCGGACTTGGAGAGCGAAGCCTTGAATCCCCGATAGTCGTTTCGCTGGGCGGCAAGTTGTTCCAGTTCGCTTAGCGGGGTCCGGGCTTTCGCCTCGGCAATCTCGGTTTGCTTTGCCGCTAGGATTTGATCAAGGAAAGACATAGTTCAGTAGGTAGGTTTTAGAATTCAGGATTCAGAATGAAGAACTTGATGCGAATAGCTTGCGAGCAGTTTACTGACTTCGGTCAGTAGTTCGACCGTTTCCGGCTCATCTGCATAGCGAAGGTCCCGTGCCAGAATCAGGTAATACCGGCATTCCTCCAGAGACCCCTGCGCAATATTATAAAACCGGACTTTATCGGGTTTCCCACGTTTTCGGAATCCTTCGGCAATGTTAGCGGCAATTGAAACTACCGCTCGTCGGAACTGCGATGAAAGACCGTAGATTTCAGATTTGGGGAATCCGTCTGTCATGCGGTAAACGGACAGCACAAACTGGTGCGCTTTTTGCCACACAATTAAATCTTCAAATGTTTTAGATGTACTCATTTTGAATCTTCAATTTCCACTATTCTGAATTCAGTCTTCTGCCTACTGTCTACTGTCTACTGTCTACTGCCTTCTGCCTTCTGCCTTCTGCCTTCTGTCTTCTGTCTTCTGTCTTCTGACTACTCCTTTCAACTTTTTGAAAACTCCACCAGCTCATCCAGTTTTTTGAGAGCCGCTCCGGAATCAATGGCTTCCGCCGACTGCTTGATGCCGTTGGCCAGATCTTCTGCCAGTGTGCCGGCCATCAGGGAAGCCGCGGAATTGATCAGGACGATATCGCGCTTGGGGCCGGTGATGGTACCGTCGAGGATGCCGCGGGTGATCGCCGCATTGTCGGTGGGTTCGCCGCCTTCGAGATCTTCGTTGGTGCAATAGTCGTCAAAGTAAATAGCGGGATCGATGTCATAGGTTTTGACCACGCCGTCTTTCAGTTCCGAGCAGCGGGTGGTGGTGGTGAGGGTGATTTCATCCATGCCATCGTGGCCATGCACGACGAGCACACGGCGCGAACCGAGTTTCTTGAGCACTTCGGCGAAGGCTTCGGTGAGATCAGGCGCAAAAACACCGATGAGCTGGCAGGGGGCGCCGGCGGGATTCGTGAGAGGGCCGAGCAGGTTAAACAGGGTGCGGACCCCCATCTGTTTGCGGACGGGGCCAGCAAAGCGCATTGCCTTGTGGAAGGTCGGGGCGAACATGAAGGTGATGCCGATTTCGTTGAGGGCTTGTTCCATCACTTCGGGATCGGCTGCCAGATTGAACCCGAGGCATTCGAGGCAGTCGGCGCTGCCGCTCTTGCCGGAGCTGGCGCGGTTGCCGTGTTTGGCCACGACGGCGCCGGCGCCCGCCGCGACAAACGCGACGGTGGTGGAGATATTGAACGTCATGCCGCCATCGCCGCCGGTACCGACGGTATCCAGCGTGTGGGGCGTGAGCGATTGGATGCGCGTGGCGGCAGTGCGCATCGCGCGGGCCCCGGCGGCGATTTCATCAATGGTTTCACCCTTGGCGCGGAGAGTCCCAAGAAAGGCGCCGATCTGGCCTTCGGTGAGTTCGCCGGACAAAATAGCCGTGACGGCCTCGAAGGCCTCGGTCTCGGTGAGATCCTGGCGGGCGATCAATTTTTTAAGGATAGGGGTGAGGTTCATAGTGCGGTCCCTTCAATGTTCAAATACGACCCCCATGGCCTTGTGCCATGGGGGAACAGGTTGATGTTTCTTGGCAGAACAACCTGTTTACCTGCCACGCAAGGTGGCAGGGGAACGAGATCATATTCATTCTGATTCCTGACTCCTGTCTCCTGACTTCTCGGAATTTCGCAGGAAATTCCTGAGGATTCGTTTACCCACCGGCGTCATGATGGATTCGGGGTGGAACTGGATGCCCTCGAGGGCGTATTTCTTGTGGCGGATGCCCATGATTTCGCCGTCTTCGGTGGTGGCGGAGATGATGAAGTCGTTGGAGAGGGTGTCCTTGTCGATCACCAGCGAGTGGTAGCGCATGGCCTTGAACGGGCGGCTGGCGAGACCCTTGAAGAGGCCTTGGCCGTCGCAGGTGATCGCGGATACCTTGCCGTGCATGATTTTTCGGGCATGGATGATGGTGGCGCCATGGACGGCGGCGATGCTCTGGTGGCCGAGGCAGACACCGAGGATCGGCAGCTTCCCTTCGAAGGCGCGGATGGCGTCGCAGGAGATACCAGCGCCTTCCGGACGGCCGGGACCGGGGGAAATGACAATGGCCTCGGGTGCGAGCCTGGCGATTTCGTCGACGGTGATGGCGTCATTGCGGACGACCTGCACATCGGCGGCCATCTCGCGGAGGTACTGCACCAGGTTGTAAGTGAAGGAATCGTAGTTATCGAGCATCAGGATCATAAGTTGGTCGGTGGTTGCTGGTGGATGGTTACTGGTTGGTGGTGAATGGATTATGGTTGGTGGTTGGTGGTGGATGGTTGCTGGTCGGTGGTTGCTGGTGGATGGTTGATAGTTGGCGGTTAGGAATGAGCCTTGGATTCGGTGTGCTGGGCGGTTTGGAGCAGTTCAAGGGCGCGGGCCATGGCGGCGGCTTTGGTGAGGGTTTCATGCTGCTCAGTTTCGGGGTCGGAGTCGGCGACAATACCGGCGCCAGCGCGGACGGTGAGACGGCCGTGTTCGGCGACGGCCATCCGGATGCAAATGCAGAAGTCCATGTTGCCATCGAAGGAGAAATAGCCCGCGGCCCCGCCGTAGGGGCCGCGCGGTTCATCTTCGAGATCGGCAATGATTTCCATCGCGCGGATTTTGGGGGCACCGCTGAGGGTGCCGGCGGGGAACGAGGCGGCAAAGAGATCGAACGCATCGTGTCCCGGTTCGATATCGGCCGTGATATTGGAGACGAGGTGCATGACGTGGGAATAGCGCTCGACGATCATGAGGTCGGTGACCTGGACGGTGCCGGGCAGGGCGACGCGTCCGAGTTCGTTACGGCCGAGGTCCACGAGCATGAGGTGTTCGGCTCGCTCCTTTTCGTCCCGGAGCAGACTGTCGGCGTGCTTGCGGTCCTCCTGCTCGGTGGCGCCGCGCGGGCGGGTGCCGGCGATGGGGCGGAGGGTGGCCACGCGCGAATCGAGGCGGATCATCGTTTCCGGGGAGGACACGATGAGGGTGCTGTCCTGCGCCTTGAGAAAGACCAGATAGGGCGATGGGTTCACGTGCCGCTGGGCTCGGTAGAGGCTGACGAGGTCGTCAGGCGCGGGGCCGACGAAGCTCTGCGAGACAACGCACTGGATGATATCGCCTTCATAGATGTGGTCTTTGACTTTTTCGACCATGCCCTTGAAATACGCGGGGGGATGCACCGGCTCTGGCTTGCGGATGGGAGTCTTGCCGGTGGCCGAACCGACGGGGAGCGGCTTGGCCAGCGTCGCCAGTAGGTCCTGGACCCGTGCGGTCGCCATATCATAGAGGGCATCGGGCTCTGCATCTTCCCGGAAAGCGAGGGCAAGGGCAGTCAGGGTATGATGGATATTGTCGAAAATCAGCAGGGTGTCGGGAATGACAAATTCGGCCATCGGGCGCTCGGGCGGCAGTTTGTTGGGCACGCGTGATTCGAAGAAATGGATCATTTCATAGGAGAAGTATCCCACAAGTCCGCCGCAAAAGCGCGGCAGGCCGGGCAGGTGGGCGAGAGAATAGGGCTTCATGATGCCGCGCAGCACATTCAGCGGGTCGCCCTGGTGCGGGATGCGTTTTTCGCTGATGCCCTGGCGGAAGACGACATCGTTACGGAAAACGGTGACGGTGGCGCGGGCCGAGACGCCCATGAAGCTGTAGCGGCCCCAGCGCTCGCCGCCTTCGGCGCTTTCCAGCAAAAAGAGGTGGGGGGACTGGGGCGCAAAACGCGCCAGAAGGGAAACCGGCGTCTCGGTGTCGGCCAAAATACGCACGCCGACGGGCACGACGCTGGAAGTGTCGAGCAAGGAGCGGAATGCCTCGCGTGAGGGGAAGGTATCGAGCAACATGGGTTTTCCTGGGGGCATAAAAGGGTCCTGGGTGAATGTTTCTACGCATAGAAACACGCCGGTGGGGGTTTGTCAAGGGGGGAGGAGGGAAAAGATTAAGAATTAAGAAATAAGGGGTCAGGATTCAGGGGTCAGGATTGGGGATTGAGGCGGATAAAGAACAGTCATCTCTCGCAAAGCACGCAAAGGTTGCAAAGAAGCTAGTGTAGTGGCCCCCATTTTATGCAATTACTTATCAGCGGTTTGCTCATTCACGCATTATATGGAGATTATTTGATAGGTGAAGGCAAATCCGGCGTCTTGAGTTTTCTTCTCTAAAGCCGCGCGGAGTGTTTTGAAATCAAAAGTGTAGCTGTATTTCTTACCCAAGAGGTTGGATTGCTCCTCTATGCCCCCTTCTCTCGCACCCCGTCCAGTCTTGTAGGTTTCCTTTTTGAACCCAAAACCAGGACTATTGAAATCACTCCCGCCCGTCAGGCCAAACCCTGTTTCTTTGAGGGTTTCCGTGAAGCGGACCTCGCGTTTGTTTTCGTCTATTCGGTATTTTGCGGTATACACAAGCTTCTTTCTGGACAGGAATGACTTCCGTTCTGCAACAACATGTCTCACCGTGAACACCCCTTTCTTTTCCGATACCTCTGCGGGGATGGCGGCAATCACCTGTTTCAGATCTTCGCGTAAACTCATTGTTCTTTCCTTTCGTGATCTAATTATCTGTGACGGTTATGATCAGTGTAACGGGTGAAATTACTGTAGTCTTGGCGTAGTGAGTTGTCGATGGTGTCTTACGGTCATGCTGGCCAAGCCAGAGTATCGGGTGTGTCAGCAGTGGACCGGCGGGGTCAGCCCTTGAATCTTGAATCTTGAAATTCAAGATTCAAGGGCTGACCCCAACCGAGATGGTTCATTGACTTTGGGGGGTAGAATGGGTACTTTGCTGATTTTTAGGAAGGATTCTGAACAGATTACATGAAGTCAGATTGGGTTGACTTGGAGACGATGCGGCACAGCGTGGCGCATGTCATGGCGTCGGCGGTGCAACATCTGTGGCCCGATGCGCTATTTGACATTGGTCCGGACACCGAGGATGGATTTTACTACGATTTTGATTTGAGCCATCGGCTGACGGAAGAGGATTTTCCGGCGATTGAATCGGAGATGGCGACGATTATTGCGCAGGACATTCCCTTTGTACGCGACGAGAAGTCGCGCGACGAGGTGCTGGCGCTGATGAAGGAGCGCGGCCAGCGCTACAAGCTTGAGCGGTTGGCGGATATCCCGGAGGGGGAGACGATCAGCCTGTATCATACGGGCGATTTCACGGATTTGTGCCGAGGGCCGCACGTCGCGAGCACGGGGCAAATCCAGGCCTTTAAGTTGACGTCGGTGGCGGGGGCGTATTTTCGTGGCGACGAAAAGAACCAGATGATGCAGCGGCTGTATGGTACGGCATTTCTGTCGCAGGCCGATCTTGAGGCGCATTTGAAGATGCTGGAAGAGGCCAAATTACGGGACCACCGGGTGCTGGGGCGCGACCTCGACTTATTCAGCATCCAAGAGAGTGTGGGCCCGGGGCTGGTGCATTGGCATCCGAAGGGCGCTCGGATTCGCGCCACGATCGAAGATTTCTGGCGGCGGGAGCACTTCCGCGGCGGCTACGAGATGCTCTACACGCCGCACATCGGACGCGCGGGCCTGTGGGAGACCTCGGGGCATCTGGGGTTCTATAACGAAAACATGTATGCGCCGATGGACGTGGACGAGCAGCGCTATTACGTCAAGCCGATGAACTGCCCGTTCCACATAGAGATTTACAAGAACCGCAAGCGGTCCTATCGTGAGCTGCCGCTGCGCTGGGCGGAACTGGGCACGGTCTATCGCTATGAGCGCGCGGGCGTGCTGCATGGCTTGATGCGGGTGCGCGGGTTTACGCAGGATGACGCGCATATTTTCTGCACCGAGGAGCAGGTGGAGGACGAAGTGCGCGAATGCGTGCGCTTTGCCATCGCCATGTGGCGGGCGTTTGGGTTTGAGGACATCACGGCGTATCTGGCGACGCGTCCGGAGAAGGCCGTGGGGGCACCCGCGCAGTGGGACATTGCCCAGCAATCGCTGGAAGCGGCGCTGAAGGCCGAGGGCATTACCTATGAAATGGACGAGGGGGGGGGGGCGTTTTACGGGCCCAAGATTGATTTGAAGACGCGGGATGCCATCGGCCGCAAATGGCAGATGAGCACGGTGCAATTCGATTTCAACGAACCGGAACGTTTTGACATGGTGTACACCGGGCCCGATGGGCAGGATCATCGGCCCTATATGGTGCATCGCGCGTTGCTGGGAAGCTTGGAGCGATTTTTCGGGATTTTGATCGAACACTACGCGGGAGCGTTCCCGCTATGGCTGGCGCCGGTGCAAGTGGCGCTGATTCCCGTGACCGACAAGCAACTCGCGGCAGCCGAAGAGCTGGCCACCACGTTGCGCGCCCGGGACGTCCGGGTGCAGGTGGATGGGCGGTCTGAAAAAATGGGTGCCAAGATACGCGATGCACAATTGCAGAAGATTCCGTATATGGTTATACTGGGGGGTCGGGAGATCGAAAACAAAACCCTTTCAATCCGCAGCCGGGTGGCTGGGGATCAGGGCACCATGACGCTGGACGCGTTCATCACACAACTGGACGCCGAACGGCACGTGGACATGAAATAACCCAACCCAACGGGGCGGCCCCCCCCCTCCCCGGTAAACAAGGAGACTGCCATTCAAGCACCGTATAACCCAAGAGACCCACGCAGACGAGATTTTGGAACACGCATCAACCAGCGCATTCGCGTACCGGAGGTGCGGCTGATCGGCCCGACAGGTGAACAGTTGGGGGTCGTGAGCAACTATGACGCCCAAACCCAGGCCCGCAATGTCGGCCTCGACCTGGTGGAAATTTCGCCGACGGCGCGTCCGCCAGTGTGCCGGATCATGGATTATGGCAAATATCGCTATGACCAGAGCAAGCGCGAGAAGCAGAACAAACGCAACACGACGGCCACCAAGGTGAAAGAAATCCAGTTGCATCCCAGTGTGGGCGAGCATGACTACGATGTGAAATTGCGCCGTTTGAAAGGCTTTTTGGCTGAGGGGCACCGCGTAAAGGTGGCGCTGTTTTTTCGCGGACGCGAAAATGCACATAAAGATTTAGGGTTTGTCCTCATGAACCAGGTGTTGTCCGACATTCAAGGGGTGGGCGTGGTCGAGCAGGCCCCCAAGCTGATGGGGCGGAACATTCAGATGGTGTTGAATCCGGATCCCAAGGCACGACAGGCAGCGAAAGCGGCTCCAGACAAATAAGATATTAAAAAACGTACGATTCTACTGGACGCCACGCGGCAAATCCCGTACAAGTCGCTCTCTGTTTGAACCAAAAAAGAAAGATGGGCGGGCGATTGGCTCCGCACCCTGACGCAAGGAACGACGAATCATGGCTGCGAAAGTGAAGAAAAAAACGCGCAAGGCAGTAGCCAAGCGCTTCAAAAAATCGGCAACGGGCAAGATTCTGCACAAGAAGCCGGGCCGACGCCACTTGGCGTCGTCCAAGACGCGCAAGCAGAAGCGTCGGTTGCGCCAGACGGTGCAGGCGAGCGGCGCGATTGCCAAGTCCCTCTCGACTGAGTTGGGTTAGACACATTGATGAAGTAGGAGACAACCATGCCCAGAAGCACCAATTCCCCCGCGAGCCGCAAGCGCCGCAAACGCCGTCTTGATCAAGCGAAGGGTTTCTACGGAAGCCGCAGTAAACTGTTCCGCCAGGCCACGGAAGCCGTGGATCGTTCCATGGCGTTGAGCTATGCCCATCGCAAGAAAAAGAAAAGCGACTTCCGCGGCTTGTGGATTGTACGCTTATCGGCGGCGTGCAAGCTCAATGATGTGAGCTACAGCCGATTTATCGAAGGCCTGACTAAGGCGGGCGTCGAACTGAACCGCAAGATGCTCTCGGAAATCGCGATTCATGATCCGGAAGGGTTTGCCGCCTTGGCCACCTTAGCCAAGAGCAAGGCTACGATTATCGAAAAGAAAAAGTAGACTCTTCCGCACAACGGATATCACACGCGCGGGCCGCACGGCTCGCGCGTTTATTATTGTCGCGCGATTGGGGATCATCCAAGGGAATAACCGAAAAGGCGAATCCCGGATAGACACCGATGGAAATTGGAACATTCAAAGGGGCACAACGGCGACTCAGTGCCAGAATATTTTGCCAAGCTCAAAGCTCGGCTCACCGGGGGCGGGAATGTGCGTCATGGGGTGGGCGAACCCTCCGGGTGAGCCGCGGCTGTTTAGATTCGGGACATGGCGATACACTATTTTAAATGCGCTAAGAACTGGGGCTTAAACGGTGCTGCAGGGCGGTAGCGATATCGGCGAATGAGCGGGCTTCGGGGAAGAGTCCGGCGGCGGCGACCTCGTGGCCGGGACCGGAGCGCCCGTGAGTGCCGCGGATTTTTTGGGTTTTCTGGGAGGTATGCGGGGGGGGGAAGCCAAAGAACAATTCGCAGGGGTCGAAACCGGGTTTGTTGTGGATGTCCATGTGTGTGGCATAGTCGGGGGCCTGGCGGGGGGTGGTCCACCACGGATAGGCAAACCAGCGGCCGGGGGCGGCGATGAGCAGCAGATCGCCGGACCGGTCCGCGCAATAGATATCCCGCTCGATCTGGGCTGGGCGGTCGAGAATGTCGGCAATACCGGATTCCGCGGCGAACAGGTCACGTACGCGCGCCCGCTGGGCCGGGTCGGGGATGTGAACGTGGGCGATTTGGTGGTCCACAATGGCGAAGGCGCGCGAGGTGAAAAAGTCCGGATAAAGCATACCGGCGGTTTCGCGAGTGTGAAACAGGCCGGCATGGCGCAGCAGGCGATTGGGGAAAAGGGCGCCATCGTCGCCCGCCACGGATTCAATGGCATAGTCGCCGACAAGGAGCCAATCGCGGTCCTGGGCTTTGGCGGTGGCAATCAGCGGTTCAATCTGGGCGAGAGTTTCGGTGAGCGCGGCGGCGGTTTGGGGGGCATCGGGGCCATAGCGCTGCTGGTCATAGTCGAGGGAAGGGAAATAGACAAACAGGTGGTCGGGAGCGGTGGGGTGAGCAAGGATGTGCTGGATGGCGTCGGAAATCCAGCGCCCAACTTTGGCGCGGGCCAGGGGGCCCCAATAGTGGAACAGGTCGAAACGACGGCCAAGCTCGGTACAAAGTTCCGCGTAGAGCGGCTCAGGACGGGTATAGCAGTCCATGAGAATGCCGCCGTGGTGGCGATGGATGGGCTTGGGCGATATGACGAGATCGACGGATTCGCCGAGGCTCTGCTGGAAGAAGGCCATGCCGACGGTTTGGCCAGCGGCCCGGGCGTCGTCCCAGATGCGGCGTCCGCGAACGAGGGCGGCGGATTGCTCCCAAAACCAGGGCCGGGCCAGCTCCTGGTGAAACCAGCCGGAGGCCACAATGCCGTGTTGAGAAATGGGCAGGCCCGTGCGCAGTATGGCTTGGGCGGGGCAGGTGAGCGACAGGGGCCCGGGGGCGACCGGGCGCAGTGCAATCGGTGTGGCGGGGGTGTGCTTTTCGATCAGATTCCAGCCCAATCCGGCGGCTAGAATCACCAGGGTTTTCTTGGGTGCCAGGGTCATGGCCGATCGTCCAGGATGTCCAGCGCCACCGGCGGGATGTCCTGATTGGCGGTGGCTAGAATGATGTGATGCCATTCGCGGAGGGTCCCATCGGGCAGGGGGGTGACGTGTGAGGTGTGTTGGAGGGTCCACCCGCGGGGCGCGCGCAACAGCTCATCGGGCCGGAGGCGTTGGGCGGCATAGAGCGAGGGGAGCAGCAGCGAGGCCTCGGCCTGGCGCAAGGCGCTGCGTTCGGCACGCCCGGCCATGACGACGGCCGAGGTCGTGACCACCGCCAGCACCGCGCACAACCCCAGAGAGGTCAACACCTCAATCAAGGTGAACCCCTCTGCTCGTTGACTGGAAAGATGACGTGCCATGTGTGAACCGCGCTTAGTGTCGCATGACCTTGCCCGTGTGGCAAATTGGAATTCGAGGGTGGCCAAGGGTCGCATTGTCAACGGGGTGCGCCCAAGCTCTGGCCTCCATCCCGCGGTGCAAGCGTCGCAAGCGGGTCCTTTTGCTGTCGCCTCGTTCGGGCAAGTGGGTGTAGGGTTGTAGGCACATGTCCAGTATGTCTATAGGCACTCCAAACGGAAAAGAACGAGCGGTTCGTATGGCCCGCGGGCAGGTGGTGTTGGCGGCGCTGGTACTGGGGCTGGGGTTGGGGGCGACGGCCTGGATGGCGGTTTCTCAGCATCGCCAGGAGCAGGCCCGGATCGAACGGGAATTCCAACAGGCGGCCGATAAGTTGTTTGGACGGACGCTACGGGATATTCAGTTGTTCATGGAGGTGTTGGACTCGATTCGGCAACTCCACAGCCTATCGGATCAAGTGACCCCGGAGGCATTCAACGAGATTGTGCGCAAGGGCATGATCTATCAGCGGCGGATTCTAGGGGCGTATGGTTTTGCCCAAAGCATTCCGCACGATATGCGCGAAGCCTACGAAGGGGTGCCATCCAAGCGCAGCATTGTTCATGCCGATGGTCGCGGCGGATTCGTCGCGGTGGAGGCGCGCCCGCTCTATTATCCCTTGACCTACCAAACACCGCCAGGGGGATTGGGCATTCCGGAAGGATATGACTTCATGGCCCGCCAGGAGGATCGCGACGCCATCGATGCGATGCGGCGCTGGGGGGTGTTTGCTTTGGGGGGGCAACTGGTGGGACAGCCCGTCCGTTCGCCCGACACGCGCGAGCGATATATGTTCGCGCCCATTCTCTATCAGGCGGGGCCCGGCGTGCAGGAACTGGCCGGTTTTGCGATTGGCCTGTTCCAGCCCGACCACATTCTCGCCCGAGCCCGGGGCGACGAGGCGCGGGGGGTCCGGGCGCGGGTGGAACCCAGTGGGCTCGCGCAGCACGAGGAAGACCACGCCTGGACGTTTGTGCGCACCTTCAGCCTGGCGAACGAGGAGTGGCAGTTTGTGGCGGAGGCCGACCCGATCTATTGGGCGGGGGAACGGTCGCGGGCACCCGAGGGGATCGCCCTGACGGGGGGGGGGCTGTCGTTGGCGCTGGCGGGGGCGCTGCTATTGCTGGCGGGACGGTCGCGGCGAATCGAAATACTGGTGCAGAACCGCACGGCCGAGCTGGCCGAGGCCAATCGTCGGTTGAAGGCGCTGATGGAGGAGCGCCGCGAACTAGAAGACGAGGTGCTGCGGATCAGCGGGCATGAAAAGGCGCGGATGGGTCGGGATTTACATGATTCCCTGGGGCAGAAGTTGACCGGGACGATGTTCCTGTTCAAAGCGTTCCGGCAACGGGTGGACACCGGCACCACGCCGGAAGCCGAGCAGATCGCCGCGACACTGAGGGACGCGATCAGCCAGGTGCGGCGGATTGCGCGCGGGCTGGCGCCGGTGACGCTGACGGAAGAGGGGCTGCCCGATGCCTTGCGCCGATTGGCCGAGGAAACAACCGCCGTATTCCAGAAAAAGGTCGAGTTCTACTCCGAACGGGAGGGGCGTCCGCGGGATGCTGCGACGGCCGAGCACTTATATCTGATTGCCCAGGAGGCGCTGCACAACGCGCTCAAGCACGGCGAGCCCACCCATGTGGTGCTGACGCTGGATTACGACGAGCATAGCGGAATTTTGACGATTGAAGACGATGGGCGGGGCATGGCGCAGCCAAAACCCGATGATCGGGAAGGCGGCAGCGGCCTGCGGATTATGCGCCACCGGGCGGAGGTATTTGGCGGGGCGGTTGAGGTCGGTCCCTCTCCTCAGGGCGGCGTGCGAGTGAGCTGCCGATTCCCGTCCGCATCGACCTGAAACTCTTGATTGGCATGGGGGCCATAGTCTATCGGTGTTTATAAACTCCGATATCGACTTTTATCTATCCCGTGGTTTGGCAAAGGGTGCGTGGCCGTTGCGGGTGCGGCCCATTTTCTCAGGGGAACCGCAACGAAGCTGCTAGCCTGGAATAATGCAGGCTAGGGCGATAGCGAGATATAGTCGAGGGCCAGGGCGAGGGCGCTTCGGGTGGCGGCAACCCGGATGTCCTCGCGCGAGCCGGTGAAGTGGTAATCGCGTACGCAAATGCCGGCCGGCGATGCTACCGCAATATACACCAGCCCGACAGGCTTGGCGGGGGTTCCGCCATCCGGTCCGGCGATACCCGTCAGGGCCACGGCAACATCGGCGCCCGTGCGCGAGCGGGCGCCGTCGGCCATGGCCCGCGCGGTGTCGGGGCTGACCGCGCCGTGGGCTTCAAGAAGCGCTGGCGGAATGCCCAGCAGGTTGCTTTTAAGGGAATTGGCATAGGCGATGATACCCCCCAGGAACCAGGCGGAACTGCCGGGCTGTTCGGTGAGGGTGGCGCCAACGAGGCCGCCGGTACATGATTCGGCAGTAACGATGGTTTGGCCATGCGCCCGCAAGGCCTCAGCGAGGGATTGTACCAGAGCGTCCATAAGCAGAAGTCTATCCTGAGATGGACAGAATGGAAAGTTCGGACAAGACTTTCAGGGTCAATTCTGGCAAGGTAGGACATATGCAAACAGTGCTGATAACTGGCTCAGGTGGCCTGGTGGGGTCGGAAACCGCTTTGTATTTCGGTGCCAGGGGGTTTCGCGTCATTGGGGTGGATAACAACCTGCGGGAATATTTTTTTGGCCCCGAGGCCTCCACGACGTGGGTTGTCGCGGAGCTGCAGCAGGCGCTGCAGGATTCGTTTGTGCCAATTACAAGCGACATTCGCGATTTTGATGCGGTGCGCCAGGTATTTGAGAAAGCGGGGGACGTGGATTTGGTGGTGCATACGGCGGCCCAGCCGTCGCATGACTGGGCCGCGAAAGAGCCCTTCACCGATTTTGGCATCAATGCCCAGGGCACCCTGAATATGCTGGAGGCCACGCGGCAGTGTGCGCCGGAGGCCACCTTTATTTTCACCTCGACGAATAAGGTGTATGGCGACACCCCCAATCGCTTGCCATTGGAAGAGCAGGCCTCGCGCTGGGAATGCGTGGCGGGGCCTTATGCCGACAAGGGCATCGACGAAACCATGAGCATTGACCAGACGACCCATTCGCTTTTTGGCGCCTCGAAGGTGGCGGCCGATATTATGGTGCAGGAATACGGGCGCTATTTCGGCCTCAAAACCGGCGTGTTCCGCGGCGGATGTTTGACGGGGCCCCGCCATTCGGGCGCGGAGCTGCACGGGTTCCTGGCGTATTTGATGAAATGCGCGGCCACGGGGCGCGAGTACCGGATTTTCGGCTACAAAGGCAAACAGGTGCGCGACAATATCCACAGCGCGGACCTGGTGGCGTCGTTCGAAGCTTTTCACCAGGCGCCGCGGCCAGGGGAGGTCTACAACATGGGCGGCAGCCGCTTCAGCCACTGTTCGATGATGGAGGCGGTCGCACTGTGCGAGGACATCACCGGCAAGAAAATGAAGACGACCTATGTGGAGACAAACCGCGTCGGTGATCACATCTGGTGGGTGAGCGATATCTCGAAGTTCCAGGCGCATTATCCGGAGTGGAAGCTGACCAAGAATGTGCGCGATATCCTGGAGGAAATTCTCGATTACAATCTGCCGCGCTGGAAACAGGAGCGCTGACCGTGGGCCAAGAATATCCGGATGCGCTGATATTCAGCCACGGCCAATTGCTGGTGCGGCAGGGCACGTTGGAGCCAGCGGGACGGGATGTAATAGCGGGGCAAGACATCCAGGATTCATTCGTGGTGCATCCGCAAGGATTTCAGGCCGTGGCGCTGGCTGGGAGTATGGCGCAAGCGCCGGAGGGATACGAATGGGTGCGGGTGCGCCAGCTCATTGCGCAAGACTCACCGCTGGCGGGCGCGGCCTGTCGGGCACTGGGCTTGCTGAATTGGCGCAAAGCACATGCCTATTGTGGCGCCTGCGGCAAGCCCCTGACGGATACATCCTGCGCCATGGCGCGTTGGTGCGAGGCGTGCGGCCATGTGCAATATCCGGCGATCGCCCCGGCCGTGATCGTGCGCGTGGAAAAGGAGGGCGCGATTCTGTTGGCACGGCATGTGCAGCGCAGTCAGGATTTCTATACCTGTTTGGCCGGTTACATCGAAACGGGGGAGACGGCGGAGGAGGCGGTCCGACGGGAGGTGCGCGAAGAAACAGGCATCGAGCTGACCAACGTGCAGTATGTCGGTAGCCAAGCCTGGCCATATCCCAATCAATTGATGCTGGCCTTCCGCGCGCAGTGGGCCGCCGGAGAGCTGCGTCTGCAAGCCGATGAAATCGCCGAGGCGCAGTGGTTTGATCCGACTAATTTGCCCGCCATCCCGCCGCCCGGATCAGTGGCCTACCGGCTGATTCATGAGTCGATTTAGGAAAAAGTGTGTGTGGGGGCGACGAAAATGGGGCGCAGTCATTTTTAGCTACGACACGAATAATGCGAATGGGGGTTCCTGGAGAGACAATCTCCAAGTTCAATCTTTACCAAGCCGAAGGCATGGTTCAATTTTCATTATATTTGGTAGGGCGAACCCTCCGGGTAAGCCGCGGCTGTTATAGTGGCGCGGGGCTCCGTCCCGCGTTGGGACTACACGCAATAGGAGCCGCGTGCCACGGGGCATCCCCCGGCCCTTTCTGTTCCTTATCCACTTTGGTTCGAGGCCAGAACAAGCGCAGAATGAATCTGGAAATCAGGAACTTAGGAATGATCAGGGAAGAAGACATTTTTTCCATGCTATGGAAAACGGGGTAAAGGGATCAATCCTTGGATTGTAATATTTCAGGTTGACCTTTCAGGTTGACGGCCCAGGCTGGCCGGTGCAAAAGTGGCGTTCATGCCCCCAAAATCCACGAATTAAATATGCCGGCGAAAGCAAAGTCAAAAACATCAAATCATAGGACTAATCCCTCTGGAATCCTCCACATGAGTCTGGGGGGGCATCTGGACGAATTGCGAACAAGGCTGGGGCTGGCGCTGGGAGGATTTGTGGTGGCATTTATTGCCTCGCTGTCTGTGGGCAAGTGGTTTGCGGGGGTCATCCTGTCGCCCTACCGATCCGCGATGCTGTCGGCGGGCATTGAGGTCAGGCTTCAGGCAATCCAGCCGGCCGAGCCTTTCTTGGTCTATCTGAAGGCCTCAATGGTCCTGGCTGTCCTGGCCAGTTCGCCGTTGATTTTCTATCAGCTCTGGATGTTCGTCTCGGCGGGCCTGCATAAAAAGGAGCGACGGTTTGTCCATGTGGTCGCTCCCGCCAGTGCGGCCTTGTTCGTGTCTGGGATGGTATTTTTCCTTTTGGCCATCGCTCCGTGGGTATTTCGATTTTTCATGCGGTTCGATATGGGTATCGACTACCTGACGTATCAGCCCGGGGTCAGCCAGACGGCCGACTTCATCCTGGGCTTGATGCTGGTGTTTGGGGTGGCCTTCCAGACGCCCATCGCCATCCTATTTGCCGAACGGATGGGCTTGGTGTCCTATGGCGCGCTATGCTCGGCCCGAAAGTTTGTTTTTCTGGGGGTGTTTGTGCTTGGGGCCATGGTGACTCCCCCGGATGTCATTTCCCAAGTTGCTTTGGCAATCCCGCTTTATATCCTCTTTGAAAGCGGATTGCTGGTGTGCCGATTCTGGCAGAAGAGGCGGTAGAGACTTGTCAAGACGGACGATATTCTAGGGCGTAGGCGGATCCTGTTTCGAGGCATTGTCGTCCTTCTGGGCGGGATCATCTATGGTCTTCATGTCGTCTTCGACCTCTTTGACGCCTTTTTTAAACTCCATGATACTCTTGCCGATTCCACGAGCGATTTCAGGCAAACGGCGCCCAAAAATTAGGACGGCGATGATGAGAATAATGATCCATTCGGCTCCGCCCGGGAGACCCATAAATGCCAGCATTGGAGTGGTCATAGTGATAGCGTCCTTTGATTGATCTCGTTACCAAGTCTGTACGAGATGAGGTGTTGAGTCAAACCAATTTAAGGGCAATTTAAGGGCGGGAAGACGCGCCGCCATCCGAGGCTCCATGCCGAATATCCTACGGTTGAGCCAAGCAGTGCCGATAAATAATTAAGGCGGTGTCGGTGCGTTCGGGGAAACTCCCTTTCCCGTCTGTGTTTCGCGCAGCAACTTTTCGATGGCAGGATAAGATGCGGGATCATTTGGATTCATGGGAAGGGCTTGGATAATCTCTGCCAAGGCTTTGCCCCCGTTCCCCGGATACGTGGTGACAAACGCACGAAACATTTCCGAAGCGTTTTCATCGGCCCGATCACTGATGACCTTCCAGGAAAATAATGGAACGCCATGATCCGCGCAGACCAGCGCTAATCCAAAACTGTTCATATCCACCATATCCGCCTGCGTGACTGCCTGCAAGCGATCGCGTTCACTGGTTGTCGAGATGAATTGCTCTCCAGATGCTACAGATAGGGTCGATGTACTTTGCAGAGGCATGGGAAAATCAGAGACAGGAAAGCGGGACCAATCCGTGGTCCAGGTCAAATCGGTGTTGCCGCGTTGCCAGGGGATCACATGAGACACTCGATGCCAACGATTGGTTTCCATGGCATCCGACAAGGCGCCCGCCGGACCGAGAGAAAAGGCCCAGTCGCATTGATAACGCGTAAGGAGGGCCTGGGCCGATGCCGCGGTTTCCACCACACCTGATCCCATTTTGACCGCATAGATGGTGTGCGTACCCAATCGAAGCCGTTGAATGGAACGGGTGCCAACCTTGCTCGATTGTCCCATTGCCCGTGCCCGTGTCTTAAGCCCTTGCAGATCGGCATCCAGCGCGTAGAAGAACCCGATGGTATCGCTCTTGGCTGTGGCGATGCAGATGAACAGGGTGACAATTAGAGTAAGGACGCGGTGTCGTCTGCGGCCGTTCCTAGTGCGACGTTTGAAAAGGGTTAGAGATGTATGCATATATGGATTCAGCACGGATTGATCCCGAAAGGCAAATATTTTATAAGTCGTGGATACAATCCGAGGCAACAACGAACCCTTTGGTGTATACCCCCCAAACCTGCCAACCATCGCGCATGGCGAAGAATGGGGATGGGGCGCTTTGATAGGTTCCCTTTACGCGAGAGGCGTTTTGTGAAAATAGTCTCACCGACTATTGCATTTAGTTGATGCCCCCTTTTAATATAGAAGCATATTCCATTAGGATAGAAATGGTTGGGAAGAATTATCAAACGTATTGGCAAACACGATGTTAATAATTCCTCAAAGGATTAACATGATTTTAACTGTACACCCCTTGACAATAGCATAAATGTATCGGCAAAATATACGCAAATGAAACCGATAAGTCGCAGACAGTTTTTGCAGGTAGCGGGAGCCGCAATGCTAACCGCGGCTGCCGTGCCGGCAATTGGCAACGGACATGGTCATGG
>JAQUJC010000109.1 GCA_028681135.1 Kiritimatiellia bacterium | reverse complement strand
GGCGATACGCTTCCCGACCCGCTGTAACCATAGCTGTTGCCCCACACGATGCTGTTCTCCACATGCACGGCCCCATTGGTGGACTGGTACACCCCGCCTGCTCCAGGACGGCTTACCCATACCAACCGCTCCAGCGTGACGGGCACGCTCCGTGTTTTTTGAACCAAATGCCATCGTCCGCCAAAACAATACCAGCCCGTATACGGACTCTTGCGCCAATCCCAGCACTCCCACGCCATGTAATATTCCGTGACCATCTCCGTATAGCTTTCCCACTCCTGCACGCTTTGGCCCCGGTTTCCATAGACCGTGCAATTGACCAGGCGGGAATTCCGGTCGATCCGTACCCCGCCGCCGCCGGTTCCGCCAATCAATTCGTTGCCGACAACCAGGCAGTTGAAGGCCCGCGCGCCGTTGTCCAGACTGAGCCCGCCCGCCCCTGAGATCCGGTCGGCGCGATTGCTGATGATGATGCAGTTCCGCACCTCGGCGCCATCCGTCGCCGTCACCCCGGCCGCCTTTGCCCCATACGGCAGCGAATTGGACAGCGAGCCCCCGGTGATCGTAAAGCCATCCAGGACCGCATTGCTTGCCAGCAGATAGAAGATCCCCCCGCGCCCGCTGGACCTTCGCACCGTCGTCCACTCCGGTCCGCTCAGGCTACGGATCGTTACCGGCTGGCTCACCAGCACGCCGCCGGCGGTCAGATGATAGGTGCCATCCAAGACCACCACCTCGTCCCCCGGCTCGCAGGCGTTCACCGCCGCCTGGATTTCATGCGCCGCCGTCTCATACGACATGTAGGGGAACGTGTTGTTGCCCGTCAGGCTGACGTATTTGGTCCCCGGAGTCGGCGTCGGCCCCCAACTGAAGTCTTCGCTGTCGGTATCCAGCGCCAACTGGCTCAGCATTCTCACCGCGGGTGTAAATTGTCCTTCCGCCATCTGCGGCGCAAACGACCCCGTCCAGCCGTAATCCAAGGTCTTCTCAAAATGCCCCCCGGAGGTGGTCACCGTTGTGCCGCCCGGCGAGAAGGTCACCGTCACACCCACCAGCCCTTCCTGATTCCCCGCATTGTATACCCGCCCCCGCACCGTTACCGAAGACGGCGTCCAGGTGAAATCCGCATCCAGCACGTCTTCCCCGATGTCCTCATAATACAGTTCCGCGGGGTCGAAGGTCCGTCCCCCTTCTTCGTAGGCCATCACATGCCCGGACCACGGCGCCGAGACCGTCACGCTATACGCTCCGTTTTCGTCCGTCCAAATTTCCTCCTCCTGTCCTTCCACCAGTATCCGCACCCCCTCGATCCCGATATCCGTCAACGCCCGCGTCACCCGCCCCGAAATCACCGGGCGATACTCGTAGCCGTTCGGCACCGTCACTTCAGTCCCATCGTCATTGATCACCCACACATCCATTCCCCCCCCGGCCTGCGCTTCCGGCACCGTCACCCGCAACAGCTCGTGGTTCACCATGGTCACCGATGCCGCCGGCACCTCTCCAAAGAACACCCCTGGGTTGCTGAAATATCGCCCGTGGATCTCGATCTCCTCCCCGCCGGCAAGACTTCCCCATGCCGGAGACACCGCATCCACCTCCGGATCCGGTGGCAGCCAGCCGTAATCCTGATCGGGAACATCCTCTTCCACCGCTTCGTAATTTCGGTAGGCGGGAGTAAATGCCCCTACCCCTGCTCCAAACGGATGCACCGGGTCCACCCGGCCCGTCCACCCCGGTTCTTCTACATTGAGGCTATAAGCCCCATCCTCTCCTGTCGTGACACTATGTTCTCCATCATCGGAAGTCAGTAATACCCCCGATATCCCTTCACCTGTAATGGCGTTGGTTACTTGTCCGGAAATGATTGTCCGCGCCATCCCCCGGGCAACTCGCAATCCAATCCCGCTATAGATCTGGTATGGGAGATTAAGAGCATCGTTGTTTCGCCATGCAACCCGACAAGCCGCAGCATAGGACCCATAAGAGCCCCCTCGCAACACACGATTCGTCATCTGGAGCGTAGTGGACGGCCCTCTCGGATTGATTTTCGGAGTTGCATCATATGGGCCATGCAAATCCCAACACCAATCCAACATGTTTCCCGCCATGTCATATAACCCATATCCGTTGGAGGCATAGCTCCCGGCAATTGTAGGCCCCGAACTGTCGCCCGTTGCACCCGTTGCATAACTTTCGCCTCCCTTGTTTGAAAAATTAGCCAAAGCAAGGCTGATGGTGTTTCCCCATGGGAACCGCTGACCCTCCAGCCCTCCCCGGGCAGCATATTCCCATTCCGCTTCCGTCGGCAAACGGTACCCATCCGCCTCCCAACGCACCCAGGCATTTACCACGTTCACATATCCGGTACGATACACCGTGCTTTGGGTCTCGTCCGTATAATAAACGGGAGGCAACCCTTCCATCTCGCTGCGGGCATTGCACCACTTGACCCCATCATACCAACGAATAGTTCTCACCGGATGATTCTCAGACACTGCCGGCTTTTCGGACAGGTCGTATCCATGTTCGATGGACCAATTAACGACCGCCACCCATTGCGTCAAGGTCACATGTTGCCTTTGCATATAAAATGAATCCAGTGTGACCTCATGCCGGGGAAGCTCATTCGTATTGCCTTCGCTAAATGCATCGCCGCACCAATATGTACCCCCGGGTATCAGGACCATGTCATCGAAAGAATAATATGCATGGACCCGTAGATCTTCATATATTTCGTCAAATTCCACATCCCATCCGGCAAACAGCCACCCTTCATCCACTTGTACAGAAGGCGCAGTAGCCCCCGTACCCGACATCACCATCTGCTGCAACTCGCCTCCCCCTGTGCGGATTCCCCTTTCACCTAGATCAAAGATCACCTCGTAATGAATGTCAGCAATGCCATAATTTTGATTGGATTGATCACTCTGAACGACTTCGTACATTCGTGCAGCCGGCGCAAAAGTTCCCCGTGCCGCATCCGGCGTGGCTGTTCCGCTCCACCCCTCCGGCACGGTCACGCTGTAATACCCCCCGTTCGTCGTCACTATCGTAAAGTCTTCGCCAAACGC
>JAQUJC010000075.1 GCA_028681135.1 Kiritimatiellia bacterium | reverse complement strand
GCCTTCGCCTTCGCCCTCGCCCTCGGTCCGAGGTACATAGGGCTTGCGGGGGCCGTACGGTTTGCGCGGACCGTAGGGTTTGCGCGGGCCGTAGGGTTTGCGGTCGCCCTCGCCCTCGCCTTCGGCTCGTGGTCCATAGGGCTTGCGGGGTCCATACGGTTTGCGGGGGCCGTACGGTTTGCGCGGGCCATAGGGTTTGCGCGGGCCATATGGCTTGCGGTCGCCCTCGCCCTCGCCTTCGGTCCGCTGCCCATACGGCTTGCGCGGCCCATACGGTTTGCGGGCTTCGCCATCGGCGTCATCCCGACGCGGCCCATAGGAGGGCCGATTCGGACGCGGTGTCTCGTCGCCACGCGAGTCCGGCCCTGGTTTCTTTTTTTTGCGATAACCAAAATTGTTATAGCTATCCGGTTGAGCGGGCGTCTGCATAGGCGCGACACCCTGAACACTCCCCCCGGGGAATGCAAGAGGAAAGCCCCCCCCGCCCCGGCGGCGAGCGTGATTCATGATCGATGGCGACTGCGGGGTGTTGGGCGTTGATCGTTAGGTGGGGGTCACCCAGAAATTCCATCCGTGCGTTAAAATGGCCGTGGGTGTCAGTCCCGCCACCTCAGACAATTTGTCGCACTTTCCCTGGGCACTTTGTCGCACACCCGCCCCGTGTCCCCGTTCCCGCCAGCCTCTCGGCCGGACGATTATCCGCGTCCACTCGGCCTATTGTAACAATAGTGCTGCCCGGCTGCCGACTTGGCACGAAAGCTGCTACACCTCCAGGTGCTATGACCGATGCCACACAAAATCGAGCGCCTCATTCGACAAATGATCGTCGTGTGATAAGGTGGATATTGGTTCTACAGATCATTATTCTTGGCTGGCTAGCCAAAAATCACTTTGACGGGGCATTCAACCGCAGCAGCCACAACCAACCCACTGCGGATTTAACCTCTGCGGAGTCTCCTCCCTCCTTGGAGCCCGCGGCAGAGAATGCTCCGTCATCTTTTCCCACCCCCGCGCGGCAGTCCTGGTTCCAACCTGTCCCGCCCCTGCCCTCGCGGCTGCTGCGCCATCCCGCCCCGGGCCGCCTCCAGGCCGACATGCAGCGTATGCTCGCCGAAGCCCATCAGGCCTTCGCCGACTTTGATTCAGTCTTTTCGCAAGATGCCGCCTGGGCCGCCCTGCCGCCCTCGCCCGCCATGAACATGGCCGAAACCCCCACAGATTACGTCATCACCCTGGCCGTGGCCGATGACGACCCCAATGCTTTTGATGTCCGGCTCGATGGGCGCTTGCTCAGCGTCTCCTCCCACCACAGCACCCGGACGCCCCAGGCGTCCTCATCGCAGCACTACAGCTCGCGACTTCTGTTGCCAGGGCCTGTCGCGCCGGACACCCCGTTGCATATCACGAACGAAACCGGGCGGCTGCGCATCCGGATTCCCAAACCGGCGGCCGCCCCGGCCACGGCGACCGCGTCACGTTGAACACCAGGAGACCCCCATGAGCGACTCAGGCATCACCGCCATCAATGACAAAGTGAAACAGGAGAGCGCGTTTATCGCCCCCTTGCGCGCCGAACTCGAGAAGGTCATTATCGGTCAGCGCTACTTGCTGGACCGCCTGATGATTGGCCTGCTCGCCAACGGCCATCTGCTGCTCGAAGGCGTCCCCGGCCTGGCCAAGACCCTCGCCGTCAAGACCCTGGCCGCCGCCATCCATACCGACTTCCAGCGCATCCAGTTCACGCCCGATCTGCTGCCGGCCGATCTCGTGGGCACCCAGGTCTATAACCCCAAGACCGGCGACTTCGGTACCCGCAAGGGGCCCGTTTTTGCCAACCTCATTCTCGCGGACGAAATTAATCGCGCGCCCGCCAAGGTCCAGTCCGCCTTGCTCGAAGCCATGCAGGAGCGCCAGGTCACCATCGGCCATGAAACCTTTCCCCTGCCCGATCCCTTCCTGGTGCTCGCGACCCAGAACCCCATCGAGCAGGAGGGCACGTATCCGCTGCCCGAAGCCCAAGTCGATCGCTTTATGCTCAAGCTGGTCATCGATTACCCCACCCGCGACGAAGAGCGCCGCATCCTCGATGCCAACGCGCGCACCCAGGTCACCATGCTGACCCAGGCGGTCACCGAGCCGACGGCCATCCTCAGCGCGCGCAAGGTCATCGATCACATTTATGTGGACGACAAAATCAAGGACTACATCCTCTCGATTGTTTTTGCCACCCGCGATCCCAACGCCGCCAAGCTCCCCGCGTTGCAGCGCCAGATTCGCTATGGCGCCTCGCCGCGCGCCACGCTCTATCTGACCATAGCTGCCCGCGCCCATGCCTTCCTCCAGGGACGCGGCTACGTCACCCCCCAAGACGTTAAATCCATTGCCCCCGACGTCCTGCGCCATCGCATCATTCCCTCCTTCGAGGCCGAGGCCGAGGAAATCACCGCCGACACCCTCGTTACCACCCTGCTCAACGAACTGCCCGTCCCCTGAAGACCGACGCCTGCCCATGATTCCCCGCGACACCTTAAAGAAAATCCGCCGGATCGAGATTCGTACCCGGCGGGCGGTGCATGACGTCTTCGCCGGCCGCTACCATTCCGTCTTCAAGGGCCGCGGCATGGAATTCGAGGAGGTCCGCGAATACGTCCCCGGCGACGATATCCGCTCCATCGACTGGAACGTCACCGCCCGCACCGGCACGCCCTTTGTGAAAAAATTCATCGAGGAACGCGAACTCACCGTGATGCTGCTCGTGGACATCTCCGCCTCGAACCGGTTCGGATCGACGCCCCAGCTCAAGCGCGATCTCGCTGCCGAGGTCGCCGCCGTCCTCGCCTTCTCGGCCATCACCAACAATGACCGCGTCGGGCTAATCCTGTTTACCGATCGGGTTGAAAAGCACATCCCCCCCGCCAAAGGCCTCACCCACGTCCTGCGCGTCATTTCCGACATCCTTTCCGCCCGGCCCGCATCGCCACGCACCGACCTCGCCCCCGCGCTCGAATATCTCAACCATGTCGTCCGTCGCCGCTCAGTCGCGTTCCTGCTCTCCGACTTCATCGCCCCCCCCTGCGAGCGCCTGCTCCGCGTCACCGCCCGCCGCCACGATCTCGTCAGCCTGATCATCGGCGATAAACGCGAACACGCCCTGCCCCCCGTCGGCCTGGTCGATTTTCAAGACCCCGAAACCGGACAACGCCTCACCATTGATACCACCTACGCCCCCGCCCGCCGCGCCCTCCTGACCCATCACACCCGGCAGCGCGATGCCCTCCTCCACGCCCTCCGCGCCGCCCGCGCCGACGCCGTCGAACTCTTCGCCGGCGAACCCTACGACCGCGAGCTTGTCCGCTTCTTCCGCCAACGGGAGCTGCGCCGATGAACCCGCGGGGTCAGCCCTTAAAATATAACATATCTGGCCGCCAGCGGGGTCAGCCACTGACGATCAACATTTCCACAGTGTGGAAAAAAGTTTTCCATAGCGTGGAAAACGGTCCGAAACAATTTCCATACCGTGGAAAAACCAGCCCTATTTTTCCACCGTGTGGAAAAAAAGTTTCCATGGTGTGGAAAACGGCTCCCCGGCTACTTACGGCCATTGTTCTCCTGGCTGTGGCGCTACTGACCGGCTGCTCCCGCAGCGTCCCGCCCGCCCGCACGCTACCCGCCGGAAAAGATGCCGTCGCCACGGCCACGCTCTCGACCAACCGCATTCACATTGGGGACCCCGTCCGCCTGGACGTCCGCGTTCTGCACCGCGAGGGTGTCAGCGTCGAGTTTCCGTCCGTCGCCAAGAGCAAGGACATTATCGTGCGCGATCACGCGACTGCGACCGCCGCCCTCGCCAACGATCTGGCGACCACCGATCAGACGATTCACTTCACCTCGATGACCATCACCAATCACATCCTGGCCGACGGCGCGACGATTTCCCTGGCAACGCCCGAGGGGTTGAGTTGGACGGTGCCCTTCCCGTTCGTCTCCCTGGAGGTCGTTTCTGCGCTCGCCCCCGGCGAGACCGACCCTCGCCCGCCCAAGCGTGCCCTAGCCCGCTGGCCCGCGCCGCTGTCGCGCTGGATAGGGGTGACACTGGCCGGCCTGATTTTACTGGTGGCGGCCGGCGTCATCCTGTACCGGGTCCTGACCACCCCGCGCACCTTCCTGCATATGCCGCCCGCCATCCCGCCGCACCAGACGGCACTCGACGCCATCGCCGCCCTGCGCGCCAAGGGCTGGATCGAAGCCCGCACCATCGAGCCATTCTATGTCGATCTCTCGGCTATTGCCCGCCGCTATCTCGAGGCGCGCTTTGGCCTGCGAGCCCCCGAACGCACCACCGAAGAATTCATCCGCGACGCCCTCACTGCCCGCACCCTCCCCCCCTCCCATCGGGAGTTAGTCGCCGGCTTTCTCGAACAAAGTGACCTGGTGAAGTTTGCCCGTCACGCCCCCGGCCGCGACGACATGCGCCATGCGCTCGACTCCGCCACCCGCCTCGTCCAGGAAACCATCCCGCAGGCTCCCGCCTCTCCGCCCCCCCCCGGACGTGTGCCATGATCTTTCGTTACCCCTGGGTGCTGCTGCTGCTGTTGCTCGTGCCGGTCTGGGTCTGGCTGCGCCATGCCCGCCGCCGCCACGCGCCGCTGACATTTCCCGACGGCAACGCCCTGGCCGCGCTGCCCCTCTCCCCCTGGATCGCCCTGCGCTGGCTGCTCCCGGTCCTCTTTGCCGTCGGCCTGATCTTCACCATTCTTGCTGCGGCCCGGCCCCAAACCGGCATGAGCGAGTCGCGCGTCGAAACCGAAGGCGTCGACATCGTCTTGCTCGTCGATACCTCCACCTCGATGCGCGAGGAAGATTTCTCCACGCCCACCCGCCGTCTGAACCGGCTCGATGCCGCCACGTCCGTCATGGAGCAATTCATCAAGGCCCGGCCCGACGACCGCATCGGCATCGTGACCTTCGCGGCCATGCCCTATACCATTGCCCCGCTCACCACCGATCACGCCTGGCTGCATCTGCAACTCGAGCGCCTGAAAACCGGCATGCTCGAAGATGGCACCGCCATCGGCGATGCCATCGCCTCCGGCATCAATCGCCTCCGCGACTCGCAGGCCGAATCCAAGCTCGTCATTCTGCTCACCGATGGCATTCAAAATGCCGGGCGCTTGACCCCGCTGGATGCCGCCCGCGCCGCGGCCGCCCTCGACATCAAGGTCTATACGGTCGGCGCTGCTTCCGGCCAGGCCCCGCGCGGCCGCGGACTCTTCCAGTTCGCCCAGCTCGGGCCCGAGATTGATGACGCGATGCTGACCCAGATCGCCGAGATGACCGGCGCGCGCTATTTCCGTGCCACCGATCTGGCCAGCCTCAAGGAGACCTATCAGGCCATTGACGACATGGAGAAGACCAAGATCGAACTCGACCAGTACACCCGCTATGAGGAACGCGTTACCCCCTTTCTGATTCTGGCGCTGCTGTGTCTATCGCTGGAAACCCTGCTGGGCTTCACCCGTCTCGGGAGGCTGCCATGATCTGGGGCCGAATCCATCTGCTCTACTGGCTACCGCTGGCCCTCCCGCTGGCATGGATGCTATTTGCCCTGCTGCGCCGCCGCCGTCGAGCGCTGGAGAAGCTGGTGAATCCCGCCATGCTGCCCGTCCTGGCCCCTGCGTGGAATCCCGCACGCGCCACGGCCCGGCTGGGTTTCCGCCTGGGTGCTCTGGTGCTGCTCTTTTTGGCGCTGGCCCGTCCCCAGTGGGGATTCCACTGGGAAGACGTCCGCCGCCAAGGCCTCGATATCCTGGTCGTCCTCGATACCTCGCGCTCGATGACCGCCAGTGACATCAAGCCCTCGCGCCTACAACAGGCCAAATGGGGCATCCGCGATCTGGTGCGCCATCTGCGCGGCGACCGGATCGGTCTGATCCCCTTTGCCGGTGCCTCCGTCCTCCAGTGCCCGCTCACCATCGATTACGCCGCCTTCACCATGACCCTCGACGATCTGTATGCCGGCATCATCCCCCGCGGCGGCACCGCCATCGAGGATGCGCTGCGCACCGCCATCGATGCCTTTCCCGCCGAAAGCGCCGCTGACCGCGTGGTCCTGCTCATCACCGATGGCGAAGACCACGACGGCGATCCGCTGACCCTCCTGCCCACGCTCAAAGAAAAAACCATCCGCGTCTATTCCATCGGCATTGGCACCCTCGATGGCGGAATGATCCCTGGCGGCGAAGGCGCGGGCTACTTCAAGGACCGCCAGGGCCAGGTCGTCATGTCCGCCCTCCAGGAAGATACGCTGCAACAGCTCGCCCTGGCCACCGGGGGCACCTATGTCCGCGCCGCACCGGGCGACACCGGGCTCGAACGCGTCTTCCGCGAGAGCATCGACAGCCTCAAGCGCGCCGAACAGGAATCCCGCACCGCCAAGATTTATGAAGAACGCTTTGTCTGGTTCCTCGCCGCCGCGCTGCTGCTGCTCGCCGGCGAAGCCCTGCTACCCGACCGCCGCAAACCCGATCCGGAGGCCGTAGCGTGAAAACAAGAGGCCAGAAGTCAGTGGTCGGTGGTCGGTGGCCGGTGGTCGGTGGCCGGTGGCCGGAGGTTGGTGGCCGGTGGTCGGTGGTTGGTGGTCGGTGGTCGGTGGGCGGTGGCCGGTGGTCGGTGGTCGGTGGTCAGGGGTCGGTGGTCGGTGGTCAGAAAAAGCCGGATCGGACGGATCAGACGGATCCGTCTGCCCCATCGAATCACTTGAATGTTGAATGTCGAAAGTGGAATATTGAATATTGCCTCTCCCCCCGCCCCCCCCTTGAAAATTGGCTATTGAATATTGGAAGATCTCTCCTCCTGCTCTGCCTCTTGCTCACTGCCGCCACCACCCACGCCGAACAGCCAAGCGCCCGCCAGGCTTTTGCGGAAGGTCAGCAGGCCTTCGCGGCCAGCAACTACGCGGCCGCTGCCGACTCGTTCCAAGCCGCTGCTGCTGCCGCACCCGCCAGCAAGCTGGATCCTGCCGCCGCCCACCTGAATGCCGGGATTGCCGCCCTGGCAGCGGGCGACGCTGAAGCCGCCTCCACCCATTTCGCCGCTGCCGCCGATGGCGGCGACCTCGCGCTCCAAGCCCAGGCGTACTACAACCGCGGCAACTCGCTCTTCCAACTCGCGGACTCGCCCCTCCAGCCCCAGGCCCTCCCCGCCGGCGCCCCTCCCCCCGCCGACCTCGATGTCAGCAGCGATGCCATCACCGAAGCTATCCAGATGTATGAAAACGCCATCGCCCTCGATCCGGGCGATGCCGATGCTAAGGCCAACTATGAACTAGCCATTCTCAAGCAGCAGCAAATCCAGCAGATGCAGCAACAGCAACAAGAGCAACCGCAACAAGACGACGAGCAGGAGGATGACTCGCACGACCAACCGCCACAACCCAGCGACCAGCACGAGCAGGAACAGGACCAACCCGATCAGGAGGACAAACAGGACCAACAGGCCCAGCAACAGCCTGAACCCGGTGACCAGCAGGAGCAGGAGCAAACAACCACCGAGGCCCCTGAATCCGCCGAAGACATGACCCCCGAAGAAGCCGAGATGCTGCTCGATTCACTCAAAGCTCAAGAGCAATCCCAACGCGACCGCCTCCACCCCTTTCTCGGCCGCCCCGTTCCCGTGGAAAAGGACTGGTAGATGTCGCTCCCCCCACTAACCGCATGGACCACCAAGATGTGGCTGGATACCCGGTGCCCATCCACTATGATCGGCGATGGTTCATCCCTTATGAAAAAGTATCGCCACAAATTGACTGAACACCCGCCGTCACGCGGCATGACCGCTGCGACCTGGGCGTCCTTGGCGAGGTTGGGGGTCACTCTTTTTGTTTTTGCCCTCGCCCTCCCCGCCGCCGCCACCGACGTCACTTTCGATATCCAACCGCGCCTGCTCAACCTTGGTGAGACCGCCACCGCCACGCTGGAATTTCATGGTGTGCAAGGTATCGGCGGCGTGGACCTGCCGCCCGTGGATGGCCTGAGCATCGCCAACCAGGGCGTCATTCAGCAAATCATCAATGGGCAACAAAGCGTCCGCATGAATTACCGCCTTGTGCCGCGGCGCGCGGGAACCTTTACCATTGGCCCTTACTCGCTCGATCTTAACGGCGAACCCATCCAAATTCCTGAAATCCGCCTCGAGGTCCGCCCCGCCAGCGACATTGGAACCATCGATGAACGCGAGATGATGTTTGCGCGGCTCAACGTGCCCGACACCCCGCCCTATGTTCATCAGGTCTTCGATCTCGTCCTGCACCTCTACTACCTGCCGACAGTTGAACTGGGACGCGACATCAGTCTGCTCGGCGGTTTTCCCGAAACCGGGTTTGTGCTGGGGCCCTTTGAAGAGCTGCAAATGGCACGCGAGGACGTCGACGGCCAAGTCTATAATCTCCGCCGGTTTCGAACTCGCGTCCGTGCGCTAACCGCGGGCACCTTCACCCTCGAACCCTCTCTGCGCGCCGGGATCATTGAGCCCAATCGGACGCGCCGGCGCGATCCCTTTAGCGGCTTTTTTGACAGTCCGTTTTTCGGGGTGCCCACCACCCCCGTCAGCGTCTCGGCCCCATCGCAGACCTTCACCGTCCGCGCCATCCCCAAGGAGGGCCGCCCAGCCGATTTCTCCGGGGCCGTCGGCCAGTTTTCTTTTACCGCGGATGTGCGTCCGCGCGAGCTGAAAGTCGGCGAGCCCATCACCGTGACGCTGCACCTGCAAGGCACCGGTAACATCGCTGCGGCGCGGCCGTCGGCGTATGCCGAGACCGATCTTTTCCGGGCCTACGAAGCGCGACTACTCGGCGACACCCCCGCCCCCTCCGCCGATCGCGGGGCCAAGGCCTTCGAGCAGGTGATCATGCCCCGCACGGCAGACCTGACAGAACTGCCCGCTCTGCACTTCTCCTTTTTCGACCCCGACGCTGAACACTACCGCACGATAACCGCCGGCCCTTTCCCGCTCACGGTGCATCCCTCTGAGAACGGCGCCAATGCCTTGATGCTGCAAATTCCGGGCGCCAACGGCGGCAGCGGCAAGACGCTCGTACTCGGCACCGACATCTTCTACATCAAACCCGCCCCAACCCACTGGGTAAATCCCGCCGCCCGCCTCATCCGCCACCGCGTCGCCCTGGGCATATATACGGCCGCCCCGCTTGCCCTCGCCGGACTCTGGCTGGCCACTCGCCGCCGCAACCGGCTCCAGCGCGATGTCGCCTTTGCCCGCCGCCAAAAAGCCCCGCGCAGCGCCCGCGCCAATCTACGCAAGGCCGAGGCCGCGCTCCGCGCCGACCCCCGCCCCGCCGCGGTCTTCGCCCCCCTGCTCGCTGCCGTCCTCGACTACTTTGGCCATCGCCTCAACCTGCCCCCCGGCGCCGTCGATGCCCCCCTGCTGCGCCACCAGTTCATGGCCGCTGACATGCCCGATGCCGACCTCGCCCGCTGGCAGGAGTTTTTTACCCTCGCCGACCAAACCCTCTACGGCATCGCCCCGCCCCTTTCCCGCGATGAACTCTCCACCTGGATTTCCACCGTGGCCACCCTCCTGCGCAAAGCCGAAAGGAGCAAGCTGTGAACCACGTTCTCCATAAAGTTGTTAGTCGTTGGTTGTCAGTCGTTGGCCGAAAAACGGCAGATCGGACTGATCAGACGGGTCCGTCTGCCCCCCGTTCCCCTCTTGAAAATTGGATATTGAATATTGGATATTGGATATTGAACCCCCTTCCCTCTTTAATCCTTCTCTTCACATTGGTAATCGCCCTCACATCCGCCCCCCCCGCCGCCCACGCCGCCACCCCAGACCACACCCGCACCTTTGTCGAAGCCGCGAGTGCCTACGACGACAACCGCCTACCCGACGCCATCGCCGGCTGGGAATCGCTGCTGAATCGCGGTCAAGTGCTACCGGAAGTGTTGTTTAATCTCGGCAATGCCTATTACCGGCATGGCGAACTCGGCGCCGCCATCCGCGCCTATCGTCACGCGCAAACCCTTGCCCCGCGCGACCCCGACATCCGCGCCAATCTCGGTTTCGCCGCCCAGACCGCCGGCATGACATTACCCGTTCGCCGCCTCCCCGCCCGCGCCCTGCTGCAGGCCAGCCAGCGCGAATGGCGGGACATTGCGAATGTAGCCTTCGGGCTCCTGTTCCTTGCGCTCGCATTCTGGATGGCCTGGCCGCGCTATCGATATATCTCACGCCCCGCGGCCGTGGTCGCGGCACTCCTACTCGCCCTGGCCATTGCCGGGTTGTGGGCCCACCGCGATCTGCGCCAATGGCCGGAACGCGTGGTCATGGCCCCCGACCAGAAGGTGTTATCGGGGCCGCTGGACACCTCCACCCCGCTGCTCGCCATCCCCGAAGGGGCGATTGTCCGCCAACTCGACCGCCGCGGTCCCTGGCTCAAAATCGAGTATGACTCCACCCGCGGCTGGCTCCCCGCCGCCAGCACTGCCACCGTTTTGTAACGGTTTGTGGTCGGTGGTCGGTGGACGGTGGTGGGTGGTTGAACGGGTCCCTGTGGCACGCGGCGACTGTCGTGTGGATTCCTAACCGCGGGACGACGGCACCACGCAAGCGCGCTGCCACCGCACTCCAAAATCTCTCTCCCCTTACTCAAGCGCTGGTGGCTCTGGCTCGCGGGGCGTAGGGGCCAGGACCAGCCGAAACCCATTGACGGCACCGCGTGCGTTGCCAACAAACCCGTACAAGGCATCAGACACCATCCGTGCGGGCAAATAATCTTCCCAGCCGCCGCCCTGCCAGCCACCGAATTTCTCGGCGGTCGCATCGCGCGCCGTGGTCTCCCACACATTGCCTCCAGAACCGAACAAGCCCCAGGCATTTTCGCCACTCATTTCGACCGGCGCGGTTGTGGGGAATCCATCCTGATAGCCGGAGATCGCCGGCATATCGGTAAAGGCGGCGCTCAACGCGCTGTCCGCGTAGTTGCCACGTGTAGGCGGCCAGACATCGCCCCAGGGATAGGTCGACGTCATCCCTGCGCGGGTATAGGCAATGGCTTCCCCGCGGGTCGGCAAACGATAACACAGGTCCGCCGGTAGTTTACCTGCCGCGCGTTCTTGCTCCGTCAACCAAGTGGCATAGGCCACCGAATCGTGAAAATTCACGCGAACCACCGGTTGGCGCGAGCCAGACAGACAAATCCCCTTGAATTCGCCACTCTGATGCTCGGGTTCTTTCTGGAGATACTCGTCGTTGGTCACCTCGTAACGCCCCACCCACATCTGGAGCGTACTGATCCAGACGAATTCCATCGGGACGGTGTCGGCCACCCACGGTTTATTGGCCACCGGCAGGGGCGTGGTCGCCACCAACGGCTCAGGCGGCTTATACGCCGGTTGGGCCGCCACCGTCCGCCTCGGTTTTTTGACGGGAGTCTGCCACTCGGGTGCCGCAGGCGGCGGACTCGGTTGGGCCATCCACTCTGCCACGCTGCGCCCCAACAGGCCCACCCCCCCCAACAGGACAACAACCAGCGCGACCGTGCCATAGAGTCGGCCCAACCGCTGCCAGTCGGCGCGACTACGGCCACGACGCCCGCTGACACGCTCTCCCGCCAGGGCCCGCACAAAATCCGTACAGGTGACAAACCGCTTGCGCGGTTTGATGGCCATGGCTCGACGCAACGCCGCTTTGGCTGCTGCAGACAGGTCCGGCGGCCACTCGCTCCCCTCTTTTTCCTCCGGGGGAGCCCCCGCCAGCAACTCCCACGTCAATACCGCCAGCGCATACTGATCACTGGCGGAATCCGGCGCACCCTTATGGTGCAGTTCCGGGGCCACATACGCCCCGGTGGTGCCCGTTCGAACCGCTTCGCCGTGATAGAGCGTCAGTTGGCGGTGCGGTGCCAAACCGAAATCCGTCACCACCACCCCCCCGTTTTCATTCAGGAAAATATTCGAGGGCTTAAGATTCCGGTGAATGATGTGGCGGGTGTGGGCAAAATCTAATGCCGCCGCCACCTGCGTCAATAGAGGCAACACGTCCTCCAGCGGCCGACGCCCGTCGGGCCCTTGGCGCGCCCAGGTACCGCTATCTACTCCCTCCGCAAAATCGCCCACCAGGTAGATTTGATCGCCCACATACACCAATTGGCGAATGGCGGCGACGTTCGGATGGGTCTGGTCGGCAATCCGCTGAATGCCCGCATGAATGATGGCCAGCACGGATTTGGAATGCGCCAGATCGTGGGGCAAGCGCCGGACCGCCACATCCCGTTGCTCATCACGGTCATAGCAACGCCAAAGCTCACCCAACTCGCTGGCCCCCAAAACAGCCACCACTTCATAGCGATCCCATAGAACGGTCCCGACGCGCAGGGCCGGTTGATGTCGCAGGTCGACGTTCTCCGCTTCCCCGCGGGGATTGTCGAGCTTCGTGGTGTCCCGCATCATGGCAAGGCTAAAATGCCACAGTCATCCACATTTCGCAATACCCAAACACATGGGGCGTACGGGGCGCACGGCTCCGGACCGTGAGACAAGCGGACGGAATTCAGAATTGAATCTCCGCCCCGAGGCCGCTAAACTCCTGCCCATGAATTGCCATTTTCGAATCGCCCTTTACACGGCGCTATTGACGGGGTGGGCCACGGTGTCGACCGCGGCAGAAACCCGCATGCAGGTTTCCGCTGGGTCGGCGGCCCTCTACAGCCAGCCCTCCGCCGCCGCTCAGCAAGCCGGCCGCGCCGCGCGTGGCGACATCCTTTTTGTCTCGCGCACCGACGGCGACTGGGTTGGCATTGCCCCCCCCGACCACATTGATCTCTGGCTCAGCAAAGATTTTATCGAAAGCAATCGCGTCTTGGCACGCAGCATCCAGGTCCGTTCCGGCCCTGGCATTCAGTTCGATGTGGTCGGCACCCTCGAACGCGGTGCGCGCGTCATGCCGCGCGGCGAAGAGGGCGAGTGGGTCAAAATCGCCCCGCCCTCCTCCGCGATTCTCTGGGTGAAGCGTGCCGACCTGACCGCTGTTCAGGCCCGCACGGACACCCCCATCCGCGAGGTGGACCACGCGCCCCAGCCCAAACCGACGCCCAAGCCCGCTCCAAGACCGACGCCCCAACCGGCCCCCGCCCCGGCTCCTGTCGCGAAACCCCGTTCCACGCCCAAGCCCCCCCCCCCCGTGGTGGCCACTGTAACCCCCAAAACGCCAACGCCCTCCCCTCGCACTTCGACCCGCCCCCCCCC
>JAQUJC010000108.1 GCA_028681135.1 Kiritimatiellia bacterium | reverse complement strand
TGTTCTAAATGGATCACGGTCATTCCTGCAATGACCACGAAATGCACACAAACGGCATCCTAACATATGAAGGGGGGGGTGCAATACAAAAGAAGGCAAAAAGAAGAGGGAAGAAACGTTTTACATCCGCAAGGCGTCGATAAGCGTGGTGGGGCGATTCGATCAAAAGGCGCTTAGAAACAGAAGATGGGCTCCAAAGCGACTGAAGAAGATGCGCAACTGTGTGGTTTAGCCAACAACCGGCTGGTGCATGGGCATGGGCACCAATGCGACAGAGCGGCGGAAACGCCAGAATGACAGGTTACCTGTCGAGGGGGCGCCCGACGCTGATCAACTCGCCGACGGCATTGGTGCGCAGATTAACGCGGACGGTGCCATTCACGACGACCGCGTTGTTGCTGCGCAGTTGCCAGTCGAGATGCCCGGCAGCCGGCACCAGATTAGTGGTTGAATAGATGGAGACCCGGGCACCATTGGTCAGGTCGACGGCGAACGAAGCGGCTGTGGCGGAATTGGACACCGCCCCAATCAGGGCCGCCCCGGGAGTGCAGGTGGCGCGGAGGGTCATGTTGGAACTGGGGTCGTAGCCCCACACCTGTACGAACCAGTCGCCGGCAGACGGGTTATCAATGGAAATGTATTCAGTGTTGCCGTATTCCTGGCTGACATAATCCTCGTCCTCCCAGGGGATGTAACCGCGGGCGACATAGAGGTCGGCGTCGCCGGTGCCGCCGCCGAGGGTGAACGTCAGGTTGGTCTGCCCCGCCGGGACGACGATGTGGAAGTCGTCGCCCGTGTTCTGGGGGATCACCGGGATGGCGTGGGCCACGCCGTTGGTCAGGGTGGGGAAGGAATCCGCAGTGCCAGCATTGGCGACCTCAAGGGTGTAGATGGCATTGGTGCGGCCATCAAAATAGGGTTCCACTCGGAGATAGACCGTGCCGGAGGCCGGCGCTTTGTAGGTCATTTCGAAGTTCAGGTTGGCCGGATAGACGATATCGTAGGCATAGCGTACCATCTGCAGGCCGCTGCCTTCGCTCCAGGTATACAGATAGGCATCAACATCGCCGGTCAGCTGGGTGCTGCGGAGGGTGATGCAACGGTTTTTCTTTACGGGAATGGCGAAGAAGTCCGATTCGTCGAGGTCCTGGCGCAGAGTGTGCGGGCCATGAGCGAGAAACTGGGCCGAAGGCACCAGGTCGGTGGCGCCATCAACGACGTTATCCGCGTAGTCCCAGGCGTCGCCGGGCGGAGTGAGGCCGGCGGTGCCGGCGCGGGTGGCGAGGATGGCCGGATTGAGAGATTGCGGGGTTTGGTCGGCGTAGGGGATGCGCAGGGAGGCAAAATCGAAGAGTTCCTGAAAGGAAGCCCAGCCATCGCCGGAGGCATCACCATAGTCGAAGCCCTGCAGCAGACGATAGGTGAACCACCCGTGGCCAATCTCTGGCGCTTCGTACGAATACTCGTAATAGGCGCAGGCCGTCATCCAGCCGATTTCATCTGGGGAGATGAGGCGGGCCGCAGACCGGGCATCGGCGAGAAGCCGCCGACTGTGAAGGTCCTCCATGCGGGTTGTGACGCGCTTGGCGATATTCCACTCGCGAGCAATCTGGCGACGCGCTTCTTTGTCGGCGAGGCTTAGCGCGGCGGTCTCGACAAAGAGGCCCCCGGAATGGCAGGCATCGACGATCACAATAACCTCGACCCCAGTTTTGAAGGAGGAGAGGTCGGTGGCCAGTTCGTCCTCGGTGTAGTTGGCCTCGTAAGCACAGAGGTAGACATCCGCCTGGGTGAGGTTGTCGTTGCCGCCATGGCTGGAATGGAAATAGACCACGACGTCGCCGCTGATCGCCTTGACGGCGACATTGGACAGGGCAGCGCGGATGGCCGTTTTAGTGCCGGCGGAGTTGACCAGCAAGGTGGTGTTCGAGGTTGCCCAACCGGCGCCATGATTGACCAGATTGGTCCGCATGGAACCGGCATCCGCGACACAGTAGTTCAGCCAGTTGTCCGAGGCGATATAGAGCGGGGAGTACTCGTTGAGCCCGACAAACAGCCCGTAATGCGCGGCATGCGCGATGCCGCAGAACAGAAAAAACACCACCCACCTGATCCGCCATTGCTTGTTCATATGACCACCTTGTTAGACAATAAATGTACGCGCATTTCTGCCAGTATCCAACGTGAATAACAGAAAATGTGAAAGTTTTTCTGTAGGTGCGCCAGACCGGGAGCAGGAGACCCCGCCGCCTCCCTCCGGCCATCCCTGTCCCCATCCGGGCTTCCGCCCCATGAGCAAAATACATACGCCCCCGCGGGGCTTGTTCACCCCGGAATTGCAGCGTAGCGTTGCACGCTACTAATCCCTACTTTGCTCGATTTCTAATCCCTTTCAGTCAAATCAATCTCATGTAGCCGTTGTCTCCACGCATGACGAAGACAATCAGAATATCCTCTCCTTCCAATCGGTAGAATATTCGACACGGAGGCACAACAATCTGCCGATAGGACAGGTGTGGGGTTTCGGGGACCTTAGCCCCGGATTTCGGGAATCGGATCAGCCGCTCCACGGCTGCGAAGACCTGCTGAACATACCGGACAGCGGCATCCGGTTTGTCTAAGGCAATGTAGTCGGCAATGGCATCCAGGTCGGCAAGCGCGGGTTCGGTCCAAATCAGGCGAGCCATCGCTTCATCCGTTTCTTGGCCTGTTCGTGGCTAAGAGTGCGGCCTTCCTGAAAAGCCCGTTCGCCGCGGGCAATCCCCTCTAGGATTTGCATTCGATTTTGCTGATCATTATAGCTTTGCACGTTGACCAGATAGGCGGCGGGGCGGCCGTGTTCCGTTATGAGAACAGGTGCAGGGTCATCTCGTAGTTCCGCAATCAGTCGCGTAGCTTGTCGCTTCAAGGTTGTGACGAGTTCCACTTTCATAATGACACTAAAGTATCACATTCTGGCATGCCGTCAAATGGAATCGAACGTCACGGGTCAGGATCGACCCACCGGGTCTAAGAATAGCGTTTGTAGCGTGCGGAGGCCATCGCATAACGACAAGTTGTGGGTCGTAGCCTGCAGCCGCTTGTTGAACTAAGCCGCTACGCGGCAGTTGACGGATCACACACTCGTCGTACCGATTCACAGGGGTCATGCTAGCTGGAAGTGGGCGGGCCATCAAGCCCGTTCGCAACCTAGGAGACAGACCATGA
>JAQUJC010000074.1 GCA_028681135.1 Kiritimatiellia bacterium | reverse complement strand
AATGGCCGCAAGACGGCGCAACGCCATGATCCCCGTTGGCATGGCGCGGATTCTGGCGGCTCGCCCGACAGAAGTCCGCGCGTTGCCGCCAGAGTCCGTTCGATCTGGCTCGTGCGCGAGCCGCATCGCGCAGCGGCCCGAGTTTATCCGCCGCAGCCTCGGCGAAGGCGGAAGCGGCCCGCTCTTCCCATCCCCAAAATCTTGAAAAAATGACATTCTCAGGCCCAAAAATGGCCAAAATAGGCCCAAAAGCGCGGTTTTTGGCCTTCTGGAGCCCCCCAAACGATCAAAACCAGCTTTTTGACCCCTCCAGACATCCCAAATATCTGGACGACTCATGCCCCTCTAACCTGAATTATTCACCAAGTGAATAATTCACCGCTCCGCGGCCGCCACGTGAGTCACGTTCCACGTGCCAACGTGGTCACGTGATGCATTGCCCGCCAAGCGGGCAAAAACGGGGTTCAGCCACGTTTGCGCACCGGAGATCCGGTGCGCTGCAGGCTAAAATCAATAAATTCTTAGGCCAACCTGCAAAATGCTACAATGCAAGGACTGGTACCTTTCCGGTGGTCACATTCAACCCAGTTTCATTTCGCCGCTGACAAAAATGACGAAACATAGTCGAAAGATCCCAAAAATAGCGATTTCTCGTCATTTTTCAGCCGATTTGCCCCCAAAATATCAAAAATGTCTTTTGTAAGCATTTCCAGAGAAATGGAATAGCCGGAACATCAAAATATAGACATGACACCTTTATAGATTCATCGGCTGACCCCTTTGCGCTCGACTCCGCCACCCCGCTTCTCGCCATCCCCGAAGGCGCCATCATCCGCCAACTCGACCGCCGCGACAACTGGACCGAGGTCCAGTTCGAAACCACCCGCGGCTGGCTCCCGGCCGATTCCCTTCGACAAGTGCTGGCCCAAGCAGAATACGGCAACGAATTAACCCGCCCCGGTTTTCCATCATGATGACCGGATTACGCTCCCCTTCCCTGCCCCCTTCATATTTACCCATTGTATATTAAAAACCCGTGGATAATAGATATATCCAGATCGCAGCAGATGGGGGTATGAGAATAATCCACCAATACCTTATAAGAAAGGGTTTATTGCATATTTTGACCAGCTTATTCAGCTTTTCATCAAGAAGCTTGATTTTGGAGCGTAGTTCAGAATATTGATCTCTACTTAAGTATTTATTTGACTGAATAGATTCTACCACATTAAGTTTAGCGACCAGATTAATATCATTGGATATTTTATTATACTTATAAAGAAGGACGCCAGACTCTTTTTTTATTTTATAATGCTCGTAAGGCCGGTTATTAGATAAACACGTATCCGTTCTTTTTATGAGTTTGTGTATTGAATGTCGCGCTGTCTCCAAATATTTACACCCGTTTTGCAAGGCATATTCACAACATTTAATCAGGCTATGAATATCGTTCGAGTCTTCATATTTAAAAAACAGTGAGAAAAACAACACTTTAGCCATTTTAGTGCCTTCGATTGTCTTCAGATTTAGCTTTTTATTTATCAAGCTTAATATTTTGTTGTCTGAACTTTCAATATCACTGTAAGTACAGGAAAAAAAATCCGCTGAGGAATATTTAACCGCTAATACTTTTTTTACGATGCAACTAAAGTCACACAATTGAATGAGCACTTGTATATCTAATTGGTGTACTGCTTTTATAGATTTATAGGTCATCGGTTCTACTGAATAGAATTGCATAAGATTATATATATTCTTATCTATGTTGCTAACGGTGATCTTTTTAAATTCTTTCTCTAAAGATATTATTTCATTTCGTGCAGATACGAGAGTGGTATCATCATGTATCTTGTTTTTAATTCGCTCTATCTTATTCCTAAATTCATTTACTTTGTTTTTAACATATATTTCATGTTTCTTAGTCGATTCAATAACACCAGAAACATGACTGATAATATCCGCATGATCATGATTAATTAGTTTATCCACCAATGTCATGGCTTCTTTTAAATACTTAATGTCCTCAATGGCTTCTAGACGGTCTTCTTCCTCGATCATTTCCAACAGGTATTTACTCCCAATGATACCTCCATAAAGATCAATATCATCATAAGTGATCACAGAGTGTATAGGCATGTTTTTGTGAGATAGCTCTTGGAGCCCTGCAGTAAGCATGACAAGTAATTTTCGTTTTGTCTGAAGATATTTCCTGTTTTCCTCTGCCTTCGTTTGAGCTTCTTTTTGCAAGAGTGCCTGTTCTTGTAATATTTTCGTTTGATGTTGAACTTCTGTTAGCCGGGCTTTCTCTACTCGCCAGTTTTCTTCTAAAAGTTGGGTCTGCTTTTCCAACTTTTTATGTAATTTTGTACGCTGTGCGATTTCGACAAAGTCTGAATCGCCAATAAACATGTCATTCATGATCGCACATCCCGTGTTTGTTTTACTCAGTTATTTATTTTGTTGTCTTGCTTGATCGCTGCTTACCGAGCTTTTTGCACCTGTTGTCAATAAGACGAAGAATTCGAATACCCTTTTCACAACACCCTCTTCACAAACCGGGCAAAGTGCTTTATAGCGATCAGACCAGGTTTTATAATCACCTTCGGCAAGCTTTGCCATTTCAAAAGGTGTCATGACTATATTTTAATGTTTTTGAACAAAGGTGTCATGACTATATTTTAATGTTTTTGAGTTTTCCCATAATGCCATGAGAAACGGTCCCTTTTTTACTCGCTTCCAACTCATTGAGTTTGGCGGCGAAGTTCGTGGCCGCCCCCATACATAGGCGTTTCTTAATCCAATGGGTTTTCACACTTGTCCGATGTCGAATCAGCCACGCCAAGGCCAGTTTTTCCGGGGCACTTTTCTTCATGCCGCAAAGATCGTTTTCCCTCACACCCAAACACATTAGCCCAGACACAACCAGTCGCTCCGCCTGTCTTTCACCATGCTCTTTGACCGCGGCCCCTGTCACGGGCGTAGACATTTTCTTGAGCACATCGCCTGAAACGAGTTCCAGCATAGTTTCTTTAAACTCCTGCCCCCCGAAACACCAACCGCGTCGGATTTTCTGCCACTGCACATCCGCTTCCCATGGCTTTTCAGCATGCTGTACCCCCAGGATTCGTTTAGCCATGTAATCGGCATAACGGCGACGTCCTGCTGATGTATCTGTCAGGTTCAGTCCATCCAATATTCTATCCACACGAAGCCAGGCCGGACGCCCCCTTCTTTGCACATAGAAAGGATAACTGCTCCACTCATATGTACCTATCTTTTGACTCGTAAAGTCATAGCCCTTCATCCGCACCGGGTTCAGGTGAATATAGTTGGCAACGGCCAATACATACTCCCCGTCTTCCCCGACAGGGATTGCCTTGTAGCGCCCCTGAAAGAGATGCCCCCATTTACGATGAGTCACATTAAAGCGCTTGCAATAGGTCCCCTGAAGCCATTGCATCCCCGTGACCAAATTGGGTTCCGGTGTTTCCAGCAGCAGATGATAGTGATTGCCCATCAGCACATAGGCGTGGACGATCCATCCCGACCGTTCGCACACCTCCCCTAATGTCTCTAGAAAGCACTTCCGATCCTCATCCGTCAGGAATATCCTTTGCTGCTGATTCCCGCGATTCATCACATGGTAAACCGCCCCTGCATATTCCAGTCTTGGCTTTCTGCTCATATGCTGATTTCAGCGCAATACCCTCCCCGCGTCAAGATCATTAAATTATAGACATGACACCTTTTTTGCGGTTAGCGGGGGGGGGGCGTTATGGCCGGCGAGGCCCATACGGCTTTGCTTGCGCCCCGGCCCGCCAGCCACTAAGATGGCCCCAATCTAGTCACCCTCGTTTAATTTGGATGTGAAAGGTTCACAGCATGTCCCGTACTGTCTACATCGCCGCCACAGAAGCCAACAGCGGAAAGTCTGCCATCGCTTTGGGCGTCATGGAAATGATGATCAAGAAAGTGGGCTTGGTGGGCTTCTTCCGCCCCATTATCGCCACGGATCGCACGGCCCCGGAGCGCGACAACGACATCGCCTTGGTGACGGGCCACTTCCGGCTGGATTTGCCCTATGAGCAAGCCTTTGCCTATACCAGCCGAGAAGCAGGCGAGCTTATTCGAGCCGGCAAGACCTCCCAGCTCCTCGATGGTATCCTGGAGCGCTACAACGCCATGGCTGAACAGTTTGACTTCGTCGTCTGCGAAGGCACCGATTTCGAGGAGCTAGCCTCCGCTGTCGAATTCAATCTCAATGCCGCCATCGCCCGCAACTTGGACGCCCCGGTGCTCCTGATCGCCAACGGCCAGACAGCGGCCGCGGAGGAACACCTGGGCGGCATGGATTTCGCTGTCCAGAGCTTCGAGGAAGACAATTGCAAGGTGCTCGCCGCCATTCTCAACCGGTTTTCACCCGAGCACATGAAGACTCTCCCCGACCTGGTGAGCCGCTCGCGTTATGCCCACCTGCCCGTCTTTGCCATTCCCCAGGATGAGTCGCTCGCCGCCCCCATGATGAGCGAAATTGCCCGGGCCCTGAAGGCCGAAACATCCTATCGCGCCGACTTGCTCGACTCCCTCCAGGCCACCTCCTTCAGCGTCGCGGACTCTTCACCGGAATTGTTTCTCTCGCAATTGAAGGATGGCGCGCTGCTGTTCATCTCGGGCGACCGATTTGGCAATTTACTCGGGGTTATGCTCAAGCTCAACTCCGCCAATCCGGTCAATATCGCGGGCGTCGTCCTGACCAACGGATTCAAACCCGCCGGGGCGGTAGCCACGCTGCTCAAGGATGTTAAAAAAATGGTGCCCATCCTTACCGTCCCGGGCAGTACCTATGCGGCGGTCACCACAGTCGCGCGCCTGCACTCGCGCATCTTCCCCGGCGCCACCCGCAAAATCACTACGGCCCTCGCCCAGTTTGAATCCAATGTTGACACCCAGAAACTCGTCGACCTGCTCGAGACCGCCCGCACCGGCGTCGTCACTCCGAAGATGTTTGAATTCGGCCTCATCCAGCGTGCCCAGGCCCCCCGCCAGCGAATCGTTTTGCCCGAAGGCGAAGAAAATCGGATTCTTTACGCGGCCGAACAAGTCGTCCTGCGCGGCATTGCCGACATCACCCTGCTTGGCAATGCCCAGCGCATCCGCACCCAGATCGCCCACCTCGGCTTGAACCTCCCCACGATTGATATTATCCAGCCCGTCAAATCCGACCACTTCCCGGATTTTGTCGAGACCTATCACCAATTACGCAAGGAGAAGGGGGTCACCCCCGACATGGCCGAAACCATCATGAGTAATGCCTCGTATTTTGGCACCATGATGGTCTACAAAGGATTGGCCGATGGCATGGTCTCGGGGTCCGTCAACACCACCGCCCACACCGTCCGCCCAGCGCTCCAGTTCATCCGCACCCAACCCGGATTCTCCATCGTCTCGTCCGTCTTCTTCATGTGCCTGGAAGATCGCGTCCTGGTCTATGGCGACTGTGCCGTCAACCCCAACCCCGATGCCCGCCAACTCGCCGAAATCGCCATCTCCTCCGCGCAGACCGCGCAGACCTTCGGCATCGAACCGCGGGTGGCCATGCTGTCCTATTCAACCGGTGCCTCCGGCGGTGGCGCCGATGTCGAGCGGGTGCGCGAAGCCACCGAACTGGCCCAGGCCATGGCCCCCGACCTGCCCCTCGAAGGCCCCATCCAATATGATGCCGCTATTGATGCCGGCGTCGCGCGCACCAAAATGCCCGACTCCAAAGTCGCTGGTCGGGCCACCGTCTTCATTTTCCCAGACCTCAACACCGGCAACAACACCTACAAGGCCGTCCAGCGCTCGGCCGGTGCCGTCGCCATTGGCCCCGTCATGCAAGGCCTGCGTAAACCCGTCAATGATCTCTCCCGCGGCTGTACCGTCACCGATATTGTCAATACCGTGGCCATCACCGCCATCCAGGCCCAGGCGGACAAATGACGCCGCTGGCCCTCAGTACCCGTTGGAACGCCGGCCGGCACCAGTCCGGCGAAGCCCTCATCGAGGAAATCCTTGAGCTGGGCATCGACCGTGTAGAACTGGGCTACGATCTGCGCGCCGAACTCATTCCCGGCGTCCAGTCCATGATTGCCGCAAAGGCCGTTCGGGTCGACAGCGTCCATAACTTCTGTCCCGTGCCCGTCGGTGCGCCCCGCCCCCACCCCGAACTCTATACCCCCGCCTCCAGCGACCGCCGCGAACGTGAATACGCTGTCACCCATATTTCCCGCACGCTCCGCTTTGCCGCCGAAGTTGGTGCCCGCGTCGTCGTCTGCCACTCCGGCAACGTCGATATGCCCAGCTACTCCTTCGATCTGCTGCGACTGGCCGCGCGCAATCAGCAGTACACCCCGGCCTTCGAGTCCCTCAAGCTCAAGGCCCAAATTATGCGCGACAAAAAAGCGCCCCGCCAAATCAGCTATCTGGTCGAGAGCCTTGAAGCGCTGTTGCCCGTAGTGCAAGAAACCGGCGTGCACCTCGCCCTCGAAAACCTCCCCACCTGGGAGGCCATCCCCTCCGAACTCGAAGGCGAAAAGATCATGCAGCGCTTCCAGGACCATGGCATCCGCCTCTGGTGGGACATCGGCCATGCCCAGATTCGTGAAAACCTCGGTTTCATCAATGCCTCACGCTGGCTGCGCCGCCTGCTGCCCTCCATCGTCGGCATGCACATCCATGATGTCGCCCCCCCCGGCCAGGACCACATCATGCCCCCCCGCGGCAATGTGGATTTTCCGGCCTTGGCGGATGTGGGCCAAATGGATAAGGTGCGTGTTCTGGAACCGGCACCCGATACGGAACCAGACCATATCGTGCGTGCCGTGGACTACTTACGCGAGACGTGGAATTTTACTGAATCAACCCAGACAACCGACGGAGACCCAACATGAAGAAAGCACTAATCACCGGTATTACAGGCCAGGATGGCTCCTACCTCGCTGAGTTATTGTTGTCCAAGGGCTATCAGGTCACCGGCATGGTGCGGCGTGCCAGCACCGAGACCTTCGAGCGAATCAGTCATATCAAAAACCAACTCGATCTGCGCCAAGCCGACTTGCTCGACCAGTTCTCCCTGGTCAAGATTCTCGACGATGTTCAGCCCGACGAGATTTACAATCTCGCCGCCATGTCCTTCGTGCCGACCTCGTGGACCCAACCCGTCCTGACCGGCGAGTTCACGGCCCTGGGCGTCACCCGGGTGCTCGAAGCCATGCGCATGGTCTGCCCCAAGGCCCGTTTCTATCAAGCATCGTCGTCTGAAATGTTTGGCAAGGTCATTGAAACGCCGCAGACCGAAAAGACTCCTTTCTACCCCCGCAGCCCCTATGGCGTGGCCAAGGCCTATGGCCATTTCATTACCGTCAACTATCGCGAAAGCTATAACCTCTACGCGCTCTCCGGAATCCTCTTCAACCACGAGTCCCCCCGCCGCGGCAAAGAATTCGTCACCCGCAAAATCACCGATGCCGTCGCGCGCATCAAACTCGGCAACCAAAAAGAACTGCGCATGGGCAACCTCGATGCCAAGCGCGACTGGGGCTACGCCGGTGATTTTGTCCGCGCCATGTGGCTGATGCTTCAGCAGGACTCCCCCGACGATTATCTGGTTGCCACCGGCGAAACCCATTCCGTCCGCGAATTTCTCGAGATCGCCTTCGGGCATGTGGGCCTGAATTTCGAGGACTATGTCGTCATCGATCCCGAATTCATTCGCCCCGCCGAGGTCGAACTCCTGTTGGGCAATCCCGCCAAAGCACGCGAGGCCCTTGGCTGGAAGCCGGAGGTGTCCTTCGAACAACTCGTCACCCGGATGGTCGATGCCGACATGGACCGCCAGTCCGGCAAAACCGTTACCGCCTGAAAAAGACTTGTAGCCAGTAGCCAGTAGCCAGAAGGAGATAAAATGTGCGGCCATTTTGAATGCTTGTTTTCCATTCTGAATCCTGGCTCCTGAATTCTATCCGCGGATGAAGATTCTCCTCACCGGTTGCAACGGATTCGTTGGGCGGCATGCCGTCGATGCCCTGCTCCGGTCCGGACATGAGGTGATCGGCAGCGACATCGTCTGCCATGCCGCCACCCCGATTCCCTGTCATCCGCTGGATGTACGCGACCTGGACGCCATCATCGCGACGCTCGACCTCATCCGCCCGGATGCCATTCTGCATTTGGGCGGCCTGGCATTTGTCCCTCTCGGCTGGAGCCAGCCCCAGGAGGTCTTTGCCGTCAATACCATTGGCACGCTCAATCTCCTCGACGCTGTCCGCCAGCAGCAGCCGACGGCTCGCGTCCTGGTTGTCACCTCTGCCGAAGTGTACGGCTCGCACCCCACCCCCGCCCCCCTCACCGAGGACGCCCCCTACCGCCCCGACAACATCTACGGCGTTGCCAAGGCCGCCGCCGACCAGTCCGCCCTGTTGTATGCCGCCCATCACTGTCTCGACGTCATGGTGGCCCGGCCCTCCAATCATATCGGTCCCGGCCAGTCCCGACAATTTGTCTCGTCAGCCTTTGCCACCCAGCTCGCCGCCATCGCCCAAGGCGCGGACCCCGTCATGCGCGTCGGCAATCTCGACCAGCGGCGTGACTTTACCGATGTTCGCGATGTCGCCCAGGCCTACGCCCTCCTGCTCGAAAAAGGCCAGGGTGGGTGCGCCTATAACATCGCCAGTGGCGTCCAAATCCCGATCCGCGACCTTCTGGATACGCTATGCACGATTGCCCGGGTGCAGCCTCAGATCGACATCGACCCCGCCCTGTTCCGTCCCACCGACCAGCGCCCCACCTACGACACCACGCGCCTTCGCCACGCCACAGACTGGCAGCCCGCCATCCCCCTCCAGCGCTCGCTCGAAGATGTCTACGCCGACCTTCTCGCGCGCCCTCCTGCCGGAGCCTGACCCATGGCCAGCCGTTTCCGCTGGACCCCCATTCTGCGCTTCGGCCTGGGCCTCGCCCTGATCGCGCTGCTGGTCTACTCAATAGAACTGGACAATCTCCGCTCCGCGCTCACCCCCCTACGCAACCACCCCGGTTGGATCGGGCTGGCCGTGGCCCTGACCTACTCCGCCTTTCTAATCGGTATCATTCGCTGGCACGCCATTCTGCGAACACTGCAGTTGCCCACCTCGTTTTACCAGACCTACCGCGCATTCTTCATCGGACAGTTCTTCAATGCTTTTCTCTTCGGTGCCTGCGGCGGCGACGTGGCCCGCGCCGTCGTGGCCGCCCATCATCATTCCGAAAAGCGCGCCGAAGCCGTCACCTCCGTTTTTCTTGATCGGGCCCTTGGCCTGGTGACCACTCTCCTCGCGGGATGCGCCCTGCTCCTTTCCCGCCTACGCGACGTTGCTGCATTCGAGGATGCCCGTCTCGCACTCGTCCTGATGGCCGTCTTCCTGCTTGCCACCATCGCATGTATGGCTCTGTTCTTCACCCGCAACATCGTTGCGCGCATTCCGCTGTTGCAGCGGCTCCAGCACCGCGGACGCCTTGGCCCCCTTCTTGCCCGCGCCTATGACGCCATGTATCTGTTCCGAAAAAATGCCCGCCGACTGGTCTGGCCGGGGGTGCTATCCCTGGCCAATCTGCTACTGCTGACCGCGGCGGCCACCGCCCTCGCCCAGGCCCTGGAACTCGGCCTGCCCTTCCGCGATCTGCTTGTGGTTTTCCCCGTCATTACGGTCCTCGCCGCCATCCCCCTCACCCCCGGCAGCCTCGGCGTCCGCGAAACCCTCACCATCCAGCTCCTCGCCCCCTTCGGCATTGCCCCCGCCCAAGCCCTCATGCTCTCGCTCCTCGGTTACCTTGCCGCCACCCTCTGGTCGCTCTACGGCGGTCTCTTCCTCCTCCGCCCCCCCCTCACCCCCTGTCCCCGGTCCGTTGATGGTTGATCGAGATTGTCGATCGTTGGTCGTTGATCGAAAAATCCATTTTTGTTCTGACCTCGGACCTCCGACCTCCGACCTCGTCCCCCCCCCCTGCCCCCCAAGAGCCATCCTTAGCCACGACGATTATCCTAAAATATTTACTCCATAATCACCAATTCTATGATCAATATATCAAATGATAGTTAATTAACCATCTGGTGTAAATCTACATATTATAAGGCGAATTCGATCATTTTACCACTATATATTCACATGATGGTTAATTAATCATCTGGTTTTTTACTCAATCTAAATTCCGCAAAAACTTCCGGCATATCATCCGGTGGCAATGGCATTTTCATCCGATTTTTTGTCGATTTTCATGCTTTTTTACACCATTTTTATGCTTTTTCGCCTCTGAAATTGGTTTGTTGCGATTTCTTACACCATTTTTGCATAAATCCTCAAAAAGAACCATGTGCGCCCCATACAACCCCATAAAACACTTGTTTTGCGCCCCATTTGCACCATTCGTGTCCATGTCTTCGGCTTGTTAAACTGTTCGACCCCGGACTTTGGACATCCGACCTCGGGCCTCGGGCTCTCCCCTCCCCCTTTCCTGATTTCCCAATTCAGTCTCCGGCTGTTTCCCATCTGCGAAATCCCTAGCTTCTTCTCTGGTTGCCCCCTGCCGGCTGTCCCCGGCCCCCGGTCCTTTCTACTAGCATTTGGGTCAGGCATGGCATAATGTTTGGGACACGTGACACGGTTCGGTTTCCTGGAGGACAGATAGGATGAAGACAGCCATTAAAATTCTGATTGGTATTTTGGTCGTGCTCGCGATTGTGGTGGTCGTGGCAGAACTCGCCATGGACAAGATGCTTCTTAAAGGTTTCAATACAGCCGCTCCGCAGATGTTGGGCGTGCCCGCCACACTCGACGACGCCTCACTGTCTCTCCTGCGAGGCACAGCCGGACTCGCGGGACTCCATATCGGCAATCCCGAAGGGTTCAAAACCGACGGTATTTTCGACTTGGCGTCGATTGACATCGAATTAGACAATGCCTCGCTGCTCAGCGATACCATTGTCATCAAGTCCATTACCATCGATGGCCTAGTGCTGACCTATGAACAGGGTCTGCGAAAGAGCAATCTCGGCGCGCTCATTGACCAACTCTCTGGCGACGAAGATGCCAAGGATACGGATGCCACCTCAAAAGATAAGCCAGAAAAAAAGGAAAAAGCCGCCGACGATAAACCGGGCAAGAAAGTCATCATCGAGAAGCTGACCATCACCGGCAGCCAGATGAATGTATCGCTGACCGGTGCCGCCGCGCTGACCGGCGGGCGCGTTATCCCCATCCCCCTGCCGCCCATCACCCTCACCGATCTGGGCAAAGAAAAGGATGGCGTCACGGGCGTCGAAGCCATTCAGAACGTGCTCAAGGCCATTCTCGGCTCAGCCGGCGGTGCCCTCTCTGGCGCGGGGAATCTGCTAGGCGACGGTGCCAAAGCCTTGGGTGATGGTGCCTGGGCCGCCGGCCAAGGCGCAGTCGACGCGGGCAAGGCCGCTGTGGGTGGAGCCGCCGATGCGGGCAAGGCCGCTGTGGGCGGGGCTGCCGATGCGGGTAAGGCCGCCGTGGGTGGAGCCGCCGACGCGGGCAAGGCTGTGGTCGGAGGCGTAGGCGACGCCTTGAAGAGCGTGAATCCATTCAAAAAGTGAGTTCCCCGGCAGTCGCTTCCAGTCCCCGGCGACGTTGGCTGGTGCCCATCAGTGCGGTATTCTGCACCGTACTGGTTGTCTCCAACCTCACGGCCATCAAACCGCTGAGTCTTCCCGGCCTGCCGTTTATTTTGATGGATGGGGGCAATCTGCTCTTCCCTATTTCATATATCTTTGGCGATATCCTTGTCGAAGTCTACGGCTATGCGCAATCGCGGCGCATCATCTGGCTGGGATTCGCGTTGAATCTGTTTGCCGCCGCGACCTTCACCCTCGTCGCCCTCCTGCCCCCGGCCCCGGGCTGGGACATGCAGGAAGCATTTGCCGCCATTCTCCTTCAAACCCCGCGCGTGGTTCTCGGTAGTCTGGCGGCCTTCTGGTGCGGATCGTTCCTCAATGCCTTCGTGATGGCCAAGCTCAAAGTCCGGACCCGCGGCCGCCACCTGTGGCTACGCACCATCGGCAGCACCCTCGCCGGGCAGGCGGTCGACTCCGCCCTCTTCACCTTCCTGGCCTTCGCCGGGGTCTGGCCGCTGGCCCTCGTCATCAAAATTTCCCTCTGGAACTTTGCGCTTAAAACCACCTACGAAGTGGTCGCCACCCCCCTGACCTATGTGGTGGTTCGGCGACTCAAACGCGCCGAATCCTCGGACCCGTACGACACGCATACCGATTTTTCACCCTTTCGCCTGGGAGATACCTGACATGAAGCGCCGCCCCCCACGAACAGCCCCCGCCCTGCACCGCCTGCCCCCCGTCCGCCGCAACGGCACGTTCCTGCTGGACCACCTGGTGGAGCACCTCGGACTTTCGCGCCGTGCCGCCAAATCCTTGCTCGATGATCGCATGGCATTCGTCAATGGGCGCCGCATCTGGATGGCCAAGCACCTGTTGCAAACCCGCGATGTGGTCGAACTGCTGCCCGATGCTGTGGCGCCCCAAAAGACAGCCGCTCAAAACCGGGTACGCCTTCTGATCGACGACCCGGCCTTTCTGGTCGCCGACAAGCCGCCCCGTCTGCTCGCCACTGGCGAAAAGTCCCTCGAAGTCCGGCTGCGCGATCAACTGGAACTGCCCACATTACGCGCGGTCCATCGTCTCGACAAGGACACCTCCGGCTGCCTGCTCTTTGCCAAAAATAATGAGGCCCGCCGCGCCCTGATCAACCAATTCGAAAAAGGGCAGGTTGTTAAAATCTACCATGCACTGGTCGCGGGCAATCTGCCGGCCAAGGAAATGGACATCCGCACCCGCATCGACAATCTCCCCGCCGTCAGCCATGCCCGCCAGGTCTCGGCCCAAATCAAATCCCCGCGCTGCGCGCATGTCATCGTCTCAATCGACACCGGGCGCACCCATCAGATTCGTATCCACCTCCACCATATCGGCGACCCCATTCTGGGCGACCGCCAGTATTTTTCCCCGCTGTCCACCGCCTTTCCCGAAGTACCGCGCCAAATGCTCCACGCCTATGAACTGCGCTTTCGCCATCCCGTCAGCGGCAAGCCGCTCACCGCCATCGCTCCCCTGCCCAAAGATTTCCGCACCTGGATGCGCACCCTGCGCTTGACGTAATGGGGGTGGGGGTTGGTGGTTGGTTGATGGTTGGGGGTTGGGGGTTGGGGGTTGATGGTTGGTGGTTGGTGGTTGGGGGTTGATGGTTGGGGGTTGGTGGGAGGTGGGTGGGAAACCCAATCCGTTCGCCCCCCCCCCCGCCCCCCCCTGCCCATCATCGCTCGTTATTGTCTTGGGCGGTGCCGCGCAGTGAATAGGCGCCGTCCCATTCATAGAGATGGAAGCGGCGGTTCTTCGCGACCAGGGCAGAGGCATTGCCGCGGGGGCTGTGGATCACAGTATGATAGGCATAAGGAATATTTAGCAGTGATGTTGGAGTGTCCCCCAGCGATACCGGATAGATGTCCAGATGCTGTTTGGTGCTGG
>JAQUJC010000107.1 GCA_028681135.1 Kiritimatiellia bacterium | reverse complement strand
GGGGGGGGGGGGGTGGGGGGGGGGGGGGGGGGTGTGGGGGGGTGGGGGTGGGGGGGGGGGGGGTTGATGGGTGAGAAACCCAATCCGTTCGCCCCCCCCCCTGCCCATCATCACTCGTTATTGTCTTGGGCGGTGCCGCGCAGTGAATAGGCGCCGTCCCACTCATAGAGATGGAAGCGGCGGTTCTTCGCGACCAGGGCAAAGGCATTGCCGCGGGGGCTGTGGATCACAGTATGATAGGCATAAGGAATATTTAGCAGTGATGTTGGAGTGTCCCCCAGCGATACCGGATAGATGTCCAGATGCTGTTTGGTGCTGGTCAGCCACAGCACGCGCCGGGCGCTGTCGTTGCGCAATTGCAGGAGCGCATCCATGTAGCGGCGCTGCTCATCCACATCATCGCTTTGCCACAACGGACGACCGCTGACAACGTCCCGCCCCGAGGCCAGCATCAGGGGGGTGCCCCACAACGGATCGTCGGCCACCACGATCGCGTTGGGATCAATCGCCTCTTCCAAGGAGGTCAGCAGATCGCCAAAGCCGGGATAATCGCCGACGCGGAACGCGGATACGCTGAGACATGCGCTCTGGGCGATGGCCGGCAGAAAAAGGAGCAGGACCGCCCAGCGCCAACGGGTTGCCCGCACCTGGATGAGTTCTACGACGCGGATCAGGGCAGCGGCCTGGACCCACGCCAGGACAGGAACCAAAAAAACCACATATCGCCGTAAGGCCCAGGGATAAATGGGCGCAATCCCCGGCTGGGCAAATAGAGCAAGGCAAATGACTCCCAGCGCTGCGACAAGAAATTTTATCAGGCGCAACGAGGGGTCTTGGCGCAGGGAAAGCCACGTCAGGCCGAGGCCCGCCCATGCCATCCCCAGCGACCCATGAAATGCAACCACGCGAACCAGACGTCCCAAGGCCGGGCCCAGCCAGGGCAGGCGTCCAGCCATCACGAGCATGTGGGTGCGCAGCACATGAACACTGGCGGCCAGGGCAATGGCCGTCAGCGCGAAACCGCTGACGATGCCGGCCAGCACGAACACGCGGATGGCCCAGGTCCGAATTGCTGCGGGCAAGGGGCGCCAGGCCAACCCCAGCGCCAGTCCCGCACTGCCCAAAAACACGGGCAAAATGATACCCAGGACGTTGTCTTTGGCTTCCAGCCGCATGACGGTAACCCCGGCAAACCGCCAATTCCAAGCGATGGCCAGCCCAATCGCCATGAAGCACAGCAGAATCCGACTGAAGCGCCACCGGGATTGGGTATCCGTCTCCGCATAGGCCGCGGCAAGCAGCAGCAGGCCAAACAGAATGGACGCACCCAGGTGGTTGACGGTGGCGGCAAACAACACGCCGAGGACGCCCAAGGGAATCCGAAGACGCCGTCTTGCCGCATGTACATAGAGAAGGATGCCGCCAAGCAGAAGCAACAGATACAGCATTTCCGAGGTGGGGATTGCCTGATGGTACCACCACATGGGCGACACCAGCCAGCAGGCCAACACGACCCAGCGTCGCCAGCCGCCCCACCCCACAGCTCCGCACAGCGCCAGCAGCGGCAGCAGGCCCCACAGCGCCAGGATTGCTGGCATCCGAAACAACAGGGGGGGGCCTCCCATCCGTACAAACCAGGCACCGCAGACCGGTGTGAGATGGAAAAAGTACAACGGCATGGCACCCGTTTCGATGACAATGGGAACGCCGGGGAAGATTTCGCGGTACTGATTCTCAGCCTCGGCAAACACCTCTCGATCCGCCGCCGCCATACGTGAAAAGATCGTTTCTGGCCGTCCCTGCAATCCATTATCGCGAGAAATGGCCAGTGCATTGTTCTGGTAGATGCCGGGATCCCACCCGCCCGCGAGCCATTCAGACCGTGGCGGCTGCAGCAGCGGAAGACTGGTCAACACCCAGACCACCAATACGCCCAGCCCCCCCCGAACCATCGCCCCCCGGGAAAGCAGCCCCCGGCAACGAATCCAGACCATGCCACCCACGAGTAGAATGGCCCATAACATCCAATCTGTCTTTGGCGTCCAGACCTGAATGGATGCCAAAATGAGAGCCGGCAGCAGGTTCAAGCACACGCCCAGAACCACTGCCCGCGCAAGCGCAAAAAGAAAGGGGGCATCTGAGCGCTGCTCCTGCGACGACGTCGTGGCCAACGCCCAAACCCATCCCACCCCCACCAGGCGCAACGCCAATAAAAAACTTCCCGCAACCGGTGCCATGACGAGGATCGATGCCTCAGCCCGTCACGTGGGCTTGCTGTTGGAATCGGCTGACGGCCGGGTCGCTGGACGACGGTTACGCCGCGTATCTGCTTCCAGGCGGCGAATGCGGAAGAGTGCTTCGTCGGCCGATGTCCGGATCCGATCCAGCATTTCGGCCATCACCCCGACGAGCAGCACCACCATGCCGGCCCCGACAAAGGCTCCCCCCACGAACCCAGCCCACTTGTGGGGAAACAGTCCGCCGGTCCGGAGTTTAACAGACAGCAAAAACAGTAAAAACAGGGTCCCCGTTACGCCCAAAAGCCCTGCGATCTTAGAAAAGAATTTCAGCGGCCGATAATCGCGGTAGGTCTTGAGGATAATGGCCGCTGTGCGCCAGCCATAGTGGAACAGATTGCTCGCCACGCGGCTTTTACCGTGCTCGCGGACACCGCGCACAACGACCGGGACCTCGACAATGGGCACATCGGCGAAAGCCAGTGTCAGGAATACCTCATGGGTATAGGTGAAATTACCCAACAGGTTCAGGCGAAGGTAAGCATTTTTGGAGTAGGCGCGGAATCCACACGACACATCGTGGAAGCGCTGATGGGTGATGGAACTGACCCAGCGCGCCATAAAGTCATTGCCCCAGCGCTTGGCCGCCGGCATATCCGGAACCAGCACCGGGTCCAGAAAGCGCGACGCGGTCACAAAATCGGCTTTACCCTTTTGGATGGGCTCGATCAGGATGGAGATATCGTCAGGATTGAACTGGCCATCGGCATCCAATGTAACAACGATATCCGCGTCCAAATCCGTTGCTTTGGCCAACCCGGTCCGGAAAGCAGCCCCCACGCCGCGGTTTTGTGCATGCGAGACCACCACGGCCCCTTTTTCCTGCGCCAGTTCCGCGGTTCGGTCGGTCGAACCGTCATCCACCACCAGCACCTGCACCTCATCCACCCCCGGCAGGCGCCGCGGAATCGAGTCCAGCACACGGCCGATCGAGGCCTCCTCGTTCAATGCCGGCAGTTG
>JAQUJC010000015.1 GCA_028681135.1 Kiritimatiellia bacterium | reverse complement strand
TGGACCTCGCAAGCCCTATGGACCACGGGCCGAGGGCGAGGGCGACCGCAAGCCGTATGGCCCGCGCAAACCCTATGGCCCGCGCAAAGCGTATGGACCCCGCAAGCCCTATGGACCACGGGCCGAAGGCGAGGGCGAGGGCGACCGCAAACCCTACGGCCCGCGCAAACCCTACGGTCCGCGCAAACCGTACGGCCCCCGCAAGCCGTACGGCCCCCGCAAGCCGCGCCAGGAGGGGCCGCGCCCGGTGTGGAAGAAACGCCCTCCCGACCACGGCCCCCCCCCGAGCGGCGAGAGGCGCGAACCAAGCGATTAGATTTGGCGCCGGAGCGCTTACAGGAAACCATTGACGGCCTGGGACGGGCCATCTAGACTGTCCCGGATTTTTACGTCCCAACCCCAGGAGATAGCATGGCAGCAGCGAAGAAGAAAAAAGAAGCAGAAGGCACCTCGGCCAAGAGTGCGTTAATTTTTGAGATGGACAATGTGGCATTGGGTGCCCGGCAGATTCGCTATGAGGTGCTCGCGAGCATTCTGAAGGAACAGAAGATCGAGTTGTCACCGATATTATTTTCCCGCTATTGCCTGCATCCGTCGCCGTCGGCATTCATGGCGAGTTTTCTCAAGCAGATGGCGTATACGGCGTCACCGCCCAAGCAGGTGATCGAGCGCATGATGGGCGAAACCGTTTCGCGCTTGATGCAAAAGACCACGGTGGTCAACGATGGCTTGATCCAATGGATTGAGACGGCGGTCAGCCGTGGCGCGGCGGTGGCCTGCGTATCGATGTTGCCTCAGGAATCGGCGGATGCCGTGGCGGCCCATCTGGGATTTGAGCGATGGGACATACAGGTCTATTCTGCCCTGCCGCATGTGGATGATCGCAGTTTTCCGCGCGCCGAGCATTGGTTGCGTATCATCAAAGCGATTGACCGCACGCCGACGCGCAGCCTGGCGCTCGTCAGCAGCATGTTTGCGGCCAAGACCGCCTTGGCAGCGATGATGAATGTGGTGGCCGTGCCGGATGAATTTACCGAATACCAGGATTTTTGCGGCGCCAATCTCGTCTGTGCCGAATTAAAGAAAGTAAAGCCCAGTGTGTTCTTCGAAGAAATCAGCTTCTAGCCTATCCCACCTCCCGCCGGCGGCAGAGCAGGCCCCGGTAACGAAAGGCACCACGGGGCCGGCGGCGCAGCGCGCGGGGGTGGAACAGATAGAGCGCTTGCTGCAGATCATGGTTCGCTTGCGGCGGCCCGGCGATGGCTGTCCGTGGGATCTCGAGCAGACGTTGGACACGATCAAGACCAACCTGATGGAAGAAGCCTATGAGGCGCTCGATGCGATGGAAAGCGGTAATCGCGAGCATCTCGCCGAAGAATTGGGCGACTTGCTGTTGCAGATTGTGTTCCAGTCGCAAATTGCAGCAGAAGAGGGCAGCTTCAATTTTGCGGCAGTGGCCCAGGGGATTTCGGACAAGCTGGTGCGGCGGCATCCGCATATTTTTGGCGATGAGACCGTCGCTGATACCCAGGAGGTGCTGCGCAATTGGGATGCGATCAAACAGACCGAAAAGAAAGCGCGGAAATCGGCGCTTGACGGTGTGCCCAAGCACGTACCGCCGCTGCATCGGGCCTATCAGCTCCAAAAGCGTGCCGCGCGAGTGGGATTTGACTGGAGCGATATCGCCGATGTGTATGCCAAGCTCGACGAGGAAGTGGCCGAGCTGAAGGCGGCGGTTGCCACGGGGGATCGCAAAAGCGTGATCGAAGAGTTGGGCGATGTGATGTTCTCGGTGGTCAATGTGGCGCGCTTCATGAAGGTGGACCCGGCCTACGCGCTGGAGTTGACGAATGCAAAGTTCTTGCGCCGCTTTAGCACCGTCGAAGACGAAATTGTGGCCAGCGGGCGGCGGATGAAGGATTGCACCTTGGCGGATATGGATGCGATTTGGGACCGCCTGCGGGCGGAAGACAAACAATAGGGGGGGGTGCCGATGAAGGTGCTGGCCGTGGAGGGCTCGACGGAGCAGGCGAGCCTGGCGCTGTTATTGGACGGAACCGTCGTGGCAACCGAGGCGGTGGCGGGTGGACGCCGACGCAGTCAGGGATTGTTTGTCGGGGTGGAGACGTTGTTGTCACGCGCGGAGTGGACGCTGGAGGATGTCGAGGCATTTGCGGTTGGTCGGGGGCCGGGGGCGTATACGGGGTTGCGGGTTAGTTTGACGGCGGTGCAGGGCTGGGCCTTGCCGGGACACAAACCGGTCTGGACGGTCAGCAGTGCCGCGGCAGTGGCCGCGGAATGGTTCGCGGAGCAGCCGACACCGGGGCCGGTGGTGGTGTCCGGATCGGCCCGGCGCGATACGATCTGGGCGGCCGTGTTTGAGCCGCAAGCGGGCGGGGGGGGGTGCCGCACGAGCGACTGGAAGCTGCTGGCGGCGGAGGCGCGCGGGGGAGAATGGCCGGACCTGCCCTGGGTCGACCCTCGGCGTGTTCCGCAGGCGGAATGGGTGGGGCGTCTGTATGGCACGGGCCTGGCCAGCGAAGCGTGCCAGCCGATTTATCTGCACCCGGCGGTGGCAATAGCCCCGCGCTTTGCGGCCGATGGCCGGCCGGTCCCGGAAGGGGCGTAGCCTGTATTATTCATCAACATGGATGAAAACGCCGTACCATAATGCAGCGTGGTTTGATATGGACAACCGCACAAAAAGTCAGTTTTCATCCATGTTGACCAAGGGCGCGACGATTCCAGCCCATCTGCTTTGTTGCGCGGGGGTTCGCAGTATGCCTATACGGCTTCACTCTCCCGACACTCTGGGAGAGGTCGGGACATCTGGGCCGGACTTGTCGCGTGAATAATCCAGGCTAGGAGTGCTGAAAATTGCCGGTTAACGCCCGCGGCGCTAATCTGGATTATTCAGCTCAATGGGAATAAGGGTTGAGGTCCTGGGGAAAAATAAGGTAGTGTATTTTTTCCATTGGCCCCACCCGATATTGGAATCCATGAAAAAAACCACCCCCACCCGAGCCCGTCCAACAAAAACGAAGATACGCGCCGCGTTTCATGCGGCGGGATTACGGTTGACGCGCCAGCGCCTGACAATTTACCGCGAGTTGACGGGGCGTTATGACCACCCAGACGTGGACATGCTGTTTCGGGCAGTGCAGCCCAAACTCCGCAAGATTTCGGTATTTACGGTCTATCGGACAATGAATGCACTCGAGGAGGCGGGGCTGGTGTGGCGCGTTACGACGTGGAAGGGCCATGCGCGCTACGATGGCCATGTCGTCGCCCATGCGCATTTTTTGTGCGAGCGCTGTGGCAAGATCATGGATATCGAGGCCGGTGACGTGAGCGCGCTGTGCAAACGGGTATCGGGAGAACACGGACAGGTGCAGCGGGTGGACTTGATGTTTTATGGCGAAGAAGCCGACTGCGCGGCAGAGCAAGGCGCGTCGTAGTTCAGCCTAGTGGAGGGGGGGGGGCGATTGGGGGCGTCCCGGTTAGATCCAGCCGCGTAGACGGTAGTAAGCCAGAGCGGTCCATTCGCGCGCCACATCCAGCGTATAGCCCAAATGGGCCCAGAGATTGTAGCGGAGGACCATGGACCCGCCAACATCGGGAACCCACTTGGCCACAGCCGTTGACGCAGCCGCCGCCGGGGCGGAGCCGGTGATGGGCGCCTCCAGATCGGCGGCACGCCAGGGCAGGGCATCCTCGATGGAGAGCGAATGGGCGGGCATGACGGCCAGATGGCGGATGCCGGCTTTGCGCAGGGCCGCCGCGCACCGGCGGATGTGTTCGGGATTGCTGACGATGAGCACGGTCGCGTCACCAATGGAGTCGCCCAAATAGTCGGCCAGGCGCAACGCTTGTTCGCGGGTATTGCGTCCGCGATCCAGGATGCGCATGGTGTGGGGGGCAACGCCGCGTCGGGCCAATTCATCGAGGTAGGCTTGCGAGGCTTCGGATTCGGAAGCGGCCCGTGGCATGGCCACCAGGAGTTCGGCCTCGGGGTGCTCGGCGGCGGCCAGGGCACCATAGAAGGTGCGCATCAGGCCGGATTCCCCGGGAATGCCGCTGCCGCCCATGACCAGGATATGGGTGGGCGGGCGCGCGGACAGATTGGCGGTGGTGCCCAACCCGCGATAGGCCCGCCAGGGCCAGGGAGTGAATTGCAGCGCCGCGCCGAGCAGCGCCACCACGCCTGCCAGCAGGACAACTCCGTGGAGGATACGGCACAGATATCGACACATGGCCTTCATGGGCTTGGATCGTAGCGTAGGGGGGGGGCGGGAACAAAGGAATTTCACCAGGATCAGGCACGAACTCGTCTCTCAATTATACCGGACTTAATAAAGTCCGATATTCAAGACCACTAATTTGCGGTGATTTCACATGGGCTTTTGCTTGGCGGAGAGGGGAGGGCGTGGTAGGATGTACGGCTTGTTTTTAATTCGAAGAAAGAGGACGATTTCCCGTGGCCAAGAACAGCACCATCGAAGCAGCAGAGCGCGAGCACGCGCTGGCGACGATCCGTAATATCGGTATCGTGGCGCATATTGATGCGGGCAAAACGACCACGACGGAGCGCATGTTGTTCTATACGGGTCGGGTGTACAAGATGGGGGAGGTGCATGACGGTACCGCGGTGATGGATTGGATGGCGCAGGAACAGGAGCGGGGGATTACAATCAGCAGCGCGGCGACGACGTGTTTTTGGCGGGACCAGCAGATCAATATCATTGATACGCCGGGCCATGTGGATTTTACGGCAGAGGTGGAGCGGGCGTTGCGGGTGCTGGATGGGGTAGTGGGGGCGTTTTGCGCGGTGGGGGGGGTGCAGCCGCAGTCGGAAACGGTGTGGCGGCAGGCGCAGAAGTATCGCGTGCCGCGAATCGCCTTCATCAATAAGATGGACCGGACGGGGGCGCAGTTCATGCGCGTGGTGCAGGAGATGCGGGACAAGCTGCATGCACCAGTCGTGCCGGTGCAAATTCCGTGGGGGAGCGAAGATCATTTCAAGGGCGTGGTCGATCTGGTAAAGATGAAGCTGCGGACGTTCGATGAAGGGGCGCTGGGGGTGAAGGTGGCGGTGACGGCGATTCCGCCCGAATTGGAGGCGGAGGCGCAGGCGGCGCGCGAGGCGTTGCTGGAGGCGGTGGCGGAGTCGGACGAGGCGCTGTTGAATGCGTATTTGGATGAAGGGGATTTGGACGAGACGGCCTTGACGGGCGGGATTCGTCGGGCCACCCTTTGCAACCGGATGGTGCCGGTATTGTGCGGCACGAGTTTGCGTAATAAAGGGATTCAGCCATTGCTGGATGCGGTGGTGGACTATTTGCCCACGCCGCTGGATGTGCCGCCGGTGGTGGGGCGGCATCCCAAGACGGGGGAAGAGCTGGTGCGCGAGACCAGTGACCGGGCTCCGCTGTGCGCGCTGGCATTCAAAGTGGCAACGGATGCATTCGTCGGGCGTTTGGTGTTTATGCGGGTCTATTCGGGTCAGTTGATTAAGGGCGCGAATGTTTTTAATCCGCGCACCCAAAAGCGTGAGCGCGTGATGCGGTTGATTCGGCTGCATGCGAATCAGCGCGAAGAAGTGGACACGTTGTACGCGGGGGAGATCGGGGCGATTGCCGGCATCAAAGGGGTGGCGACGGGCGATACGCTGTGCGCGGAGCAGAAACCGATTGTGTTGGAGGGAATTGAATTTCCGGAGCCGGTGATTTCAATGGCGATCGAGCCCAAGACGCAGGCGGATAAAGAAAAATTATTGGAGGCTCTGGCGGATTTAGCCGAGGAAGACCCGACATTCCGCACAGCGAAGGATGTGGAGACCGGGCAGACGATCATCCAGGGCATGGGCGAATTGCACCTGGAGATTCTGCGTGACCGGATGCTGCGCGAATTCAATGTAAAAGCCAATGCCGGCCGGCCAATGGTGGCCTATCGGGAGACGATTCGTGAGGCGGCGCGAGCCGATTTCACGTTCGATCGTGAGCTGGGCGGCAAGCATCATTTTGCGATGCTAGGCATGGCCGTGGAAAAAAATGCGCGCGGCAGTGGAAATAGTGTTGACTTCAAAATCTCATCTGATTTACTTCCGCACGATTTTCGATCCGTAGTGGAGGAAGGAATCCGCGACGGATTGAGCACGGGAGTGCTGGGAAATTTCCCTCTAGTCGATGTTCGGGTGTCGGTGGTGAATGGCCAATGGCACCCCGTTGATTCGTCGGAGATTGCGTTTCGATCAGCGGCGTCGATGTCGCTGCGCGAGGCGGTGCGTGCAGCCCGTCCGGTCCTTCTGGAGCCCATCATGGCGCTCGAGATTGTGACGCCTGAGGAACACCTCGGCGACGTACTGGGCGATGTGACCATGCGCCGCGGCCAGGTGAAAGACGTGGTGCAGCGAGATGGAACGCGGGTGATTGAGGCCTCGGTGCCCTTGGCGGAGCTGTTTGGCTACGCGACAACATTGCGTTCTTTGACACGTGGACGCGCCGGGTACACGATGGAACCGACCCGGTTTGATGAGGTGCCCGACAGTCTGGGCCAGGAGTTGATGAATTGTTGACAGAGAAGAGACTATGAGCGGACAACGAATCAGAATACGGTTAAAGGCATTCGATCATCGGGTGCTGGACCAATCAGTGGCCGAGATTGTGGAGACGACCAAGCGCACGGGTGCGCAGGTGGTTGGCCCCGTTCCGATGCCAACACGCATCGAGCGCTATTCCGTCAATCGCAGCGTCCATGTGGACAAGAAATCGATGGAACAATTTGAGATTCGCACGCACAAGCGCTTGCTGGATATTATTGATCCCACGGCAAAGACGGTGGATGAGCTGAAGAAGCTGAATCTGCCGGCGGGTGTGGATATTCAAATCCGAATTTAGGGAAACGACGTCCATGCAGACATTAATTGGTAAAAAGACAGGCATGACCCGGGTCTATGATGACGACGGGGTGCAAGTGGCAGTGACGGTGGTGCAAGTGGGCCCGTGCACAGTGGTGCAGCGCAAGACGGCGGCGACCGATGGCTACGAAGCGGTACAGCTCGGTTTTGAAGAGCAAAAAGAATCGCGCGTGACCAAGCCGCAGCAGGGTCATTTCAAGAAGGCCGGCGCGAAGCCGCAGAAGGTGGTGCGCGAGGTACGGCTGGAGGCCGATGAAGAGGCCGCGCCCGGCGATGTGCTGACCGCCAAGATATTTGAAGGGGTGCAGTATGTGGATGTGCTGGGCCATACCAAGGGCCGAGGTTTTCAGGGGGTGATCCGGAAGTTCAAGATGCGCGGTGGCCGCGCGAGTCACGGGGGGGCCTGGACCCGTCGGGCGGGCTCCACGGGCAGCATTGATTCGGCCAACATTATCAAAAACAAAACGATGCCGGGACAGATGGGCTCGGTCGACATTACGACCCAGAATTTGCGGGTGGTCAAGGTACTGGCCGATGAGAACGCTCTGTTGCTGGAAGGCGCAGTGGCGGGTCCGGCGGGTGGGATTGTGCTAGTGCGAAAAGCGATCAAAAAGGCATAGGCGTCATGAGCAAGCTGAAGGTATACAAGTTGACTGGCGAGACCGCCGGCGAGGCCCAAATCGCCGACGAGTTGCTGGAGCGCAAGCGCGGCAACCAGGCGGTGCAGGATGTGGTAACGGCGTACCGGGCGGGAATTCGCGCGGGGACGGCGTCGACCAAAACCCGGGCCATGGTGAGCGGCGGTGGCCGCAAGCCGTACCGGCAAAAGGGAACCGGGCGTGCCCGCCAGGGGTCCATCCGTTCGCCGATTTTGCGCGGTGGCGGCGTGGTATTTGGGCCGCACCCACGGGATTTTAGTAAGAAGGTTAATAAGAAGGTGACCGCGTTGGCCTTTCGTCGGGCCTTGAGCGAAAAGCTGGCGGCGGGCGCTGTGGTGGTGGCCGAGGGGTTGGGCGAGACAGAGCCCAAGACCAAGGCGTTGACGCCGCTGCTGAAGGCGGTGGCGGGTGGTCGATCGGCGTTGTTGCTGACTGGGGAATCGAGCCAGAACCTGAATCGGGCAGCGCGCAACCGCCAGAAGGTCGAGGTGACCACGGCGGCGCAGGCGACGACCTATCAGATATTGCGTTATGCGGTGATCGTGACCGATGCGGCCGGGCTGGACGTTTTACAACAGCGGTTGTCGGAAGGGGTGGAGGCATGAGTCACACCATCGTCAAGAAAGTGTTGGTGACGGAAAAGGGCACCCGCCTGAAAGAAGGGGCCAACCAGTATATTTTTGAAGTCGACCGGGGTGCCAACAAGCTGGAAATCCGCCGTGCGGTGGAACAGCAGTTCAGCGTCAAGGTCAAGGATGTCAACACCATGACGCGGCCTGGCAAGGCCAAGCGTCTGCGGACGGCCTCGTATGGCCGGACCCCGACGTGGAAGCGCGCGGTGGTCACATTGCAGGACGGCCAGTCCATTGATATGGCATAGCGAGGATGGATCATGGGTCTGAAGTCATATAAACCGCGATCGCAGAGCCTGCGTTTTACGACACTGTCGGATTTCGAGGGCGTATCCAAAAAGCGCCCCGAGCGCAAGCTGCGTACGATCAAAAAGGGCAAAGCTGGGCGCAACGTGCAGGGTCGGATTACGGTCCGGCACCGGGGCGGCGGGCACAAGCGATTTTTACGTAAAGTGGATTTCCGCCGGTACGACAAGCTGGGGATACCGGCGACGGTCCAGGCGATTGAGTATGACCCGAACCGCTCGGCACGGCTGGCCTTGCTGGCCTATGCCGATGGTGAAAAGCGTTATATTCTGGCGCCCAACGGGTTGAAGGAAGGAATGACGGTCATGGCCGGTCCCAAGGTGGAGCCTGAGAACGGCAATGCGATGCCGCTGTCGGCGATTCCGATGGGCATGGCGGTGCATGCGATCGAGTTGGTCCCGGGCGGCGGTGCCAAGCTGGCGCGCAGTGCCGGCATGTTGGCGCGGATTGCGTCGCGCGATGATGACTATGCGCAGATCAAGATGCCCTCGGGCGAGATTCGCAAGATCAACGTTGCCTGCTACGCAACGATTGGCCAGGTGGGTAATCTGGAGCACGAAGGCATATCACTGGGTAAGGCCGGTCGCAAGCGCTGGAAGGGGATTCGCCCGACCGTGCGCGGCGTGGCGATGAACCCGATCGACCACCCAATGGGCGGTGGCGAAGGCCGCAGCTCGGGCGGCGGGCATCCGGTGACGCCATGGGGTCAGTTGACGAAGGGCAAGCGCACGCGGAGTAAGCGCAAGCCATCGGGTAAATTTATTGTCAAGCGCAGGAAGAAGTAACTCATGACGCGTTCAATTAAAAAGGGTCCGTATGTGGAAGCCCACCTGATGAAAAAGGTGGAAGCGCTCAAGGTCAGCGGGGCCAAGCGTCCGATCAAGACGTGGTCGCGCCGCAGTATGATCCTGCCGGATTTTGTAGGGCACACGTTTAATGTGCATAATGGCAAGGTGTTTACGAGTGTGTTCGTGACGGAAAACATGGTGGGGCATCGGCTGGGCGAATTTGCGCCCACGCGGACGTTCCGCCGCCATGGTTCTGCAACGGACAAGACCGCTGCCTTGAAGTAGCGTTGAATGAGAGTTGGCTTCTGGCGCAGGTGGCGACCCCTCGGGGTTGCGGTAGGCCTGGGAGTCGCCATCAGTGCGGGTTGGGTCGCCAACTCCTGCTGGATGGCACATTGTTCTTTGATGACGGAGCCGGCGTCCGCGCCGGCCCGCCTGAATGAAGAGCGCGGGAGTGAACCCGCGCCTTTGGACGAGGCGGAGACGGCCGAGCAGTCGGTGCAGTCCGCGAGGAATGAGGAGTTCACTCCCATCCGCGTGGACGGGCCAGCAGCAGCGGCCGTGGGAGGCGCGGCGGATGGCCCACATGACGAATTGCTGGAGCTGGTGACGAGCGAGTCGCGGCTGGTGACGACGCAGTTGGCGAAGGAAATTGCCGAGCTGCGCCGGGGCCAGGACGACCGCGCGGCACGGATACGAAAGCTGAGCGAAGCCTTGGCCGAGGCGCAGGCGGCGTTGGACCATCAGGAGGTCTGGCGGGCGCAGGCGGCGAGCGAGAGGACGGCGCCAGTGCCGGATGCGCCCCTTGAGGCCCGGATCGTGGATGCCAATCCGGAGCTGGGCCTGGTGGTGATTGACCACGGTGCCCGGCAGGGCGTGAGGTACGGCTTGCCGTTGACCGTCTTGCGAAACCGACAGCCGGTGGCGCGGATTCGTGTAGTGGATGTGAGAGAGAGAGTTGCGGGCGCAGCGGTCGAGGAGACGGCGCGTGGCGACCACCCCCAAACAGGGGATCGAGCGGTGCTGATTCGGTCGACCGGTCCCTGAGGAATAAGATATGGAAATCATAGCAGTATCAAAATACGTGCGGTTGTCGCCGACTAAGGCGCGCGACCTCGCGCGGGCCATCCAAGGCAAGCGTGTAGGTGAGGCGCTGCAAGTGGTCGAAGTGAACAAGCGCAAGGCGGCGGAGTGTATCGGCAAAACGCTGAAGTCGGCGATTGCCAACGCGGAAAACAATGCGGAGCTGTCGGCGGACAAGCTGTGGGTGGCGCAGGCGGTCATCGAGAACGGGCCGACGATGGCACGCTATTGGCCGCGAGCGCGCGGATCGGCATCGCCCATCCGCAAGAAGACGAGCCACATTCGCGTGACACTGACGGACGAGAAGCCGTCGGGCAAGAAGTAAGCGGCGAGAGCCGGAAAGAGGAGGCGCAAGTTGGGCCAAAAAGTCAATCCGATCGGGTTCCGCACAGCAGTCCACAAGCAGTGGAAGAGTCGCTGGTATGCGGAGAGAAAAGAGTTCGGCGATTTGCTGAACGAAGATAATGTGATCCGGGACATGGTGCGTGCGAAATTGAAAGACGCGGCCGTGGCGGATGTACTGATTGAGCGCTATGCACAGCGTGCGCGGGTGACGGTCTATTCGGCGCGTCCGGGTGTGGTGATCGGGCGCAAGGGCGAAGGCATCGACCGGCTGCGCGAAGAGTTGAGCGTCAAGACCGGTAAAGAAGTATATGTGGAAATTAAAGAAGTGCGCAATCCGGACGCGACGGCGCAACTGGTGGCGGAGAACATCGCGTTGCAGTTGGAACGGCGGGTGGCCTTCCGGCGGGCGATGAAACGCGCGCTGCAATTGGCGATGGACATGGGAGCCCTGGGCATCCGGGTTCAGGCCGGCGGCCGTCTCGGCGGCGCAGAACTGGCGCGCGTGGAGCACTACATGATGGGCAAGGTGCCCTTGCAAACCCTGCGCGCGGATGTGCAGTACGGCTTTGCCGAAGCCAACACCCTGGCGGGCAAGGTCGGCGTGAAGTGCTGGATTTGCCAAAACCCCGATACGGTCGCGCGTGCGCCCAGAAAGGAACGTTCGTATGGCCCTCATGCCTAAACGTGTGAAATACCGCCAAAGCCAGCGCGGCTCGCGCAAGGGCATGGCGATGTCTGGCAATACCTTGGCGTTTGGCGAATACGGCCTGCGCGCCATGGAGCGTGCCTGGATCACCAACATCCAAATTGAAGCGTGCCGCGTGGCTATGAACCGCGAAATGAAGCGCAAAGGCAAATTGTGGATTCGGATTTTTCCCGACAAGTCCTATTCTAAGAAACCCATCGAAGTGCGCATGGGCAAGGGGAAAGGCTCCGTCGAAGGCTGGGTGGCCGTGGTGCGTCCGGGACGTATTTTGTTTGAAATCGACGGTGTGAGCGATCCGATGGCAGTCGAATGTATGCGTCTGGCGGCGACTAAACTGCCCATTCGCACAGTATTTGTGCGGCGCGACGAGATATCCCTGTAACGGAGCGGAGGAGCAGTGATGAAGGGACGAGAAATTCGGGATTGGACCGCCGACGAGCAAGCGCAAAAGCTGGCCGAGGCCGAGAAGGAACTGTTTAACCTGCGCCTTCAGCAGGCCACGGGCCAACTCGAGAAGCCCGACCGACTGCGGACGGTCCGGCGCGACATTGCGCGCATCAAGACGGTTATGAATACGGCGAAAGCCGCGAGGTAGGGAATATGGCGACTGAAGTAAGACATTCGCGCAAAGAGCGCAACGGCGTCGTGATCAGCGACGCGATGAACAAGACGGTGATGGTGCAGGTGGAACGCCGTATGGCCCACCCCCTGTACGGCAAAGTCATTCGCCGTCACAAGGCGTATGCGGCGCACGATGAAAAGAACGAGGCCCACAAGGGCGATCGCGTTCGGATTGTCGAGACGCGGCCCCTGAGCAAGACCAAGCGCTGGCGCTTGGTGGAGATCGTGGCCAGGGCGGCGGGGAGTGAGGTGTCCCCATGATTCAAATGGAATCCGAGATTCCGGTTGCCGATAATACGGGTGCCCGGCTGGTCAAGTGCATCAAGGTGCTGGGCCAGGGCAAGACCACCGCGCGCATTGGCGACATCATCAAGGTGTCCATTCGCGAAACGCAGCCCGGCGGCATGGTCAAGAAGGGCGAAGTCCACAAGGCCCTGATTGTGCGGACGGCGGCCCCGGTTCGGCGCCGCGATGGCTCGACGCTCCGGTTTGACCACAATGCGGTGGTGCTGCTCGACGACCAGAAAAATCCTCGCGGCAGCCGTATCTTTGGGCCCGTGGCCCGTGAGTTACGTGAACTCAACTATATGAAGGTGATCTCGTTGGCACCGGAGGTGTTGTGATGGCCAAAATCAAAATGCACATCCGTCGCGGCGACATCGTCAAAGCGATTTCGGGCGAGGATGCCGATGGCAAGAAGACCGGCAAAGTCCTGAAGGTGTACCCGGCGAAGAATCGCGCGCTGGTGGAAGGGTTCAACTTTGTCAAAAAGCATCTGCGCAAATCGCAGGACAACCCCAACGGCGGGATCGTCTCCAGGGAGGCACCTATGGCGGCCTCCAATCTGGCGGTGGTGACGTCGGCCAAGAAGGCAGAAAAGGAATAGGGGGAGGAAACCATGTCGATGTTGAGAGACAAATATACCAAAGAAGTGGTACCCGCCCTCCAGGCGACTGGGCGGTTCCCCTCCGCGATGGACGTCCCGCGTCTGTCCAAGGTGGTTGTGAATATGGGCGTCAATGCCCTGGTGGATCGCGATACGCTTAAACAGGCCGCAGAGGACCTCGGCAAAATTACCGGGCAGCGCCCCGTCATTACGAAGGCGACCAAGAGTGTGTCGAATTTCAAACTGCGCGAAGGAATGGAAATTGGCGCGAAGGTGACGCTGCGCGGCGAACAGATGTATGAGTTCCTCGAGCGCTTGCTGCACGCCACGTTGCCGCGTATTCGCGACTTCCGCGGCGTTCCGTTGAAGTCGTTCGATGGACACGGCAACTACAGCCTGGGGCTGAAGGAGCAGACGCTGTTTCCGGAAATTGAGGCCGATAAGGTCAAGCGTGTCCAGGGCATGGACATCACCATTGTAACCACGGCAAAGATAAACGAGGATGCCAAGGAGCTGTTGAAGCTGCTGGGGATGCCGTTTGCGAATGCATAATGTTAGTGAATTGAAGTAGGGAGGAAAGACCTTGGCTAAAACATCCTGGATGGTGAAAGCAGCACGCGAACCCAAGTTTGCCGTGCGCGGATATCAGCGCTGCCGCCGGTGCGGGCGTACGCGTGCCTATATTCGGAAGTTCCAACTGTGCCGTATTTGTTTCCGCGAGCTGGCGTCCGAGGGGAAAATCCCCGGGGTCGTCAAGGCGAGCTGGTAGGACGGAGGAAATCAATGAGTTGTTCTGATCCCATTGCGGACATGCTGACGCGAATCCGCAACGCATGCAGGGCCGGGTTGCCGGCTGTCGAGATGGGCCATTCGCGCCTCAAGGCCGAGATTGCCCAGATTCTGAAGAAAGAAGGCTACGTCACGGACGTGGCCGAGACCGCCGAGGACGGTAAAAAAGTCCTGCGGGTGGTCTTGAAATATGATTACAATGAAAAACCCATCATCCAGCAGCTCCAGCGTGTGAGCCGACCGGGTCTGCGCCGCTATGTGGCCGCCGCGGCGATTCCACGCGTGAAGGGCGGTTTGGGCACAGCATTGCTGAGCACCAGCCGTGGCATTATGACCGACCGCGAGGCCCGCACGGCCCACGTGGGCGGCGAAGTGCTCTGCCAGATTTGGTAAACCGGAGACGACGACTATGTCCAGAATTGGTAAACAACCGTTGACGTTGCCCGCTGGGGTGAGTGCACAGGTGGCCGACCAGGCGGTGACCGTGACCGGTCCCAAGGGAGAGTTGAGCCTGCCGCTGCCCGACGCGATTGAGGTGGCGGTCGCGGGGGACATCTTGACGGTCACCCGCAAGGCCGAAGATAAGCAGAGCCGGGCGTCCCACGGGACGATTCGCTCGCTGCTCGGCAATATGGCTGTGGGCGTGTCCCAGGGCTTTACGCGTGAACTCGAAATTCATGGCGTGGGCTTCAAAGCGGCCATCGCCGATACAACCCTGACCCTCAATGTGGGGTTCTCCCATCCTGTGGAATATACCGTCCCCGAGGGGGTGACGGTGGAGGTGGTGGACAACACGAAGATCAAGGTCAGTGGAATTGACAAGCAACTGGTGGGACAAGTGAGTGCGCGCATTCGCTCTTTCCGGCCGCCGGAGCCCTACAAGGGCAAGGGCGTCCGTTACAAGGACGAACATGTGCGCCGGAAAGCAGGCAAGACGGTAGCGTAGCCATGAAAATGAAAACCCAAAAAGATTATCGAGTCCGTCGGCATTTGCGCCTGCGCCGTAAGGTGCAGGGCACCGCCGCGCGTCCGCGCATGAGCGTGTTCAAGTCCAACCAACATCTGGTTGTGCAATTTATTGATGATGCCGCCGGCCAGACCTTGGCCGCCGTTTCCACGGTGGCGGGGCCCCTCAAGGGTGCCTTGCTCAATGTGGAAACCGCCCGAAAACTGGGCGCGCTGGCCGCCGAGGTGGCCCAGGCCAAGGGGATTCGCACGGTGGCATTTGATCGTGGCGGATTCGCCTATGGCGGCCGCTTGAAGGCACTGGCTGACGCTGCCCGCGAGGGCGGGCTGAACTTTTAGGCCGACCAACCAGAGGACATTCGGATGAAACCAGGATTTAAGAGAAACGACACACAGAAGAGCCCCGGCGAGGCCATGGAACGGGTGGTGCAAATCAACCGGACGGCCAAGGTTGTCAAGGGCGGACGCCGCTTCAGCTTTTCCGCGCTGGTGGTGGTGGGCGATCGCGACGGCCAGGTCGGCTATGCGCTGGGCAAGGCCCGCGAAAATGCCGATGCCATCCGCAAAGCCACTGAGATGGCGCGGCGCAGCATGGTGAAGGTGACGATGAAGGACCGCACGATCCCCCACGAGGTGATTGGTCGTTGTGGGGCCTCGCGCGTCATGCTCAAACCCGCCTCCAAGGGAACGGGCGTGATTGCCGGCGGCGGAGCGCGAGCGGTGTTGGATCTCTCGGGGGTGCGCGATGTCCTGGCCAAATCGCTGGGATCCACCAGCGCGCTCAATGTGGTCAAGGCGACCATGAATGGATTGATGCAGTTGCGGTCCCGCGAGGAGACCGAGGCGCTACGCCAGGTGGCGAAGGAAGTATAGACATGAATTTGCATACGTTATCGAATACTCCCGGCGCCAAGACACGCCGGATGCGCGTGGGCCGGGGCGAATCTTCGGGCAAGGGCCGGACTGCGGGCAAGGGCAACAAGGGCCAGATGAGCCGCACGGGCCACAAGCGCAAGGCGCACTTTGAGGGCGGGCAGATGCCGCTGATCCGGCGCGTGCCCAAGCGTGGGTTTACCAGCCCCAACCGTGTGGCCTATGACGCGCTGAATATTGGCGAGTTGGCCCAGTCGATCAAGGGCGACATCACTCCCGAGGCGCTCATCAAGGCGGGCCGCGTGGATGGCAAGTTGCCCATCAAGATTCTCTCCGGCGGCGAGATATCCGAAGCCCGCACCGTCAAGGCCCACGCGTTCAGCGCGGCGGCCCGGGCCAAGATCGAAAAGGCCGGGGGCACCTGCGAAATAATGCTCTGACCGCGTATAACTGAAAGGCGATCCCATGCTATCCGCTTTTGCCAATAGTCTGAAAATTCCCGAGCTGCGCCAGCGCATCCTGTTTACGGTGGCGATAATCTTCGTCTGCCGTCTGATTGCCGTCATTCCGACGCCGGGGGTTGACGCGGCCACGTTGCGCGAGATCGTGGACCGGATGGTGGCGGGAACGGGCAACATTGGCTTCATGGGCATGTTGGACTTGTTCAGTGGTGGTGCGCTCACCCAGGCGGCGATCGGCGCCCTGGGTATCATGCCCAGCATCAGCGCCTCGATTATCCTACAGTTATTGACGGCGGTGGTGCCATCGCTGGAGAAACTGGCGCGTGAAGGCGATGCCGGCCGCCAGAAGATCATTCAATACGGCCGTTATTTAACGGTGGCGCTGTGCTTGGTGCAAGGGTATGCCATGGCCTCGATGCTGCTGAACCCGGGGGCTATGGGATTGCAGGTGTTGGAGGGCGAGCAGATTGTCAGCATGGCCCACTGGCCGTTCATTCTACTGACGATCCTGACCATGACCACGGGGACCATGATGCTGATGTGGCTGGGGGAGCAGATCACCGCGCGCGGCATTGGTAACGGCATTTCGCTGATCATCACCATCAGCATTGTCTCGCGTCTGCCCGGCGCGGTCCAGCAGGCGGTCAATATGTTCCGCGAAGGCTCGGCCAATATCTTCACGTTGGTGACGATGCTGGTGCTGGTGTTCCTGGTGATTGGAGCCGTGGTGGCCGTCACCCAGGCCCAACGTAAAATTCCGGTGCAATATGCCAAGCGGGTGGTCGGGCGCAAGACCTACGGCGGGCAAAGCACCTATATGCCGCTGCGCGTGAACTACTCGGGCGTCATGCCGATCATCTTTGCCCAGGCCATTTTGATGTTCCCCCAGCGCTTGCTGCTGATGGTGCCCGTCCAGGCGGTCAAAACCTTCGCCGAGGTCTATCTGCGCGACTATGGGCCGCTGTACATGACGCTGTATTCGCTGATGATCCTGTTTTTCTCCTACTTCTGGGTGGCCACCCAGTTCCACCCGGTGCAGATTGCCGACGACCTGAAAAAGTACGGCGGCTATGTCCCCGGTATCCGCCCCGGAAAGCCGACGGCTGAATTCCTGGATCGGGTCATGACCCGCATCACGCTGGCGGGTGCTGTATTTCTGACCGGCATCGCCGTGCTGCCGATGATCCTGTCCAGTTCATTCCGGATTCCACCGATGGTGGCCCAGTTCTTTGGCGGCACCAGCCTGCTGATCATTGTGGGGGTCATGCTGGACACCATGCGCCAGGTCGAATCGCACCTGGTTACCCGCCATTACGATGGATTCCTCCGCAAGGGGCATTTGCGCAGCCGCCGTTAAGGCCGCCGGGAAAGGACGCCAGCTCATGAAAGCCATCATTCTTCTAGGTGCGCCGGGTGCCGGCAAAGGAACGCTTGCGGAAGGCGTTCGCAGTGCCACAGGCTACATCCATGTGTCGACCGGGGACATGCTGCGTGCCGCCATCAAGGGCGGCACCCCCACCGGGCTCGAAGCCAAGGCCTGGATGGACAAGGGCGAGCTGGTCCCGGACGATGTCATCCTGCGTCTGGTGAGCGAACGCTTGGCCCAGGGACAGGCCACAGACCAGTATATGTTTGATGGATTCCCGCGCACGCTTGAACAAGCGCGGCGCTTAGATGATACCCTGGGCCGCCTGGGGGGCCATGTGGATCAGGTCTTCCTGTTGGAGGTGCCCACGCCGGTGATTGTCAGCCGTTTGAGTGGCCGGCGCATTTGCAAGAGTTGCGGGGCCGTCTATCACGTCACCAATATTCCCCCCACGGTCGAAGGGGTCTGCGACCACTGCGGCGGGCCGTTGTATCAGCGTCCTGACGACAGCGAGGCGACCGTCCTCAACCGGCTGGATGTCTACCTGCGCCAGACGGCCAGCCTGATCGAATTTTACGACACGAAGGGCCTGTTGGTCCGTATCAATGCCGGGACAACCCCCCAGGACGCGACGGCTGAATTGCTGTCAAAACTGGCGTAGGGGTGGGGCGGCGGCTGATGATTCCGATTAAGACGGCAGACGATTTGCAGCACATGCGCGTGGCTTGTCGCTTATCTGCGGAATTATTAGCGGCCATGGCTGCCCGAGTATGCCCGGGACTGACGACCGGCGAGCTTGATGATTTTGCACGGGACTGGCTCAAGCAGCGTGGCCTCGTGAGTGCGTTCTTTGGATATGGAGGATTTCCCGGGCAGGCGTGTATCTCGCTGAATGACGAGGTGGTTCATGGCATTCCCGGCATGAAGGTCATCAATGAGGGTGACTTGGTCAGCCTGGATGTGGGCGTTGCGGCCGAAGAGTTCATTGGCGACAATGCGGTCACGGTGCGCGTCGGGACGGTGGATGCCGAAAGCGAGCGCTTGTGCCAGGTGGCGGAGGCCAGCTTGGCGGCGGCTATCGACGTGGCCCGGGCGGGCAACCGCCTGAGCGATATCGGCCATGCCGTCCAGACCGTGGCCGAGGCGGCCGGGTATACGGTCGTCCGCGATTTCTGCGGGCACGGCGTTGGGCGCCAGTTGCATGAAGAGCCCCAAGTGCCCAATTTTGGACGCCCCGGTAAGGGCCCGATCTTGAAGGCGGGCATGACGTTGGCCATTGAGCCGATGATCAACCAGGGGACGTTCCAGGTTGAAACAATGGCCAATGACTGGACTGTGCGCACCCGGGATCGTAAGCGCTCTGCTCACGTGGAACACACCGTCCTGATCGTGGATGACGGGCCAGCGGAGGTTCTCACGTGCGCGGAAGTGAAATAATTCTGCTGGACGCGGAGGTCGTGGCTGTGATAGACACACGCGTTTCCCGTGCCCGACTGGGCAACGGACATGAATTTACGGCTTTTGTTCCGCGGGAGAAAGCATCCGCGTTAGCAAAACCGTGTGAACCGGGTACGCGCATTCGCGTGGCGATGTCGCCGTTTGACATGTCCCGCGGCGAAATGCTGGAGTGTAGCGAAGAGTGAGGCGAGAGACATGAAGGTACGAACATCAGTAAAGAGAATTTGCGACCGCTGCAAGATTGTGCGGCGCAAAGGAGTGGTGCGGGTCATCTGCACAAATTTGCGCCATAAGCAGCGCCAAGGTTAAGAGGAGAAGAAAAACCATGCCCAGAGTAATAGGCGTTGATATTCCCGGTAAAAAGCGTGTCGAGTATGCGCTGCAGTATATGTATGGCGTGGGACCGACTCGTGCCAAAGAAGTGGTGGCAAAACTGAAAATTGATCCGGCGACCAAAGCGGACGATCTCACCAGTGAGCAAATTGTCGCATTGGCAAAAATTTTGCAGGAAGACTATCGGGTCGAAGGTGATTTGCGCCGCGAAGTCAGCGGCAACATTCGCCGTCTGATTGCCGTCAACTGCTACCGGGGCATTCGTCATCGCCGGGGATTGCCTGTTCGTGGTCAGCGCACCAGCACCAATGCCCGTACCCGCAAGGGGCCGCGCAAAACGGTGGGCGCCGTCCGTGGCAAGGAAGCCCGCTCAGTCGCTAAGGCTGGCAAGTAAAAGGAACGACCATGGCAGATAACAGCAAAGATGAAGTGACGCCGCAGATCGAGCCAACCGACGGTGCGGCCGATACGCCGAAGACCGCGCCCGCCGCTGCGGCCGATGCGGCCAAACCCGCCGCCGAAAAAACAGAAAAACCCGCTGTGAAAAAAGAGGCCAAGCCCGTCGCGGAAAAAGAGGCCAAACCCGCTGCGAAAAAAGCCGAGAAACCCGCTGCCGAAAAAGCAGCCACGTCGGCTCCGGAAAAGGCGGCGACACCGTCTCCGGACAAAAAAGAAGCCACGCCCGCGGCCGCCGATACGGCTAAGCCTGCCGCCGATGCCGCTAAGCCCGCCGCTGATGCGGCTAAGCCCGCCGCCGACAAAGCGGCCACGGCCCCTGACGCCGCTAAACCCGCCGCGGAAAAAGCGGAGAAGCCCGCAGCCCCTGACGCAGCCGAAGGCGAGCCCAAGATTGTGCGCCGTCGGATCAAGGGCTCCAAGAACATCCCGGTGGGGGTGGTTCACATTTTGGCGTCCTTTAACAACACGACGGTCAGCGTCAGCGATCCGCGCGGCAATGTTATTTCGTGGAGCAATGGGGGCCGGTGCGGCTTCAAGGGCTCGCGCAAAAGCACGGCCTATGCCGGCACCATTGTTGCCCAGGAAGCCTGCAAGGTCGCCCTGGGACATGGTCTCAACGAAGTAGAAATCCGGGTGCAGGGTCCGGGGTCGGGCCGCGAGTCCGCCATCCGTGCCGTCCAAGCCGCAGGCTTGGCCATTACGGGCATTACGGATATCACCCCGATCGCTCACAACGGCTGCCGCGCACGTAAGCGCCGCCGCGTCTAACATTGATTTAAGAGAGAGGAACCGACCATGGGCAGATATATTGGACCGGCCTGCAAGCGTTGCCGCCGGGTGGGAATGAAGCTCTTTTTGAAGGGCGACCGTTGTTACATGGCCAAGTGCCCCGTCGAGCAGGGCCATGGGCCTCCGGGACCGGCCACCCGCCGCCGTCCCCGCTTGAAGGATTACGGCATTCAGTTGCAGGAGAAGCAGCGGCTGCGCAATATGTACGGGATGCGCGAAGGCCAGTTCCGGCTGTTCTTCCATCGTGCCCTGCGGGCGCGGGGGGTCACCGGCGAAATTTTGCTGCAAGCCTTGGAATTGCGCCTGGACAACATCGTCTATCGCATGGGTCTGGCTCCGTCGCGCCGCGCCGCGCGCCAGTACGTGCGCCACGGCCATGTGCGCGTCGATGGCATCAAGGTCGATATCCCCTCCTATAAGGTCAAGCCCGGCGAAGTTATTCAGGCGCGAGATGCCAAACGCAGCCGCGACTACGCCAAGGACCACCTGGATGCCGCCGAGAGTCGAGGATTCCCGCCGTGGCTGACGGTCGATAAGGCCGACTTCAAGGCCGTCGTGGATCACGTGCCCACCCGCGAAGAAATCGCCCCGGTGGTGGACGAGCAACTGATCGTCGAACTGTATTCGAAGTAATCGAAGTAACCAAAACCGCCATACGCTCCGGCTAACGCCCGGGGCTGGAAGGATAAGACCTATGAACGACCGCCTTAGCCGGTTTGAAATGCCCAAGTTTGTCGTCAAAGACGACGATACCGCCACCGCTACCTATGCCCGGTTCACAGCCGAACCGTTTGAGGCTGGCTATGGCCGCACCATCGGTAACTCGTTGCGCCGCGTCTTGCTGTCTTCGCTCGAGGGAGCCGCCATCTCGTCGGTTCGCATTCAGGGTGCCGAACACGAGTTCTGCCATCTCAAGGGTTGCGTCGAGGACGTGACCGATATCGTGCTGAACCTTAAGTCGGTCCTGTTCCGGCTCTTCAGCCGTCAGCCCAAAATGCTGCGGATTAAGGTCAAGGGACCCGGGGACGTTACCGCCGCTGATATCCAAACCGATGTCGCCGTCGAGGTGCTCAACCCCGAGCAGCACATCTGCACACTCGATACCGATGGGGTGTTCGATGCCGAGGTCGAGGTCAAGATTGGCCGCGGATACTGGCCGGCCGATTGGAATAAGCAGCCGGATCAGGAAATTGGTCTCATCCCCATTGATTCGCTCTTCTCCCCCGTGCGCCGGGTCAAGTATTCCGTGGATAATACCCGCGTCGGGCGTCAGACCGACTATGACAAGCTCATCCTCGACATCTGGACGGATGGCCGCATCAATCCCGATGAGGCCCTGACCCTGTCCGCGGCCATTCTGCGCCACCACCTCGATGTCTTTGTCAATTATGATAAGGATATCGTCGAATTCCAGGAGAGCGAAGACGCGGTAGACCCTGCGCGTGAGGAACTGGCCAAGAAACTCGCCATCAGCGTCAACGAAATCGAACTCAGCGTGCGCGCCGCCAACTGCCTCAATAACGCCAACATCACGACCGTGGGCGAACTGACGCAGAAATCCGAAGCCGAGATGCTCAAGTATCGCAACTTTGGCAAAAAATCTCTCAACGAAATCAAGCAGAAGCTAGCTGAGCTAGGGCTGTCGCTGGGCATGACCTTCGACGCCGAACTGCTGCAGATGTCCACGCCCGAAGAGTAAGAGGAGCCCGCCATGCGTCATCGCAAAAAAACTGTCAAACTCGGCCGTAATTCGGCCCAGCGCGAGGCCCTGCTGGCCAGTCTGGTCAGCAACCTCATTCTCGCCAAGCGCATCACAACCACGCTGCCCAAGGCGCGCGCCGCCAAGCCGATGGCCGATAAAATGGTCACTTTCGGTAAAAAGCAATCCGTCGCCGCCCGACGACACGTCCTGTCCCGACTCAAACAACCCAAGGCTGTGGCCGAGTTGTTCGATGCCGTGGCCCTTGCCATGAGTGAGCGCGCCGGGGGCTATACGCGTATCGTCAAACTCGGTAAACGCATGAGCGATAGCAGCGAAATGGCTATCCTCGAATGGGTCGATTTTGTCCCCAAGGCCAAAAAGGCCAAAAATGAAACCGAGGAAGCCACGCCCAAGGCGAAGAAAGCTCCCAAACCAGCCAAAACCGAAAAAAAGCCCAAAAAAGCCGAAAAATCGGAAAAAGAGGCTAAAAAAGCCGAAAAAGAGGCCAAAAAGGCTGAAAAAGCCGATAAAAAGGCTAAAAAAAGCGACGAAAAGGCCTGAAATGGCCCATTTTGTTGGCCTGCACGGCATCCGATCACGGATGCCGTTTTTGCTGCCCGGAACGCGGGGGGGGCCTTCTGGCGCGGTAAAATGTTTTATTGGGATTGCCTCGGCGCGGCAAATATGCGAAAGTGCTCTAGTTTGATTGAGCCGATAGGCCAAAACCAGAAGGAGACATCATGAAAACGTTAAAGATGCTGGGAGTACTTGTCACCGTGGGGTTGATGACAGGAGCGGCGCTGGCGGCGCCGGAAGTGCTGGCCTATGACGAAGCGGGCAATTACACGCCGGCGACGTTCACGAATCAGTCCAATCTGGGCACAGGGTTTGGTGCCTGGGATTTGTGGGGCGAACCCGCCGCCCTGGGCGATTCCACCGCTGGCGGTGGCGGCGACCTGAACTCCACCAACGGCTATTCGTTCCAGTTCATGGGCGATGGGGCTGGTGGCTGGTGCAACGCACGGCGCAATTTCGACGGTGAGTTGCAGCAGGACGATGTGCTGAGCTTTACCTTCACCTACAACTACGATGGCGGCGGCCGCGGCGTGGACCTGTTCTGTTCGACGGGTCAGTTTGCCAACGTGATCGATGTGACCGGGGGCAATACCTTTAAAGTGAATGGTGAGACGATTTCGACAAACTGGTCACCCGGCGCCGTGGTGGACGTGGGCATCACCCAACTGACCAACGGCGTGCTGCTGACGTTGACCCGCTCCACCAACGGCACGATCAACCTCAACTACACAACCAACATCCTCAATCTCGAGCCGGCCAATGGCGTGTCGATGTATTGCGGTGGCTACACGTGCGATCCGGGCGAGAACGTTAATTACGCGATTTTCATGAACGACATGTATATCTTTGGCGAGCCGCGGCTGAGCCTTTCATTCACAACGGGCAGGTGGGATCCCATCGCGATTGGCGATTACGCGTTTGAGCTGACTCGCGAGGGGGCCGTGGGCGATGATATTGTGCTGTCGAGCAGCAACACGAATTCGGTGACCGTTCCGGCGACGGCGACCTTCGTGTCTAATTCAGTGTCCTTCAACGTCACGGTCGTCAGTCTGACGGACGGCCCCGCAACCATTATTGCCAGCAACGTTGCGACGGGTGCCTGGACGGATTATGAGATTACTCCAGTCGCGCCATCCCTCGCTATCGAGGGCGACTATCAAATTTATGTCACCGGTCCCCAGACCTATACCCTGACGCGCGCCGGTGACGTGGGCGATTCGATCGTGCTCACCAGTTCCGATACCGGCGTCATGACTGTTCCCGCCTCGGCGACCTTCGTGACCGGTGAACCAACCCTCACGTTTGTCGGCACCGTGCTGGCCACGGGTGCCACAACCCTCACCGCCAGCAATGCGAGCAGCGGCGCTTCTGCCGAGTACAATGTGACGGTGTCCACACCAAAGCTGGAACTGACCGGCCCCGCGACGGCGTGGGTGGACGACACCAAGACCTACACCGTTACGCGCTTCGGTCCGGTCAACGATACGGTCAATTTGGCCAGCACCGACACCAATGTGATGACCGTGCCGACAACCGTCACCTTCCCGTTTGAGGTGGATGTGGTGACGTTCCAGGCTCCGGCGCTGGCCGTAGGCGGTACGATGCTTTCGGCCGACAACGACGATGTCGAACCCGCGACACTGGCCGTGACGGTGACGGACGTCCCGAATATCCTGGCCTATGATGAAGCGGGCAATTATACGCCGGCAACCTTCATCAACACCGCCAACGAGGGCTTCGGCTTCGGAGCGTGGAACCTGTGGAACACATTGGCCACGCTGGGCGATTCCACCGCTGGCGGTGGCGGCGACCTGAACTCCACCAACGGCTATTCGTTCCAGTTCATGGGCGATGGCGCGGGAAGCTGGTGCAACGGTGAGCGGCAGTTCGATGCGCTGCAGGAAGACGATGTCCTGAGCTTCACCTTTACCTACAATTATGATGGCGGCCAGCGCGGCGTGGACATTTTCTGCTCCACCGGTCAGTTTGCCAATCTGATCGACGTCTCTCCAGGCAACACCTTCAAGGTGAACGGCGAGACGATTTCGACCAACTATTCACCGGCCGCCGTGGTGGGGGTGGAAATTACGCAGCAAGCCGATGGTATCCAAATGAGCCTGGTGCGTTCGGTGGACGGCACCCCGAACTTGTCCTACACAACCAACATCCTCAACCCTGAGTCGGCCAATGGCGTGTCGATGTATTGCGGTGGCTATGTGACCAACGAATTCGCTCCAGATAATGTCAACTTCGCCGTTTTCATGAACGACCTGCAAATCGCGGGCGCGGAGCGCACGAGTCTGACCTTCACCGGCGGCACGTGGAATCCCTCCGCCCTGGGCGATTACCCCTTCGAGTTGACGCGGGTGGGGGCCGTCGATAACGACATCGTGTTGACGAGCGACAACGAAGCCGCGGTGACCGTTCCTGCCAGTGTCACCTTTGTGGGCACGGAGGCCACGGTGAGCTTCAACGCCACCGTCATGAGCCTGACCGCTGGCGATGCCACCATTGTGGCCAGCAACGCGGCCACCGGCCTCACCGCGGAATACACCGTTCGCCCCTATGAGTCGACCGAAGGCCCTCCCTTTGGCGGCGACCTGGTGTTGGTCGGCGGCAACCTGCAATTCACCATGCCCGTCGGCTACACCCTTGGGTCAGTCCTGGGGGCGGATTGCGCGCTGGTCGATGGCGACTGGGAGTGGCAGACGCTCGTGAGTCCCGCCGACTACACCGTCGAGAGCAATGTCGTAACCATTACGGCCACCGGCCGCATGATTATCCGCATCGGCGAAATCCCAGACTAATTCGCCCGTGCCACACCCCCCCCCGCCGGTCCCCGGCGGGGGATTTTTCATCCCGAAAAGGGGTCCTATAATAGATAAGTCTGATTGACCGAAAGCGGACTGACCTCTTTGCGTACAGTGGGAGCAGAAAGGTCCGAGGAGGATTCGAGATGGAACCCGAGAGCAAGCGTCTGCAATACGTGATTTTCTATGGGGTGGTGCTGTTGCTGGGCTGCCTGGCCTATCAAATCGTGAAGCCGTTCCTGATGCCGCTGCTCTGGGCGGGAATCCTGGCGCTGTGCGCGCAGCCGCTGCACCGGCGGCTGGCGGCGCGGATTCGTCCGGGCGGGTCGGCGCTGCTGTCGACGGCGGCAGTGGCACTGGTGCTGATTGTGCCGGCAGTGCTGCTGGTGCTGGCTCTGGCGGGAGAGATCACCACAGCGTTTTCCGGTCTGGAGGGGGCGCTGACGCGGCTGCACGAGAACGAGAAGGTCCTGGTGGTGTGGTCGTGGGTCGAGGAGCATGTGCCGCAGGCGGCCCCGGGAGAAATCCAGCAGCGGCTGGCGGAGGCGGCGCCGAAGCTGACGAAGTTTGTGGCGGGGCAGGCGGGCACCGTGCTGCAGGCGTCGTCGGTGTTTCTGTTCAAGTTGTTTGTTACGCTCTTCGCCTTATACTTTTTCCTGCGGGACGGTCAGCGGCTGGCGGAGGGGATTCGGAAAATTCTGCCGTTCGAGCCGAAATGGAAGGACGAGTTCATCAGCCGGACCCGCGAGCTGATTTTCGCGGGGACGATGGCGACGCTGACAGTGGCGGCGACGCAAGGGCTGGCGGGCGGCATCCTGTTCGCCGTGCTGGGCCTGCCGGCGCCGGTCTTCTGGGGGACGGTGATGGGGTTCTGTGCGCTGCTACCGCTGTTTGGAACGGCCCTGGTCTGGGTGCCAGCGGTGATCGGCCTGTTGGCGGCGGGGGCCTGGGGCAAGGGCATAACTCTGCTGGTGTTGGGCGTCCTGCTGGTGGGCGGAATGGACAACGTGCTGCGGCCGATGCTGGTCAGCGGCAAGACGTCCATGAACGGGTTGGTGGTGTTCATCGGCATTCTTGGGGGCGTAGCGGCGTTCGGGTTCGTGGGCTTGGTGCTGGGGCCGGTGGTGGCCGCGGCCGCTATCAGCCTGCTGGAACTGAGCACGCTGGACGAGGTCTCGCCGCCCGCCGACCCGGGGCGGTCATGAAGGCGAACCCAGACGGGACCGGGGCAGTGAAGCCCGGAAAGCGGCAGCCGTGGGCGGTTCAGATTCTGCTGTGGGGGGCGCGGGTGATCCTGTTCGTGATCCTGGCGGGCACGGCCCTGGCGATCTACGAATTTCTCCTGCGGAGCATCGTCGGCGATCGTCGGTATCTCAGTGGGTTCCTGGCGTTGTGGCTGTTTACGGCCTACCTGGTGCTGCCGCGGATTCATCGGTGGCTGACGCGGATGTATGTGCCGGATTATTTCATCGGACGAGTCCGCACGGCCGATGGACTGCTGGGCGATCCCGTGAATCTGGCGGTCAATGGTTCCCGGGAGCAGTTGGAGTCCGCCATGCAAGCGGCCGGCTGGGTGTCGGCCGACGCCCTGGGGCTGGCCAGCACGCTGAGAATGGTCCGCTGCACCCTGTTCGGACGCAGCTATCCCGCCGCCCCAGTGAGTTCGCTCTATCTGTTCAGCCGGCGGCAGGACCTGGCGTTCGAGCAGGAGGTCGGCGGCAACACCCACCGCCGCCATCATGTACGCTTCTGGCGCACGCCGGAGGGGTGGTGGCTGCCCGGCGGGCATCGGGCCGACTGGATCGCTGCGGCGACGTTCGACCGGAGTGTCGGCTTCTCGCTCTTCACCGGGCAGTTCACCCACCGGATTGCGGAAGATACTGATGTGGAGCGCGATTACGTGGTGCAGACCCTGCGCGAAGCCGGCCAAACGGCGGCGGTAAAGGTGGTGGCGCATTTTTCGAGCGGCTACCGCACCCGCAACGGCGGCGGGGATTACATTGAGACCGACGGGGCCCTGCCCTTCGTGAGCCTGAACCAGTAAGTTCCGCTGTCCTGCTTCACGGAGCGTCGGCCGCGAGCTCCCGGCGGGGTCAGCCCTTAACTTTCAACTTTAGCGGATTCCGCGCGGCCGCGCTGCGCGTGTCATCACCCACAACCAACGACTCATGAAAAGGGCGCGGACCTGTTTATCAGGAAAACAGGAAACCCAGGAAAACAGGAAAGGGCAGGTGTTTCCACACTGTGGAAACGGGGGGTGAGCGGGTGGGATGGCCCGTTTGTGGGGGGGGCTGATCTTGGGGTGGGGGGGCAGCCGCCAAGCTATGACTGGCGGTCGTTGATGTGGCGGGCGAGTGCGAGGGCTTCATTGGGGGTCAGGACCGGTGGATCGAAGCAGCGGTCGTTGATGAAGCGGATGGCGTCGCGGATGAATAGGGCCTGGTGGTCGCCGCCGGTGATGCGGAGGCGGGAGGCGGGGTGGGTGAAGACTGCGAGGGCGTAAATGCGGTCGTCGGGGACTTTCGCGGTCAACCCGGCAATGAACATGCGGCGCTGGCGTTCCACCTGTAACACAGGGCTCTTCACGATTCGGGTTTTGCCGTCGGAACGAATCTGCGTCCATTGGGTGTCGCGGACATCGCCCGTCAGCGTGCCGGCCCAGTACTTGGATTCAATGACATAAAGCCCGGAGGGGGCGACCACCAGATGGTCGATCTGGCAGCGTTCGTGGGCGATCCTGAAATCCAGGTCGTTGAGGATGATATGGTCATCGGCGAGTTGCTCGGCCAGGCGTTCGGCCATTTTGCGTTCGCCGCGGCGTCCGCCTTCGAGGTGGCGGCTTTCGGTCGCGATTTCGCGCAAGCGCACTTCGTAGCCGGCGGCGCAGACCAGGGCAAAGGCACCGGCGATCACAGCGCCATAGGTGGCATGGCGGACGGAATACGACAGCCCGGCCACAAACAGAGCGAGGGCGATGCTCCAGACCACCACGCGGGTGATTTTGCGCAGGGACAACTCCCGGCCAATGGCGCGTTGGCGCTGCTCGAGGCTGGTTTCAGTACGCAATATCTGGGCCATGCGATTCCCTCAGGCGGGCCGGATCAGGCCGGAGCGGATTGGCGATGGAGGCCCTGGGCCAGTTTCTCGACTTCGGCATTGGAGAGCACGGGCTTTTCGAAGCAGAAGTCATTGATGAAGGTGATGGTTTGCTCGGGGGTCATGACCCGGCGTTCGGCATTGCTGACGACGATCTCGGCCTCGGGATGGGCCAGGGTGACCACGCCATAGACCCGTTCCCAAATCAGGGATGTGCCCTTGAGCCAATTGCAGAGGATACGGCGTTCGCGCTGGACGCGGCCGACGGGATTACGCGCAGGGCGGACCTGGCCGTCCGGGCTGCGGATTTTCCACGTGTAGGCCTGCTTGGCGGTGTCGCCCACGATCTTGCCGCTCCAGTTGAGGGTGTCGATCACGAACATGCCGGAGGGCGCGACCACCAGGTGGTCGATCCAACATTTTTCGCGTCCGACTTTGAGGTGCAGATCGTTGAGAACATAGTGGTCGTTGGCGAGTTTCTCGTCGAGCAGACGGGCGACCTCTTCTTTGGCGTCGCGCATGCTCTGCATATCGGTGAATTCTTTTTGGTTTTCACGGCGACGGGCTTCGTGGCCCAGGGCGACAAAGGCCAGGAAGCCGCCCAAGAGCAGCAGGCTCCAGCCGCCGTCGCCCAGAACTTTCCAGCTCAGGCCGGCCACCAGAAAGAGGCCCGCGGCACCCCATTCAAGCAGGCGCATACGCTGAAGCAAGTTCAGTTCGCGAGTAATTTCATTCTGGCGGGCGGCCAGGCTGCGTTCGTTGGTGAGGGTCTTGGCCATGGGGGGCTCTCCGGGGTCAGGGGGCGGCAATGACGTCCGCGAACGCCACGCGTTCGCGGCGGGCGGTAATGCGGATTCGCACCGTGTCGCCGACATTGGTGGCGCCGGTCACGAAGACGACGAGCCCGTCAATCTTGGCCACGCCTTCGGTATCGGGGAATTTGGTTGAGCGTTCGAGGATGGTGACCTCCATTTCGGCCCCGGCGATGACATGCGCCAGTGCGGCGTGGGCAGTGTCGGGGGTGAAGGCGCGGCGGATCATATCGCCGGTGGGTTGGGTGGTGCCGCTGCCGGCGGGTTTGCCGGAGGGCACCGCATTGGCGGCGCGTTTTGTGCGATGGGTGATGCGCACATGGACGGTCTCGCCGATGGTCGGCACGCCTTCCACAAAAACCACCAGGCCCTTGACGCGTGCCACGCCGTCGATGCCGGGATTTTTGCCGGATGCTTCGGCAATGACGACATCCATTTCTGCGCCGGGGATCACGTGGGCGGCGGGATCGCCGGCCCGGGGTTTGAATACCCGTTGAACCGGCTTGACGGATGAAGGCAGGGGGTCGGTCCCCGCGGGTTTGCCGGTGGGTTCGGCAAAGGCGATATTGGCCAGGCGGCTGACAATGCGGACGTTGACGCGTTCGCCGACGGTGGGCACGCCATCGACTGCGACCACCAATCCTTCGACACGGGCGATGCCTTCCAGTCCGGGGTTTTTCGTGGATTCTTCAGCAATGATGACATCCATTTCAGCACCGGTGACGACATGGGCGGCGGAGTCGTCCGGGTCTGGCTGGAAGCCTCGCTTGGGGGGCGTAGCAGATGGCAGGGGGCCGGTCCCCGCGGGCTTGCCGGTGGGTTCGGCAAAGGCGATGCGCTCGCGACGGTCGGTGATGCGGACGTTGACACGCTCGCCCACGGTGGGGATGCCGTCGACCACGACGACCAGGCCTTCAACCTTGGCGATGCCTTCCAGTCCAGGGTTCTTTGTGGATTCTTCGGCAATGATGACGTCCATTTCCGCGCCGGCGACGACATGGGCGGCAGAGTCGCCGTCCCGGGGCGCGAAGGCGGGGCGTGGCGGACGGGTGGGCATATCAATTTCTGAGAGGACGCGGACCAGATTGGCATCGACGACGCGTTCACGGACGCGGGTGACATCGGCCAGGATGGTTTGCCCGCGGCGCGCGCCGGAAATAAAGGTAATGCGTCCGCCGATTTTGGCGACCCCGGAGGTGCGGTCGTCGCTTTCATCCTCGACGAAGAGTTTGTAGCGGTAGCCCAGTTTGGGTTCCAGCGGGGTGGCCGGGTCCGTGGCGTCGATGATGTCGCCAACATTGATGTCGGCGGCGCCGGGCTGGTCTTCCGTATACACGATGGTAACGGCTTTCTTCTCGGTTGGTTTGACATGCCGGGCGACGAGGATCGCGCTGGCGATGCCCAGCAGTACGAGAAAAACAATGGCGACAGCTTTCCATTTGCTGTTCGGTGCGGGAGGGGGGGGGGTGTCAGTCATAACAGTTGTTCCTTATATAGTAGTATGCCGCAGTGTAGGCCCTAACAGGGGGGGGGGGCAAGAAAAAAACGCGGGGAATCACGGGGGAATCACTTGTCTGTGGCGCAGATGTGGTATAGTAAACCACATTGGGTTTAAAAACCGCTTTACCCGGCGGACAAACACAGCATTCAGGCATTCATATGACCACCAGCAGTATTCCACAATGGATGAAATCGCGCATCGTGCCCGACGAAATCGACCGCTATCTTCCCGCGAGCGGAGACGATTTCATCCCCGATGCCGAGATTGTGCGGCTGCTGGCGGTGGAGGGCGAGCCGCCGGCGGCACGGGTGCGGGACATTCTCGCGAAGGCGCTGGCGGTGGAGACGCTCACCCTGGAGGACGTCGCGGAACTGATGCGGGTGCGCGACGCGGGGCTCTGGGAGGAGATGCGCGAGGCGGCGGGAGCCATCAAGCACAAGGTCTATGACAATCGCATCGTGACCTTTGCGCCACTGTATTTAAGCAGCAGGTGCGTGAACGATTGTGCATATTGCGGGCTGCGGCGATCGAATGCCGCCATGGAGCGGCGGGTGCTCACGATGGACGAAGTGCGGGCTGAAACCGAGGCGCTGGCGGGGCAGTTGGGGCATAAACGCCTCATTGTGGTGTACGGCGAGCATCCGGAGTCGGGGGTGGACTACATGGTCGAGAGCATTCGCAGTGTCTATGAGGTAAAGGTCAAGACGCGCCGCGGCGTAGGCCAAATCCGCCGGGTCAATGTCAATGCGGCGCCGATGAGCATCGCCGAGCTGAAGATTCTGCACGAGTGCGGACTGGGCACGTTCCAGGTGTTTCAGGAGACGTACGACCGCCGCGCCTATGCGCGGGTGCATCCCGCCGGGACCATCAAGGGCGATTTCCGCTGGCGGCTGACAGCCATGCACCGCGCGCAGGATGCGGGTATTGATGACAACGGCATTGGCGTGCTCTATGGGCTGGCGGACTGGCGCTTCGAGCTGCTGGCGCAACAGGCGCATGTCCACGAAATGGAGCGCTTTTGCGGCATCGGACCGCATACGTTGTCCTTTCCGCGGCTCGAACCGGCAGTGAATACGCCCTTTGCCGAGAATTCGCAGTGGCAGGTCAGCGATGACGACTTCGAGCGCATCGTGGTGCTGGCGCGCCTGGCCGTGCCCTATTCAGGGCTGATCATCACCGCGCGCGAGTCGCCGGCCATGCGCCGGCGGCTATTGCCGTTGGGCGTGACGCAGATGGATGCGGCCTCCAACGTCGGCGTGGGGGCCTATGCCGACGGCCAGCAGAAGCAGAAGGGCGAGCGCCAGCAGTTTATGCTGGGCGACCCCCGCGGCCTCGACGAGGTCATTCGCGAGTGGGCCCAGGCCGGCTGCATCACCAGTTTTTGCACCGCGGGCTATCGCTGCGGGCGCACCGGCAAATGCATCATGGACCTGTTGCGCAGCGGTACCGAAGGCAAGTTCTGCAAGCTCAATGCCGTGCTGACCTTCAAGGAGTGGCTGGATGACTTTGCCACCGCTGCCACGCAGGCCGTCGGCGAAGGGCTGTTGGCAAAGGAACTCGATGCGATTCGCGAGCAGCAGCCGCAGGTGTGGCCGGCATTCCAGACAACCTATCAGCGCATCGTCGCCGGTGAACGGGATTTGTATTTTTAATGAAGGCCACGGGACACGTTCCCCGGCCCCCAGCGCCTTGTGCCGCCCGCCCAGTCCCGGTTGACGGTGGACAAGGGGGGCGGGCGCGTGGCATAACCCAAACCCATGAGGAGTGATTTGTGACCATTCGATTGTCACCCACCCACCGCCTGAAGCCGCTGTTCGACCGGCATCATGTGGCATGGCTCAGCGAAGAGGCCGCGGAACGGCAGGATATCCGGCCGCTACAAATCGGCATTCTCAACATCATGCCGCAGGCCGAGGACTATGAATTTAATCTGCTTGCGCCGATGGGCCGTAGCATCCTGCAGATCATTCCCATTTGGATTCGCCTGCGGGAGCACGCCTATACCAGCTCGGATCAGGAGCATCTCAACAAGCATTATCTGCCCTACGACTGGGCCCAGTCGGTGGCGGCACTGGATGGGCTCATTGTGACGGGCGCGCCCGTGGAAGAGCTGTCCTGGGAGCAGATCACCTACTGGGAGGAATTGCGCGGCATCCTGAGCGTGGCCCAGGCCGCCCGCACCTGCATCCTGGGTATCTGCTGGGGCGGACTGGCCCTGGCCAAGTATCTCGGCTTTGAAAAGATAACCTACCCGCAAAAGATTTTTGGAATCTACCCGACTCGCAACCTGGTGCCGGACCATCCGATCATGGGCGGGCTCGATGACGTGTTCTGGTGTCCGCAGAGCCGCCATTCCGGCGTGGATGACGCCGTGCTCGAAGCGGCCGAGCAGGCGGGCCAGCTCCGGCTGCTGGCCCATGCCGATAAGGGCGGCTACACCATCTTTGAAACGTGCGACCACCAGTTTCTGATGCACCTGGGGCATCAGGAATATAATTCGAGCCGCCTGTTGACCGAGGCCCGCCGCGACCGCGAACGGGGGCGGCCCGACGTCGGCCCGCTCGAAAACCTCGATGCCGAAAACCCGGTCAACACCTGGCGCGCCAACCGCAACGAATTCTTCAACTCGTGGATCAAGCACGTCTATCTCACCACGCCCTATATGAAGGGTGCCAGCGCCCCCGAGCTGACGAACGAGATCGTGGTGGACAACAGCGGCGAGGAAGCGCCATGAACGTGGCGGTGGTGGGCGATGGCGGGTGGGGCACCGCGCTGGCGCTGACCCTGCTGCGCAATGGCCATCGGCCGTGCGTTTGGGGCCCGGATGCAGCCTATGTCGCGCAGGTCCACCGCACCCGGCGCAATCCCAAGTTTTTGCCGGGGGTGGACATTCCTACGGCCGTGGAGTGGACGGCGGATCCCTCCGTGGTGCTGGCCGACGCCGAGGCCGTGGTCGTGGTGGTGCCGTCGCGCTACATGCGTGCCGTGCTCGAGCGTTTTGCCGAGGCCTTTCAGGCCGCCGGTCGGCCGCCGGTTCTGAGCGCCACCAAGGGCTTTGATGAGGCCACTCACGAGCGCATGACCGACCTGCTAATCGCCATCTGGGGAGTGGCGGCCCCCGCCGTGCTCTCCGGCCCCAGCATCGCACCCGAGACCGCCCGGGGCGTGCCGACTGCGGTGACCATTGCCAGCACCGATGAAACGGTGGCCGGCCCGTTTCAGGAACTCTTTACGGGCGACACCTTCCGGGCCTATACCAGCGATGATGTCCAGGGTGTCGAACTGGGCGGGGCTTTCAAAAATATAATCGCGATTGCCGCGGGGGTCTGCGACGGCTTGGCGTTTGGCCATAATGCCAAGGCCGCCCTGATTACACGCGGCCTGGCGGAGATGACGCGCCTGGGGGTGTCGCTTGGCGCCCATCCGCAAACCTTTTATGGGCTCTCGGGGATTGGCGACCTGATGGTGACCTGCATGAGCCCCCAGAGCCGCAACCGCACCGTCGGCGAACGCCTGGGACGGGGCGAGACGCTCGAACAGATTCTAGACGGAATGGAGCAGGTGGCGGAAGGCCTTTGGACATGCGCCACCGCCTTGGCCTTGGCACGGGAGGTGAACGTCGCCGTGCCCGTGATGGAGCAGGTGGATGCTATTTTGCATCACGGTCAACACCCCCGCGCCGCCGTGCTCGAATTGATGCGCCGCGACCGGCGCCCGGAGCGCGATACATGAGCCGCGCCCCCCGCAAGACCTCCTTGCTGCTGGTGGATGATCACGCCATCGTGCGGCAGGGATTGGCCGCGCTGCTGGCCAGCGAAGTCGACTTTAGCGTTTGCGCGGAAGCGGGCACCTACGACGAGGGCTTGGCGGCCGTGGACCAGTTCCAGCCCGAGTGCGTCATTCTCGATCTGTCGTTGCGCGACCGCAGCGGCCTGGACTGGATTCGGGAGGTGCGCGCCCGGGGATTCGAGGGCCATATCCTGGTGCTCTCCATGCACGATGAAGGCCTCTATGCCGAGAAAGCCCTGCAGGCCGGCGCCGAGGGCTATGTCATGAAGGATCAGGCCGAGGAAACGCTGGTGGCCGCTCTGCGACAGGTGCGCGCCGGCCAAACCTATTTGAGCCCGGAAGCCGCCGAGCTGCTGGCCGGACATCCCGCGCCCCCCGCCGATAAGGGATTGGCGGGATACGACAGCCTGACCGCGCGCGAAAGCGAAATGCTCTATGCCATCGGCGAGGGCATGACCACCCGTGAGATTGCCGAGAAATTCGGGCTCAGTGGGCGGACGGTGGATGTCCATCGCGCCAATATCAAGCGCAAGCTCGAGTGCGGCTCCCTGGCCGAAGTGCTGGTCAAGGCCGCGGAATTCAAGCGCCAGCGCGACGCTGCGCTCCCGCCGCCCCAACTCTGATAATCCCCGACAAAACTAAAATCGCCCAATTTTTTTCATCCGGGCTACTCCTGAGCAGCAGCGAGTAAGTCGGCCATCTGTACGTGGCCTTCGTATAGTGCTTTGCCGACGATGGCCCCGGTCAGGTTGGCGTTGCCCCGCGCCCGCAGGCGTCGAATATCGTCCGCGGAAGAAATCCCGCCCGAGGCAATGACCTGGCAGTGCGCGTCAACAGCCTCGCACAGTTCGGCAGTGCCATCGAAGTTGGGACCCCGCAACATGCCATCGGTGGCGGTGTCGGTATAAATGATCGTACGGACCCCCGCGCCGGCCGCCCGCCGGGCCAAGTCGATCGCGGTTGTGCGGGACGTTTCCGTCCAGCCCTTCACCTGCACCAAGCCATCGCGGGCATCGATGCCGACGGCCAGTTGATCGCCATATCGGGTGGCCAACGCCGCCAGGTCGTCCACGCGTTCCAGCGCGCGTGTGCCCAAAATGACGCGTTGAACACGGCGGGACAGCAAGGCCTCGATATCTGCATCAGTGCGCAAGCCCCCGCCGCATTCCAGCGGGATGCCCGCTGCCGCCACCATCTCGGCGATCACCTCCAGATGAACCGGGTGGCCCTGGAACGCGCCATCGAGGTCCACCACATGCAGCCACGTCGCGCCTTGGCGCGCCCATTCACGGGCCTGTTGTGCGGGGTTATCGCCATAGATTGTTTCGTCCGAGGCGCGGCCCTGGCACAGCCGGACGCACTTGCCGCCCTTCAGGTCCACCGCCGGTAAAATGGTAAATGCAGTGTTCATCATATGTGGTTATCCTCGTGGGCTTGGTTAGCCGGGATTATTCAGGTTAGACTGTCCAGGGCGTTGGCCCCGCGGCCCAGATACCCATGCATCATTAATCGCGCCTCCGGGGGAGGGGGGGGGCATCTATAGCACGCCCTTGCTTGACGGTACGCCCTTGACGCGCGGGTCGCGTTGGCAGGCGGTCTTCATCGCCCGCGCCAGCCCTTTGAATACCGACTCATAGGCGTGGTGCGCATCCGTTCCATAGAGTTGGCGGATGTGCAGATTCATGCGCGCCTGGGTCGTGAATGCCCGCAGAAATTCTCCCAGCAGCGACAGCTCAAAATCCAGTATTTTCCTCTTTTTGGTCGCCATTTCAAACACCAGGAACGGACGCCCCCCCAGGTCCAGAGCCACGCGGCTGAGTGTTTCATCCATCGGCATCAGGCTGAACCCATAGCGTTCGATTCCTTTGCGCTCGCCCAAGGCCTGGTTCAGTGCATCGCCCAGGGCCAGGCCGACATCCTCCACCGTGTGGTGATAGTCCACCTCTAAATCACCCCTGGCAGTCAGGTTCAGGTCGAACAGCGCATGTTTGGCAAACAGTTCGAGCATATGGTTCAAAAACGGCAATCCCGTATCAATGCTATAGGTCCCGCGACCGTCTAAATCCAGTTCCACGCGAATTTGTGTCTCGCGCGTGTCCCGCACCACCTTGGCTTTACGAATTTTCTTCATGGATGCAGGATACCTCTCCCGTCCCTGCCGCGCAACGCCTTTCCATGCCGCTGTTCACCGCTGCTGTTCTCAACGTGCCGGTCCCAAGGGCAATTCGCTTGCGAGCCGGGCCACCGGGGCTTATAGTATTGCGATACAGCATTGACCTGTGGAAAGTAGGTACGTATGGCGATGATTAATTTTGATTGCCCCGAATGCGGACACAATCTCGAAGTGGACGCACGCGGCGCGGGCTTCATTGTCAAGTGTCCGGAATGCAGCAACCCGCTGCAAATTCCCGGCCTGCCGCCTTCCCATCGCTGGCGTTATTGGATTTTCCCTGTCGTTACCCTGCTCGTCCTGCTGGCCCTCTTTGGTACGACGGCCTGGTTCGTTCGCCACAGCCGCACCCTGCGCGCAGAACTCGCGGACCAGCAACAGGCCTTTAGCGAATTCCAACAGGGCGCACAGGCTGCCGCCCTGCAGCAAGAGGCCGCTATCGCCCGGCTCACCACCGCCGTGGAGGAAGCCCAGGTTGCGTCGTCTGCCGCGCTGGCCGAGGCAGCTCTGGACGCCATGGAGGAGGCCGAATCCCTGGCGCGCGAATTTGAAGAAGCCGCCAAAAACTTCCTCGATAACAGCCCGGTGGCCCGCGCCTCCCTCTTGCGGGAGCATATGAAGCGGGTGGTTGAAGCCGCCAAAAACACGTTGCCCGCTGCGCCCGTCCTGACGGATGTCGGCCCCGGTCGCGGCATCCGCGGCCGCCAAATTGTATTCCCCGTACTGCCGGGGCCCGAAGGCCAAAGCCTGCGCGAGAACGCCGAAATTACGGCTATTGATGACGACAAAGTGTCGGTTCGTTTTGCCGGGGGCAGCGCCACCTATGCGCTCTCCGAACTGCACCCCGGCGTCGCCGCCTATCTGCCGGTGGACCCTCTGCAGGTGTTGTCGCAGCGTCAGTGGAACGCCGAAGTCATTCGCGTCCACCAATTGCGCACCGCCCAGCGCGATGATCGTCTGGCGCAATTGCGCCGCGCCATCGAATCCCGGCTGCCGCCGGATAGGGAGTAATCGGGTGGCGGCCCCCAATCCTGAGAGGATCATCCGCGAGCGGATGACCGCCGATGGCGCGCCATCGTTGATTGTCGAGGCCTTCCTGGACAATATGCGCCGCTGGAACGCTGGCGACCTGGGCGTCATTCCCGGCGCGACCCTCGGCGATCTCGGCCCCCTGACGCGGTTCGAGGACCTGGACGAATCGGATGCGAGCGCCGAAGAGGCCATCCGCCATACGGTGGTCATCAAGCTCAACGGCGGTCTCGGCACCAGCATGGGTCTCGAACAGGCGAAGTCGCTGATGGTTGCTAAAAATGGCCTGAGTTTTCTCGACATTATTGTGCAGCAAATTGATGCCTTGCGCACCCGCTGCCGCGCGCCACTGCCCCTGCTGCTGATGAACAGTTTTTCCACCGATGCCGATTCGCTGGCGGCCATCGAAAAGCACCACCCGGGCTTTGGCAATCCGGGTGGCTTGCCACTGGCCTTCTGCCAGCATCGCGTGCCTAAATTGGATATCGCCACACGCGGCCCCGTGCGCTGGGCCGAGAATCCGGCTCTGGAATGGTGCCCGCCGGGCCACGCCGATATTTATTACGCGCTGCAAACCACCGGCCTGCTCGAACGACTTCTTGCGGAGGGCTTCCGCTACGCCTTTGTGTCCAACGCCGACAACCTCGGCGCGCTCCTGCATCTGGGCATTTTGGGCCACATCGCCCGTCGGCGCACCCCGTTCCTAATGGAAGTCACGGCGCGCACCGACAGCGACCGCAAGGGCGGGCATCTCGCCCGTAGCCAGAAAAGCGGCCGCCTGCTGCTGCGTGAATCCGCTCAGTGCCCGGACGATGAAGCCGACGCATTTCAGGATATCCGCACCTACAGCCTTTTTAACACCAACAACCTGTGGCTCAACCTGGAAGCGCTGCGCGACATGCTGGAGGCCACCAACGGCCTGCCGCAACTGCCCCTCATCGTCAACCGCAAAACCGTAGACCCCACCCGTCCCGACTCGCCCGCCGTGGTGCAGCTCGAGGCGGCCATGGGCTCCGCCATCGCCTGCTTTGAGGGTGCCGACGCGCTCGTCGTGCCGCGGTTCCGCTTTGCTCCCGTCAAAACCACTGACGATCTGCTGGCGATCCGGTCCGACCTGTATCGGCTCGGCAGCGAGCACCAGGTGACTCTCGATCCTCAGCGCGTTGGCCCCCCGCCGGATATTCAACTCGATCCGCGGTTTTATAAAAACATTACGGACTTTGAGCAACGCTTTGCCAAGGGCGCGCCTTCACTCTTGCACTGCGATTCGCTGCGCGTCGACGGCGACATCCATTTCGGCGCCGGGATTCGCATCGAAGGCGATGTGCACCTGAGCCATCCCGCCGACACACCGACGCACCTGGCCGATGGGTTGCGTCTGCCCATTCCCGTTGTCCAAGACACGCCGCATTCGGGCTAGTCGCGCGACTGTCGCATGCGCCCGCCCCGCAAAGCCTTTATTCTTGCCGCCGGGTTTGGCACGCGGCTGCGGCCCCTGACCCTGGAAACGCCTAAGCCGATGCTCCCCCTGTGGAATCGGCCCATGCTGGAGCGGACCTTGGAACAGGTGGCGAGCTGGGGGGTGCAAGAGGTCCTGATCAATCTGCATCATGCTCCGGGGCCGATTGTCCGTCATCTCGCCCGCCGACCCCTTGCCGATGTGCGTGTGGCCATGATTTTCGAGCCCGTCATTCTCGGCACCGGCGGCGCCTTGCGCCACGCGCACTGGTTTCTCGATCAACCCTTCTGGCTGGTGAATGCCGATGTGGTGGCTGATCTTGATCCGCGGCCCCTGCTGCGCGCCTGGGAACGCCAGCGCCCGCTTGCCGCCTGCTGGCTTACGGAAGACGCCGGCCCTAAAACCGTGCGCTGCCGCAACGGAGTCATCCGCAGTTTTCATGATCCCGCCAACGGGCAGGCGACCTTCTGCGGAGTCCAGGTGCTCGATCCACAGATCTTGCCCTTCATCCGGCCAGAAGGTTTTGACACGATCATTGCCGCCTACCAGCGCGCCCAGAAAAAGCGCCACTCCATTGCCGGGGTTGTTGTTCCGGGGTCGTTTTGGGCTGACATCGGCACCCCTGCGCAGTATGTCCAGGCCCACCGGGATACTGCGGCGCGTCTTGGTCACGCTGGGGAATCCTTCAGCCTGCCCGCCGCGGCGGTCCTGTCTCCCCGCGAGCAACACCTGGTCGCGGCCCTGCGTCGGCGCCTCGCGTCGCCCTCCGCCAGCGCCACTCCGCCCCGCCCCAAGAAGCCCCGCGCCCGCCTGTCGCACCCCCCCCCTGATCTTTTTCCCGTAGAAGTAGTGCCCCCGCGCGGCTCCGCCCGTGCCTTTTTCCGCCTCCCATTGCCCTCCCTCAAAGTGCGCGGTTATTATAATAACCGCGCACTTTCCGCCATGCTCATCCGTTGGTCACCGGAGCGGCCGGAGAATCGTTTATACGCGCGTCATACACGGTTTTTGGAGACCCTGGGGCTGCCGGTGCCGCGGCTGCTGCTGGATGCTCCGCGCGACCATGTGCTGATCCTCGAGGATCTCGGGCCCGACACGCTGGAATCGCGCTTGCCGCAGATGAATGCCGCGGCCATCCAGCGCCTGTACCGCCGTCTGATTTCGCTGACGCTGCGCCTGCACCAGGATGGTCTTTCGGCGGCGCGCCAAACCCGTTTGCCTCTGATGCCCGGATTTGGCCCCGCGCTCTATGCCTGGGAGCATCGGTATTTCTGCGACCACGTCCTTCGCGCGCGCCTGGGTGCCTCCGAGTCCCTCCTGGCCGCGGTCGCCGCGGAATTAATGGGCATCGCCCAGATTCTTGCGGCCTCCCCGGTTGCCTTGATTCACCGCGACTGGCAATCCAGCAATATCCTCTTTCGCGGTGCCCAGCCGGTCATGATTGATTACCAAGGCATGCGCCGCGGCCCCGCTGCCTATGACCTCGCCAGTCTCGTGTGCGATCCCTATGCCGACTTGCCGCCCCCCCTCCAACGCCGCCTGGTGGAGGCCTATGCCCGCCATCATCCCCAGGGCGATGCCATTGCGGCCGTCTTCCCGGCAGCCGCCATCCAGCGTTTGTGCCAGGCCCTCGGCGCCTATGCCGTGCTCAGCCAGCAACCCGGCCTGGCATCGTTTGCCCGTCATATTCCCGTGGCCGCCCGCCACCTGCGCGGCGCGCTCGCCGCGCAGCCTCACCCCCTCCCGGCTTTGGATCGGGTAGCTAACCAATTAGCGGAAACCTGAACATGAGCTCCTCCCGCACATCTCGACTGCCGCCAATCCACCGCCTACTGATTATCCAGGATCAGCCCGAGGCAGATGCCGTGCGGGCCTTTATCATGTCCGGGCGCTGGCGCGACACGCAAGAATTCACCCCGGTCTCCACTCGCAACTTTCGCTACACCATCTATTCCTTTTTGCTGCCCCCCCCCTCCCGACTGCCCTGCATTCTCAAGGTGGCCCACGCCGCTCCCGCGGCCCTCCGCCCCTTGCGCCGGTTGAATGCGCTGCTGTCGCACTGGCTGCGCGACCCCTCCCGCCGAGCCCTGCGCGGTGCGCACTATCTCGCCGCCGCGGGCCTGCCGACCTATCGCCCTTTGGCGTGCTGGCAGGCCCGGCGCGACAGCCGTTGGCGCGACAGTTTCCTGCTCTATGCGCAGATTCCGGCCCGCCATTCCCTGCGCGACTATCTGCTCGGCGTCACCGGGCTGCCCCCGGACGAAAATGCCCGCGCCTTGGAAAACCTGACCGGGCAATTGGCCGATCGGGTTGCCGCTCTGCATCGCCAGGGGCTGCGCCACAACGACCTGGCATGCGGAAATTGGTTGGAGGGCGACGATGGCCAGATATATCTGATCGACACCGATCACGTCCATCGCGCCCGCTGGCGCATCGCAGGGGGGGTGAAGCAGTTCTACGATCTCAAGGATTTGCGTCGCCTGGACCTGCCCACGCCGCTGCGACGTCTCTTTCTTCACCGCTATCTGGGGGGGCGCAACACCGCCTTCTGGTGGCGCGTACACCAGTTTTGGCGGCAGGGTGCCAGTCGTCCGTGGCGATGGCTGCGGCGGCGGCTGCACCTGCGCGCGCCTTCGCAGCGCCAGCCCGACCTATAAGGGCTGGTAGTCCACCCGCTTGAAATTGTCGGCGAGGGTCCAGACCGCGGCCCGGCACTGGGTGATCCGAACGAGCAGCAGCAAGTCGAGGCCGTGTTTTTCGATCCACGGCTGCATGAAGGAGCGCACGGAGAGGACTTCCTGTTTCAGGGCATCATCGTCACACACTTCCGCCACCCCGGCCACCCGGACCTGCACATCCGAGTTGTTAAAACATATCTCCACGGGCATTCCCGTCTGAAGCTGCTCGGCCACCGCTTTGTGCGTGCCCGTATGGAACATCAGCCCCGTCTCATCCGCCCGATACATGAACATGCCGCGCACCCGCGGTTGCCCATTGTCCATGGTGGCCAAATGGCAGACCGGATGGCGATTCAGGAATGCGATGATCTCGTCACGGGTCATGGGGACCTCCGATTTCATGCCAGCGATCTCCAGCACCAAACAGCGCAAATGGCCACAAGGGGTATCGCCAGCAGCCCTTGCCAGAGTCGTTGCGGTTCACGGCGCAGGCGATGACGGCGCCCGCCGGTCTTCTCCATCAACACCGCCAATAGCGCGACCTTGGCGATACCGTTCAGCCACAAAAAGAGCAACACGGCTACGACCGCGCTCATGCGCCAGCCCAACTCAACTTCGGTGGGCAGCGCGAGTTCAAACACCGCATACAGCGCCAACCCCGCCACCGGAAGATACAGATGCCAGGACTGCCAGCGACGGGAAAAGGGAAACGGCCACAGCGACAGCACCCCACATACGCCCAATCCCAACACACTCATCTGCTGCGCCAATTCTCTCATGCTGAGATTACGTTACCGCCATTCCCGCGGTTCGCCAACTCCCAATTAGGGTTTCGTCCGCGTGCGTCTCTTCGACTCACACCATTGCCACTGCCAGGCAGTAGGCGCCATCGATGACCGGGCGCGACCAGACCCGCGCGCCGGTCGTGGGTTCCAACTGAAAGCCCACCGGTGCCAGCGCCGTACCGCGTTGCAGCCGCTCATCTGCCCAGCCGCACCCCACCGCCTTCACCAGCGCCTCCTTTTGACTCCAGAGCGTAAAAAAGGCCGCACGCCCCCCCTGCTGTACGGCGGCTTGTTCGCAGGCAGAGAAGACTCGCTGCGCCAGCCGCACAATGTCCGCCTTCCGCGACGTCGATTCGAGGTCCACGCCGATTTGCGCGTCCCGCGCCAGCGCCGCCACCACATACTCTCCGGCATGGGACAGATTGAACCCCCAGGCGGCCGCCGCCCCTTCCAGCAGGGGTTTGCCATTTGCGCCCGTCCTAACCTCCACCGCCGCCAGTCCCAATTCGCGCGGGAGCCAGCAGGTTTTGATCCATTCCGACGCCCCGGCCCGAGCCCGGGCGTGTCCATCGGCAAAGCGCGCGACCCGCGCCTGGGCCGTCGCCGGCAGCACGGCGGCCCAATCCGCTGCCCCTATGGCCACGGCGGCGAGGCGGAACGGCTCACCGGGCCGGGCCCACTCTTCGACGCGGATAGTGTGCTGCTGCTCCATGTCCTCATCCTGCCACAGCCCGGCCCCCGGAGAAAAGGAATTGTCATCCGCCCCCCTTCTGGCCATGATTATCAATTCCATGCATCGCCACTTGACCATCCTGTGCCTGACCGTGGCAACTCTGCTGGCCGCCACCGGCTGCAGCTTGTTCATTCGCGATGATGGCGCGCTCGGTGACGGGCTGATCCGGGGCCGCCCCGTCACAATTGAAACCACCGCCTATTGCCCCTGCGGTGCCTGCTGCGGCTGGAAACTCAACTGGAAGGGCCAACCTGTCATAGCCAGCGGCCGCCGCCGCGGCAAGCCCAAGGCCGTGGGCATTACGGCCAGCGGCACCAAGGCCAAGCCGGGGACACTTGCCGCCGATACCCGCTATTATCCCATGGGCACCGTCTTTTACATCCCCGGCTACGGCTATGGCATCGTGGAAGACCGCGGCGGCGACATCAAAGGCCGTCGCCGCCTCGACCTCTTTCACACAACCCACCGTGAAGCGCTGCGCTGGGGGCGCAAAAAACTTCGCTGCGTGGTCTTTCCCCCCGGCACCCCGCGTATCCCTAAAAACGCACAGCCGCCTCATTGACAAATGAGGACGACAATATTCAATACCGGCCAAGCCGAAGGCATGGTTCAATCTTCAATATCCAATCTTCAAGTGGGCAGCCAGATTCATCACAGAGGCATCCACCGTCGCCAAGGCTATGGTGGACAAGCAGAGGAGACAGGGGGCAGGAGGGAAGCAGAGTTTACCACAGAGGGCCACAGAGAGGACGAGACTTGAGGCTTGAGAGCTGGGGGCGAACCCTCCGGGTGAGCCGTGGCTGGTTGGCTGTTTACATATCCGTGGGCCGCCGAAGGCATCCGTGGGGTATATGATCTCTGGTGGTTGTTTGACGTTGGGCAGACACGCGACAGGAGGCGCGTGCTACGGGAACGGAACAGCCCGGTTTGGATTCCTTCGACCAACAACCAACGACGGTGCGCGGACTTGCCACGATGGGGGGGACGGCGTAATGTGTTCGCCTGACTGACCCCCCAAACAGGGAATGATATGAAAAAAACCATACAGATTATGCCGTGCCTGGATATCCAGGGCGGGCGCGTTGTGAAGGGTATTCATTTCGTCGATTTGATCGATGCGGGCGACCCCGTGGCGTGTGCCCAGGCGTATGAGAAATCAGGTGCCGATGTTCTGGGATTCCTGGATATTACTGCCACCATCGAAAAACGCCGAACGGTATTTGATGTGCTGCAGCAGGTGACGGAGGCCGTTCACATCCCCGTGGTGGTCGGCGGGGGAATCCAGACGCTGGCGGATGTCGAGGCGGCCTTGGCCGCGGGCGCGACCAAGGTCAGTATTTCAACGGCGGCCTTTCGTGACCGCGACTTTGTGGCTGCGGCGGTGAACCAGTTCGGCGGCCAGACGATCATTCTGGCGATTGATGCGGACCGCAATGACCGGCTGCCTTCCCGCCGTGAGGTGTTTATCAATGGTGGGCGGACGGCGACCGGGGTGGATGCAATTGAATTTGCCAAACAAATGGCGGGGGTGGGGGTGGGCGAGATATTGCCCACCAGTAAAGTGGGCGATGGGGCCAAGCATGGCTATGACCTGGATTTGATTCGGGGGATTGTGGATGCCACCCAGTTGCCGACAGTGGCCAGCGGAGGGGCGGGCAAACTGGTGCATTTTGTGGAAGCGGTCAAGGAAGGTCACGCCAGCACCCTGTTGGCGGCGAGTGTCTTCCATTTTGGAACCTTCACCGTCCAGCAGGTGAAGGCCTATCTGGCGGGCCGCGGCATCGCGGTGCGCCATCCACCCGTTGCGCGAATGGATTGATGGGGCGGGGGGGGGCGAATGGCGCTGCGCGCCTCTCTGTCGAGCACGTCGCCTGACTTCCGAAACGGGACACCCATTCCACAACCGCCTGATGGCAACTGACAGCGAAATAGACGGTGCAACGGGTCTTCCCATCCCCATGCAAGAGGCCGAGTCTCGGTTATTATAATAACCGAGACTGACCTGTATTATCTTGATCCCCAAGTCGATAGGTGAACTCAATTTCCAGTCTGTCTCACATATTATAATAACCGAGACGGCGGTGGAAACGGAGTAACCGGACAAGGGTAGGTTTGACGAGTTCGGGGTTTTCCACGGCATAGAGCCCGCAGGTGTGCCGCGCAGGGAAATCAGCCCACATAATTTTCAAAATAATGAATCTGGAAATCAGGAAACAGGGAACAACGAAAGAGGCATTATTGATCAGCTGCAGCGGGGTAATCAGAATGGAGGCGGGGGGGCGCGATGGCGAATGGCGCCGCGCGCCTATCCGTCGAGCACAGCGCGGATTTTTCGGGCCAGTTGGGCCCGGTTGAACGGTTTGCTGATGAACTGGACGTGGGGATTCTGGTCGCCCTTTTCTCCAAATAGGTTGGCGGGGTAGCCGGACATATAAAGATAGCGCAGAGTGGGCTGCACCGCTTGCAGGCGCTGAACCAGTTCGGGGCCGGCCAGATCGGGCATCATCACATCCGTCAGCAGAAGATCAAAGGCGTCGGGGTTGGCCTGGGCAAATGCCAGGGCTTGGGTGGCGGATGAATAGGTGCGGACCGTGTAGCCCAACGATTCGAGCATGCGCCGGGTCGTCTGAAGCAGCGCGGTTTCATCTTCGACAATGAGGATCGTTTCGGTGACCTGCGGCTCCACCGGGCAGGCTGAATCGTCGCGGTCGGGGATTGTTGCCGGGGGAGGGGGGGCGGGTTGCCGAGGAAAGAAGACGTGGAACGCCGTACCGTTGCCGGGCTGGCTGAGGATTCGGGGAATGGCGGAATTTTGCTGGAGGAGGCCATAGGTGGTGGCCAGCCCCAAGCCGGTGCCCAGGCCCATTTTTTTGGTGGTAAAAAAGGGTTCGAAGATATGCTTAAGGGTTTCGGGTGTCATGCCGCTGCCGGTATCGGTGACGGAGAGGCGGACATAATCCCCGGCCGGGATATCCCCATGCAGGTTGCGGATGGGATGGGCCACATGGACATTGCGGGTTTCGATGGTAATGGTGCCGCGGTCGGCAATGGCATCGCGGGCATTGATGCACAGATTGGTGAGTAACTGGTCCAGATGGCCGGGATCAACCTGGATCCGACCCAGGTCGGCTGCCGGTTTCGTCTCGAGTTGAATTTGTTTACCCAGGATGAAACTGACCATACCCTCCATGTTGGCGATGGCCGCGTTCAGATCGAGGTTCTTTGAGCGAATGGGCTGCTTGCGGGCAAAGGCCTGGAGCTGATGGGTGAGGGCCTTGGAGCGCTGGGCGGCCTTCTGGATTTCCATCAGATCGGCATGAAGCGGTTGGTCGGGGGGCGTCTGTTCCAGGCATAATTCGACATAGCCCAGGATGGCCTGGAGCATGTTGTTGAAGTCGTGGGCGATGCCGCCGGCCAGGCGGCCGATGGATTCCATTTTCTGGGCCTGGAGTAGCTGTGCGTGCAGGGTGTCGCGCTCCTGCTGGTCGCGCAGTTGCTGGCTGATGTCGCGCTTGACGGCCACAAATTGGACAATCTCGCCGTTGGCATCCCGCACGGGGGAGATGGACGCCACTTCGGTGAATAAAGTGCCATCTTTGCGTTTATTGGTGAGTTGACCCCGCCAGGTGCGGCCCGCGATGAGCGTTTGCCACATCGCCTTGTAGAATGCGCGGTCCTGGACACCGCTCTGGAGAATGCGCGGATTCTGACCCAGGGCTTCCTGGCGGGAATAGCCGGTTACGGCGCAGAAGGCCGGGTTGACATAGACGATGGTTCCCTGGGCATTGGTGATGACAACGGCATCGTCGGATTGCTCGATGGCCGCCATGAGGCGGTCGCGTTCCAGGTTGGCGTGCTTGCGCGCGGTGACGTCGATGATGAAGCCTTCCAGGGCCAGGACGCGGCCCGCCTCGTCATAAACGCCCGTGCCCTTTTCCCAGACCCACTTGGTTTTGCCCGAGCGGGTCGTGATCTCATATTCATCTTCAAATGGCAGATGACGAGCCAACTGGTCCTGCCATTGCTCCCACAGTCGGTGGTGATAGGGGGGCGCAATCAGGTCATTGAAGGTAAGGGTCCGGTTGTTGATGAGGTCCTCGGGGGCGTAGCCGGTCAGCTCGCGGCAGCCGTCGCTGACAAATTCCATGGTCCAGGCCGGGTCGTTGGCACAGCGATAGGCCATGCCTGGCAGATTGGTTAGCAGTGTGGCATGATGACGCCGGCTTTCACGGAGGGTGTCTTCCGCATGCTTGCGTTCCGTGATGTCCCGGGTGATGCCATGGACTTCCACCTGTCCGGTCTCGTCATTCCACACGAAGCGCGAGATGGTCTCGGTGGGCACCACCGTCCCGTCGGCACGGAGGAGATCGAACTGGTGGGTGAAAAACTGCTTGTTACTTAACTGCCCGGAGCGGAAGTCGGATGTATAGGTTTTGATCAGGTGTGAAAAGGTGCTGTAGTGAGCAGAGGAAAAGAGCTGTTTGAGCGATTGGGCCATCGCGGTGGCGGGGGAGCAGCCCAAAAGCTGTTCGATGGAGGGGCTGACATAGATAAATTGGTGGGACTGGGCATCGATGGCCCAGGCGACATCCTGCATGTTTTCCGCCAACATGCGCAATTGGCGTTCGCTTTTGCGTAATGCCTGCTGGGCATCATGGGCCGCGGTGATGTCCGTTGCAAATCCCTGGTAACCGGTCAGATTGCCCTGATCGTCCAAGACGGGGATTCCGTTCGTGATCATCCATACCGTCTGACCGCTTTTTGATAGGATGGGGGTGGTCCGGTTGCGGAAGGGACGTCGGGCGTGAAATTCGGCCATCATCTTTTGGACGTAGGTCTCGCGCCCGTGCTCGGGGTGCAGATCATAGATATAGCGTTGGCCAATCAATTCGTCCGGGGTATAGCCCCAGACCTCGTGGACGACATCGCTGATAGCCATAAAGAGGCCCTCGGCGTTCACGTCCCAGGTGAGGGTGCGGCTGAAACGCGCGAGTTGCCTGAAGTGCTGAGCGCTGGAAGCCAGGGCGTGGGTGCGCTGCTTGACCAGGTGTTCCAGGTCCTTGCGGCGATGGATAAGGACACTGGTTAGCAAGGTCAATACGAGCGTGATGCCCCCCCCGCCCACGCCCGCGATCCAGGTCAGATAGATGGGGTGCTGGAGAAAGAACTCGCGGGTGGGGGAAGCCTCGACAGCATAGGTGCGGCCAAAGGCCAGAATGGGCAGGGTCCAGCGCAGGGGCAAAGTCTGCAAAGGCGGGGCATCCGGAGGCAGCAGAGTGGCCGTGGTTGTGGTCGCCAAGGGGATGGACGCAGCACGCTCCCGCATCTCCAGCAGGTCCAAGCGAAGCAAGGGGGTCTGATCGAAATAGGTATTGAGCACGGTCTGAAGAAAGACATGTGGAGGGAGTGCTGACATCACGAAGCCCTGCGGTTGCTGCGACGCCAACGAGCGATAGACCGGGTGGAAGAAGAACATCAAGGGGGGGGCGGCGGTGGCCGCGCCTATCGTCTGTGGGGGGCTGGCAAAGGGAAGATGGTTCTCGGCAGCGGCAGCAATCGACCGGGCAACGGACTCTAGCGAGGCCAGATCGAAGCCAGGGCGGAGGTCGCCTACGCTGTGGGTATCCCACGGCTTCCAAAATAGGAGCGGATAATGCAACGGACGATCTTGTGCCGTGGTCGGACCGCCCTCCGCATCGAATTCCCACAGCTCAAAGTCGGGGTCGACGTCACGGCGGGCCTGCGTGACAAATGTGTCGCGTGCCGGGGCGGGCACCCTGGGAATCCAGCCCCAGGCCTGGCCGATGGAAACCCGATGGAGAAAATCGACATAGGCCTGGAATTCGTCGGCAGTTACTTCCTCGCTGTTTTCAAAAAAGCGGCCCAAACTCTCGAGTTCCATTCTTCGCAGATTGTGAAAAGCGTTTCTAACCTGATGGGTATTGATATGGGCCATCGCCAGAAACGTGTCCCGTTGTTGATGAGTCTCTTGAATGTGAGCCAGCCACATGCCCCCCAGGGTCAGCAAGGTGCCCAGCGCCAGGACCAGGCTGGCTTCCAGGTGGCGCCAGTATGGGTGGGGGTGTTCCGCGGTGCGCGCGCTACAGTGGTGGAGCGCCGTGCCGAGCAGCGCCAGTCCCAGGAGACTCAGGGTGAGCAGCCCCGGGATGAGCCCGGCCCGCCAGGTCGTGGCGTGCCAGTCCTCGGCCGCAATATCAAGGCTCGCCACCGAGACCAGGCGACCGGTGGCGGCATCGATCACCGGCGTCAATACGCTCATCCAAGTGCCGTGGGCATCCCGATAAGGCCCGGCGATTTCGGTCTTGCGCGTGTCGAAGACGTGCTGCAGTTGGGGGGGGGGCTGGGCAGATGGTTCTGGCGGTAGCGGCAGCCGCAGCTCCTCGCCGTCCTCCTGGGAACTCACCTGGATGTAAAGCGCGCCGTCGGGGTCGCGGCCCATCAGGACGATCCGTTTCCAGGCGGGATCGATCTGGAGGAGGCGCCGGAGTTGGGTGTGTAGCCGCGTGGTCTCGGGCGGGGGGGGGGCGCGGTCATGGAAGCGGTCTAGGACGGCCAGACGATCCTGAGGAATGGCGTTGGCGACAACGTAGGCGTCATAGCGGAGGTAGGTGCGCAAGACGTGGTCTTGGCGGCGGATGGCCCAGCGGACAACGAGGGCCCCCAGAATCAGAATCGACACGAGCACCGCGCCGAGGCACAGACGAGCCCAGAGGCGGGGGGCAAGCCGGATCGGAACTGTCGTCACGTCGTTATCTCCTGCCGGGATGGTTGCAGCCGTTTTCCATGCAAGGGTCCATACTACCCACATGGTGCCCCAATCGCAATCCAAACTCTCGCAATCCCAACTTGGAAAATGAGCGCTCGGGCGATACGATGGCCCCATGAAACTGCGCAAAATTGTGTCGGGCGGACAGACGGGGGCGGACCAGGGGGCTTTGGCGGCCTGCGTGCAACGCTCCTTTCCCTATGGAGGCTGGGTGCCCAAAGGCCGCCGCTCCGAAAAAGGCAAGGTGCCAGCCAAGTATCGCATGCGCCAGCATTGGTCGCGACATTATCCGCCGCGTACCGAACGCAACGTCATCGATTCCGATTGCACCGTGATTTTTACCTATGGCAAACCCGAGGGCGGATCGTTGCTCACCATTGATTTTGCCCGCCAGCACCGCAAGCCCTGTTTGAAGGCGGATCTGAACCAGCCGCACGATGTGGTCGTGGCGAAATTGCGCCGCTGGCTTAAGCGGCATTGCCCGGATAACGGGGTGCTGAATGTGGCGGGGTCGCGCCGCAGCAAAGCACCGGGCATCCATATGGCCGTGAAACGGGTGATTCGGGATCTGCTGGATGGGTTGGCGAATTTCCATAGCGTGGAAAAATCGTAAAAAAGTTTTCCATAGCGTGACGCCACCGACAAAACGTCGGAACCAGAATGTGGGCTATTTTTCATGCGACGAGAAGTTCGGGCGTTTTAATTTTCCAATGAGATCGGAACCCGCAGCGTGCTCCTTGAGGGCATTCAACCTGCCCCAAAAGGTCAAAAAGCAACGAAAGCGTGGCGCTGGGAGCAATGATTCTTGTCTGAATCGTTCTTTTCGTCTTATAAACCATGGCGTCGGCAGCGCGGAAGATGTTCCATCCAGTTGCTTTCAGCAGTACCACGTTGAATACGCTCTTTTTTCCGCGCACCCGCAACTTCCCAA